>NZ_SMKI01000357.1 GCF_004348415.1 Streptomyces hainanensis
CCCGACGTGAAGCCCACCCGACGTGAAGGACGCGCCCACATGACGACCCCGATCACCTTCGACCTCAAGCCCTCCACGCAGCCGCTCCCCGAGGCCGATCGCGCCGTCGCCCTCGCCGAGCCCGGGTTCGGCCGGTACTTCACCGACCACATGGTCACCATCCGCTGGACCGAGGGCCGCGGCTGGCACGACGCCACCCTCCAGCCCTACGCCCCGATCCCGCTCGACCCGGCGACCATGGCGCTCCACTACGGGCAGGAGATCTTCGAGGGCCTCAAGGCCTACCGGCGGGCGGACGGCTCGATCGTCACCTTCCGCCCGGACGCCAACGCCCGCCGCTTCCAGCGCTCGGCCGCGCGCCTCGGGATGCCCGAGCTGCCGGTGGAGGCCTTCGTGGAGGCCATCGACGTGCTCGTCGCGCAGGACGCCGCCTGGGTGCCGAGCGGCGCCGGGCAGACGCTCTACCTGCGGCCCTTCATGTTCGCCACCGAGGTCGGGCTCGGCATCAACCGGCCGGCGAACGAGTACCTCTTCATGGTCATCGCCTCGCCCGCCGGCGACTACTTCGCCGGCGGCGTGCGGCCCGTCTCCGTCTGGCTGTCCACCGACTACGTGCGCGCCGCGCCGGGCGGCACCGGCGAGGCCAAGTGCGCCGGCAACTACGCGGCGGCCTTCCTCGCCCAGGCCGAGGCCGTCCGGCACGGCTGCGACCAGGTGGTCTGGCTGGACGCGGTGGAGCGCCGCTGGGTGGAGGAGATGGGCTCGTCCAACCTCTACTTCGTGCGGGGCACCGGCGCCGACGCGCGGATCCTCACCCCGAGGCTGACGGGCACCCTGCTGCCCGGCATCACCCGCGACTCGCTGCTCAGGATCGCCGACGACCTCGGCTACCCGACCGAGGAGTTCCGGATCACCGTGGACGACTGGCGGCGGGAGTGCGAGAGCGGCGCCATCACCGAGGTCTTCGCCTGCGGCACCGCCTCGGTGATCACCCCGGTCGGCTCGGTGAGGTCGGCGGACGGCGCCTGGACCATCGGCGACGGCCAGGCCGGCGAGATCACCCTGCGGCTCCGCGAGACGCTGGTCGACATCCAGACCGGGCGCGCCGAGGACCGGCACGGCTGGCTGCACCGGGTCGCCTGAGCCCGACGCCACGGGGCCCGGCCGCTGGCGGCCGGGCTCGGCGTCCGCATCCTGAGACGACGGGCGGCACGGGAGACCGCCTGTGCCACACTCGCTTCCGTGCTCTCGTTCGCCAGCATTATCGGTGACCAGCGCGCCGGTCCACAGTGAGCCACCCACCGCCCACCCAGGCGTCGGCGGCCACCGTGCCTCAGACCCGCGCGCAGACCTCTCGCATCCGCGAGGGGTCTTTTCGTTTTCCGGCACACTGGACCGGAGAGGGAGCGCACGGGCCGTGAGGGCAGTGGAGCCAAGCCCCCGCAGCCGCCTCCATTCGACAGGAGTCCCGCACCACCATGACCAGCAAGGACGAGCCCGCCACCCAGCCCCCGGGCGACGGCTTCCACGTGTTCGACACCACCCTGCGTGACGGCGCCCAGCGCGAGGGCATCACCCTCACCGTTGCCGACAAGCTGACCATCGCCCGCCACCTCGACGACTTCGGGGTCGGCTTCATCGAGGGCGGCTGGCCGGGGGCCAACCCCCGGGACACCGAGTTCTTCCAGCGGGCCCGCGCCGAGATCCCGTTCCGGCACGCCCGCCTCGTCGCCTTCGGCGCCACCCGCAAGGCCGGCGTCTCCGTGGCCGACGACCCCCAGGTGCGGGCCCTGATCGACTCCGAGGCCCCCGTCGTCACCGTGGTCGCCAAGGCCCACGACCGCCACGTCGAGCTGGCCCTGCGCACCACACTCGCCGAGAACCTGGCCATGATCGGGGACACGGTGGCCCACCTCCGCGCCCACGGCCGGCGCGTCTTCGTGGACTGCGAGCACTTCTTCGACGGCTACGCCGCCAACCCCGACTACGCGCTCGACGTGGTGCGCACCGCTCACGGAGCCGGGGCCGACGTGGTGGTGCTCTGCGACACCAACGGCGGCATGCTGCCCGCCCGGGTGCAGGCCGTGGTGCGCACCGTGCTCGCCGACACCGGCGCCCGGCTCGGCATCCACGCCCAGGACGACACGGGCTGCGCCGTCGCCAACACCCTCGCCGCGGTGGACGGCGGCGCCACCCACGTGCAGTGCACCGCCAACGGCTACGGCGAGCGGGTCGGCAACGCGAACCTGTTCCCGGTGGCCGCCGCGCTGGAGCTGAAGTACGACCGGCGGGTGCTGCCGGCCGGCTCGCTGCGCGAGATGACCCGGATCTCGCACGCCATCGCCGAGGTCGTCAACCTCACCCCCGCCACCCACCAGCCCTACGTCGGGATCTCCGCCTTCGCCCACAAGGGCGGGCTGCACGCCTCGGCGATCAAGGTCGACCCGGACCTCTACCAGCACATCGACCCCGAGCTCGTGGGCAACTCGATGCGGATGCTGGTCTCCGACATGGCCGGCCGGGCCTCCGTCGAACTCAAGGGCCGGGAGCTCGGCTACGACCTGGCGGGGGACCGGGAGCTGGTCGGCCGGATCGTCGCCCGGGTCAAGGCACAGGAGCTCAAGGGGTTCAGCTACGAGGCCGCCGACGCCTCGTTCGAGCTGCTGCTCCGCGCGGAGGCCGAGGGCGGCCCGCAGCGCTTCTTCCGGCTGGAGTCCTGGCGGTCGATCACCGACCAGCGCTCCGACACCGGCTGCGAGAACGAGGCCACCGTCAAGCTGTGGGCCAAGGGCGAGCGGATCGTCGCCACCGGCGAGGGCAACGGCCCCGTGCACGCGCTCGACCAGGCGCTGCGCGCCGGCCTCGAACGCACGTTCCCCGAGCTGGCGAGGCTCCAGCTGGTGGACTACAAGGTGCGCATCCTGGAGGGCCGGCAGGGCACCCGGTCCACCACCCGGGTGCTGATCACCACCGGCGACGGCACCACCGAGTGGGCCACGGCGGGCGTCGCGGACAACGTGATCGCCGCCTCCTGGCAGGCGCTCGACGACGCCTACACCTACGGGCTGCTGCGCGCCGGGGTGCGCCCGGAGGAGTGACCACCGCCGCGGGGCGCTGTGCGGATCCGACAGTGCCCCGCCGCCCCGCACTGTGCCTTTCCGCGTTCTATGTGCAGCGCGGCCATCAAACGGCGGCGGAGACTGTTCGGATCTGACGAGGGCGGGTCGGCCGGGGTTTTCGTAGGGTCGTTACATGACCGATCAAGCCGAGGCCGTAGCGCCCGACGCGCCAGACACGGGGACCGCCATCGACGCCCACGGGCGGGTGGCGGAGCTGCGGGCCATCCGCGAGGAGGCGGTGCGCGGTCCCTCGGACAAGGCGACCGAGGCCCAGCGCGCCAAGGGCAAGCTGACCGCGAGGGAGCGGATCGATCTGCTGCTCGACCCCGGATCGTTCCGCGAGGTCGGCATGTTGCGGCGGCACCGGGCCCAGGGCTTCGGCCTGGAGGCCAAGCGCCCGTACACGGACGGCGTCGTCACCGGCTACGGCACGGTGCACGGCCGCCAGGTGTTCGTCTACGCGCACGACTTCCGGATCTTCGGCGGGGCGCTCGGGGAGGCGCACGCCGCCAAGATCCACAAGATCATGGACATGGCCATGGCGGCCGGGGCGCCGCTGGTGTCGCTGAACGACGGCGCCGGCGCCCGGATCCAGGAGGGCGTCGTGGCCCTCGCCGGCTACGGCGGCATCTTCCAGCGGAACACCAGGGCCTCCGGGGTGATCCCGCAGATCTCGGTGATGCTCGGCCCGTGCGCCGGCGGCGCCGCCTACTCGCCGGCGCTGACGGACTTCGTGTTCATGGTGCGGGAGACCGCCCAGATGTTCATCACCGGGCCCGACGTGGTCAAGACGGTGACCGGCGCCGACGTCACCCACAACGGCCTGGGCGGCGCGGACGTGCACGCGGAGACCTCCGGGGTGGCGCACTTCGCCTACGACGACGAGGAGTCGTGCCTGGAGGAGGTCCGGTTCCTGATCTCCCTGCTGCCGAGCAACAACCGGGAGAACCCGCCGGCGAGCCCCACCGAGGACCCGGCGGACCGGAGCTGCGACGCGCTGGTCGACCTGGTCCCGGTCGACGGCAACCGCCCGTACGACATGCGGTCGGTCATCGAGGAACTGGTGGACGACGGCGAGTTCCTCGAGGTGCACGAGCGCTGGGCGACCAACATCATCTGCGCGCTCGCCAGGTTCGACGGCCAGGTGGTGGGCATCGTCGCCAACCAGCCGCAGTCGCTGGCCGGGGTGCTCGACATCTCCGCCTCGGAGAAGGCCGCGCGCTTCGTCCAGATGTGCGACGCGTTCAACATCCCGATCGTGACGCTGCTCGACGTGCCCGGCTTCCTGCCCGGCGTCGACCAGGAGCACGGCGGGATCATCCGGCACGGTGCCAAGCTGCTCTACGCGTACTGCAACGCCACGGTCCCCAGGATCTCGCTGGTGCTGCGCAAGGCGTACGGTGGTGCCTACATCGTGATGGACTCGCAGACCATCGGCGCGGACGTCACGCTCGCCTGGCCCACCAACGAGATCGCGGTGATGGGCGCGGAGGGCGCGGCCAACGTGATCTTCCGCCGGCAGATCGCCGCCGCCGAGGACCCTGACGCCATGCGAGGGCGCATGGTCAAGGAGTACAAGGCCGAGCTGATGCACCCCTACTACGCGGCCGAGCGGGGCCTGGTCGACGACGTGATCGACCCCGCCGAGACCCGCCAGGTGCTGATCCAGTCACTGGCGATGCTGCGCAACAAGCACGCCGACCTGCCGGCCCGCAAGCACGGCAACCCGCCGCAGTGACGCGGCCCCGTCCCCGAGTCGAGCCTGACGATCCGCAAGGAGTGCGCGAGATGAACAGCGACCCCCATCTGGTCCGGGTGGAGAAGGGCGAGGCGAGCCCCGAGGAGCTGGCCGCCGTCACCGCCCTGTTGGTGGCCCGTGCCGCCCGGCAGGACGCCGCGCCGGCCGGCGCCGACCGCAGCACCGCGGGCTGGCGCCGCCTGGAGCGCGCCGCCGGCTACCGCGCGCCGCACAGCTGGCAGGGGTAGCGCGCCGCCCCGCGCGCGCCCCGACACGCGAACAGCCCCCGGCCGAGCCGGGGGCTGTTCGCGTGCGAGCCGAGGTCAGGCGGCGTTCTCACGCTCGACGAGGATGGTGCGCCGCGGGTTCGCGGTGGCCCGGGGGAGCTCCGGCAGGCGCGCCTCGGGGCGCTCGCCGAGGGCGAGCTCTCCGGCGTCGGAGAGGTGTGCCAGCGTGGTGCGCCGCGGGTTGGCGGTGGAGCGGATCGTCAGGGTGCTCTTCACGGTGCTCTGCCTTGACTCTCTTGTCGTTTCCGAACGTTCTGTAAAGCGAGGCTAGGCTCGCTATACCCGCCGGAAGCGGGGAATCAGCCACCTGCCCGGTGTGAGTTTGCTCACGGCGGTTTGGCGAAAGCACGTCAAATCGGGACAGCCAAGGGGCGGGATAAAAGGGGCATACGCTGCCATAGGTTTACTCCTTCCACACGATAGCTACCCGTTGTGTGCTTGTTCGATGGTGATGTGGTGCACAAAAGTCCGATTTCTCCATGCTGGCTGTGTACATGCCGTGACGCTCGACCTTCGGAGTGTCATAGATGTCACGGGAGCGTTCCCAGCCCTTGTTGGAGATCGGCCACTGTGCTGGAATCACACGGACCGTCGCGGGTCAGCCACCGAAGTGAGGGGCGCACGCCAGCGCCACTCGCCGTGCTGACCGTCAGACGCGGCGGTTGCCCACAACCGTCAAGGGGCTCGGGTGCCCCCGGCTCGACACCGTCACGTCGTCTTCGCGGCGTGCCGCTCAAGGTCCAGAGGTTGCGACGCCAGTGCAGGGACGTTTCAAGAGGGAAGGCAGTGCTGCGGGGGATGCGGAGCCTGGTGGTGTGACGGACCGCGGCTCCTCCGCCGGGCCCGCCCCAGGGGGCGGTGACCCGGCACAGCCCGCCGTGGGGGGTGAGCAGCCCACCCGCGAGCCGGTCACCGCCGGCGCCGACAAGCGCCCGGCGCCCGCCAGGCCCAGTCGTTCGGGATCGCGCCTCGCGCTGCGCAACTGGCGCATCAGCACCCGTCTGGTGTCGCTGATCGCGCTCCCCGTGGTCGCCGCCACCCTTCTGGGCGGCTTCCGGATCCAGAACTCGATGGAGGACATCGAGAGGCTGGACGACCTGGAACTCCTCACCGACATGACGCAGGTGGCGACCGAGTTCGCCAAGGCCCTGCAGGAGGAGCGCGACCGTTCGGCCGGCCCGCTGGTCAGCGGCCGCGACCGGAACAGCGACGAGGTCGTGTCGGCCCGCGAGACCACCAACCAGGCGCTCCGCGCCTTCAGCGACGCCCGGCTGCGGCTCTCCGACACCGACGAGGCCATGCGAGGCGTCGTCTCCACGGTGATCAACATCGGCCGCCAGGTCAACGAGATCAGCACCATCCGCCGGCAGGCGTACGAGGACCCGGAGAACGCCGGCCAGACGATCAGCGCCTACAACAACCTGATCGAGTCGCTGCACAACCTCTCGCTTGACATGGCCCAGGCCACCAGCAACAGCGAGATGATCCGCTCCACCCGAGCCTTGGCCGCCTTCTCCTCGGCCAAGGAGCACGCCTCCATCCAGCGTGCCGTGATCACCGCGGGCCTCGCCCGCGACGAGCTCCCCGGCCAGAACGCCGACCTCTCCGACGTCGACTGGCGCCTCGGCCGCAACAGCAGCCTCAGCGAAGAGGCGCAGTTGGAGAGCTTCGCGCAGATCTACGGCCAGAGCCGGGCCAACGACCGGCTCGCCCCCCTCGAGGGCGGCATCGCCAACGTCACCCAGGCGGACCAGTACGCACAGCGCGTCTTCTCCGCCCCCGAGGGCATCAGGAACTCGCCGGACCGCAGCTACCGCAACTGGTACGAGCAGGACCGGACCAAGATCGAGGCGATGAACGTCATCGAGTCCGAGCTCCTCGCCGAGATGCAGGCGCAGGCCAACGCGCTGCGGGACGACGCCCAGCAAGAGGCCGTCATCAACGGCGCCGTCGTCATCCTGGTGCTCGGCATCTCGCTCGTCGGCGCCTTCGTGGTGGCCCGCTCCATGGTGCGCTCGCTGCGCCGCCTCCAGGAGACCGCGACCGAGGTGGCCCGCAAGCGGCTGCCCGAGGTCGTCAAGCAGATGTCCGAGGCCGAGCCCGAGGACGTCGACACCACCGTGGAGTCCGTCGGTGTCCACACCAGGGACGAGATCGGCAGGGTGGCCGAGGCGTTCGACGACGTCCACCGCGAGGCGGTCCGCCTCGCCGGTGAACAGGCCCTGCTGCGAGGCAACGTCAACGCGATGTTCACCAACCTCTCGCGCCGCAGCCAGGGTCTGATCCAGCGTCAGCTCTCCCTGATCTCGGAGCTCGAGTCCCGCGAGGCCGACCCGGACCAGCTGTCCTCGCTCTTCAAGCTCGACCACCTCGCCACCCGCATGCGCCGTAACGGTGAGAACCTGCTGGTCCTCGCCGGCGAGGAGCCGGGCCGCCGGTGGACCCGCCCGGTGCCGCTGGTCGACGTGTTGCGCGCCGCGGCCTCCGAGGTGGAGCAGTACGAGCGCATCGAGCTCAGCGCCGTGCCCAAGACCGAGGTCGCGGGACGCGTCGTCAACGACCTCGTCCACCTGCTGGCCGAGCTGCTGGAGAACGCCACCTCGTTCTCCTCGCCGCAGACCAAGGTCAAGGTCACCGGTCACGCGCTGCCCGACGGCCGGGTGCTGGTGGAGATCCACGACACCGGCATCGGCCTGTCCCCCGAGGACCTGGCCGAGATCAACGACCGGCTGGCCAACCCGCCGACCGTCGACGTCTCGGTCTCCCGCCGGATGGGCCTGTTCGTGGTCGGCCGGCTGTCCCTGCGACACGGCATCCGGATCCAGCTGCGTCCCTCGGACTCCGGCGGCACCACCGCCCTGGTCATGCTCCCCGCCGACGTGGCCCAGGGCGGCGCCCGGCCGCGTCCCGCGGCCCCGCCGACCAGCCCCGCCACCGCGACCCTGCACCGTGAGACCCCGCCGCAGCGCCGCCCGGCCGGCGAGGGCGGGCCGGCGCTCGGCACCGGCCGCGAGGGCCAACTGCCCGGCTGGCAGCGGAGCCTGGAGCGCAACGACTCCACCCGGCAGGTGCCGCGCCGCCCCAACAGGCCCGAGCTGCCCTCCCGCCCGGTGGGCTCCGGCCCCGGCGGCCAGCCGCCCAGGACCCCGGGCGAGCCCCCGAC
>NZ_SMKI01000358.1 GCF_004348415.1 Streptomyces hainanensis
GTCGGCGGGTGGGGGCGGCGAAGGCACGGGCGATGTCGGTCGGTTCCGGGTCGCCGCCGGATGCGGCGGGTGGTTCAGGTGGTGAGGTCATGGAGTCCCCTCAGGGCGGTCCGCAGCCGTTGTCGGGCCTTGTGGAGGTCACTCTTGACGGTGCCCGGCCGGCGGCGCAGCGCGGTGGCGATCTCGTCGACGGGCAGGCCGGCGTAGTAGTGGAGCAGCACGGGCACCCGTAGTCGGTCGGGCAGCGACTCGACGAGGGCGCGCACGTCGACTCCCTGGTCGGCGGCGGGCGCGTGCTCGTCGCGCGGGTCGAGGCGGCGGGCGGCGTGGCGTTCCCGGTCGCGGTGCCGCCAGTGGTCCTTGACCAGGTTGGCGGCGATGCTGAACAGGTAGGACTCGGGGTTGTCCACGGTCGTCCACCGGGACCAGAGGCGGGTGAACGCCTCGGAGGCGATGTCGTGGGCGACCTCGTCGCCGTCCACCAGGCCGCGGCACCAGCCGGCGAGCCGCGGGTAGACCGCCTCGAACAGCGCCTCGGCCTCCTGGGCTCCGCTCACTCGACGCTCACCGTGCTCGTTCCGCCGCTCGTCCCGTTGTTCCTCGTTCGATCGTGGTCGCCCGTCCGCCGGGGTCAACCGGTGCCGGTCACCCCCAGCCACCGGCCGGAGCCTGGCCGACGCCCAGCGTCCGCAGGTCGGTCAGCACCTGCTCGGACTGCGCGTCCAGCCAGTCGCACAGCTGGCGGAACGAGACGAAGCGCACCTCGTCATAGGTGGCCATCTCGCGCAGCGAGTCCTCGACGGCGTCCATGTAGATGCCGCCGTTCCACTGCTCGAAGTGGTTTCCGATGAAGAGCGGCGCGCGGTTCGAAGTGTAGGCCCGTTCGAATCCGCCGAGGAAGGCGCCGGTCGCCTGCTGCCGCCAGGTGTCGAACTGGGCGGGGTCGCCCTGGGTGGCGTCGCCCGACTGGTTGGCCAGCATGCTGTAGTCCATGGCCAGCACCTCGAAGTCGTGGCCGGGGAAGGGCAGTGTCTGGAGCGGGAAGTCCCACACTCCGTCGCGGCGCTCCGGCCAGATCTGGAGTCCGCCGGGTGAGCTGGCGTCGTAGCGCCAGCCGAGCTCGGCGGCGACCGGCAGCAGGTTCTCCTGGCCGAGCAGCCCCGGGGTGCGGCCGCCGACCAGTTCGGTCTCGTGGTCGAAGGGCAGCGGGTCCAGGTCGTCGAATCCGGTGTGCGTGCGCCAGCGGGTGACGAACGTCTTGACCTGGGCTATCTCCTCGCGCCAGTCGTCGGAGGTCCAGTTGCCGACGGAGCCGTCGCCGGCGAGGAAGTGGCCGTTGAAGTGGGTGCCGACCTCGTGGCCTTCGAGCCAGGCGGCGCGCAGCTGTTCGAGGGTGTCGCGGATGTGGGCGTCGGTGAGGTAGCCGATGTCCGAGGCGCCGGGCGCGTTGCGGGGCGGCAGGTAGGTCTCCCGCTGGGCCTCGGGGAGCAGGTAGAGGCCGGAGAGGAAGAAGGTCATGGCGGCGCCGAGTTCGCCGGCGAGCTCCCGGAAGCGGGGGAACAGGCCGTCGTCGAGGGCGGCGGCGCCGTCCCAGGAGACGACGACGAACTGCGGGGGCCGCTCGCCGGCCTCCAACGGGCGTTCCGGGCCCGGCTGGTGGGGCTGGGGGCCGGTGTCGGCGGTGGAGCCGTCGCCGATCAGCCGGGGCCGCTCGACGCTGGGTCCGGCGTCCGGAGTGGGGCCGCAGCCGGGCACGGCGTCGCCGCACGGGACGTCGCGGGCACCGAAGGACTTGGCGGGAGCGGCGACGGCCGAGTAGACGCCGGCGCCGATCAGCGCGGCGGTGCCGAGGCCGAGCAGGCCGCGGCGGGAGAGGCGGCTCTCGGCGTGCCTGGCGCGTGTGGGGTGGTGGCGGTCGTGTGGGCTCACGGCGGCTCCCTCTCTCTCGGTCGTGCGGGTCGTGCGGGTCATGCGGTCGAACCGGTCGACACCCTGTGGACTGGCTCGCGGGCACCCCGGTTGTCACAGCCGCGCAACAGCGCGCCGGGGGGTGCCCTCGTGGGCCCTGTTGTCCGCCCCCTGCTCCGGCCCTACCGTTGAGTGACACTCCGTCAGGGCGTGATCATCGGGTGTGATGGTGGGGGTGCGGTCTGTGGTGCGGCCTTCCGACTGGAGTCCGGTCGACATGGACTCCGATCCGACACCGGGCGACCCGGAGGAGGTCAGGGAGCTCGCGGAGAGCCTCCAGACGTTCGCGGACGATGTCGGCGAGGCGTTGGGCCGGGTCCGTGGCATGGCGGACGACCGGGCGGTGTTGGAGTGGGCGGGGCGCTCGGCGGAGGCGTTCCGGTCGGAGTTCGACGGGGTGCCGGGCAATCTGGAGAAGCTCCGGACCTCCTACGACCTGGCGGCGCGGGCGCTCGGCACCTACTGGCCGAAGCTGGAGACCGCGCAGGGGATGGCCGACCGGGCGTTGGACCGGGCGATCGCGGCGCAGGCCGACCTGACCTCCGCGCAGGGCGCGCTGTCGGACGCGGAGGGCTGGGTGGACCGGGCCGCCGCCGAGTCGACCCGGTTGCAGGAGGAGGGCGAGCGGGACGGCGTCGAGCCGCCGGACGAGGCGGAGGTGCGGGCCGCCACGCGGGACCGCGCCGCGGCCGACCAGGCGGCGTCCTCCGCCCGAGGCCGGGTGGACGAGGCCGGGGGCCGGCTCGACGCGGCCCGCCAACTGGCCCGCGAAGCCCAGGGGTTGCGCGAGGAGGCGGCCAGGGAGTGCGCCCGGGAGATCGACGAGGCGTCCGACGCGGGAATCCAGAACCGCAGTTGGTGGGACAACCTGGTCCGCTGGTTCTCCGACGCCTGGGACACCCTCGTCGCCATCTGCAAGGTCGTCGTCGCCGTCCTCGGCGTCATCGCCCTGATCATCGGCGGCCCCCTCGCCCTGATCGTCCTCGCCGCCGCCGTCGTCGTCCTCGCCGACACCCTCGTCAAATACGCCAACGGCGAAGGCTCGCTGCTCGACGTCGCCTTCGCCGCCCTCGACTGCATCCCCGGCATGCGCGGCCTCACCACCCTCGGCGGCCTCGCCCGCGGCATCCGCTCCCTGGCCACCACCGGGCTGCACGGGCTGCGGCAGGGGCTACGCGGCCTCGGCCGGAGCATCCGCAGATTCGGGCGGGGCGGCGACACCCTGGTGTGCAGGACCGACCCGGTCGACATGGCCACCGGCGAGCTGGTGATGGACGCGACCGACGTCGAACTCCCCGGTGTGCTGCCGCTGGTGCTCCGCCGCCACCACCGAAGCGGCCTCCGCGAGGGCACCTGGTTCGGCCCCTCCTGGGCGTCGACGCTCGACCAGCGGCTGCTGCTCGACGCGGGCGGCGTCCGGCTGGTGACCGAGGACGGGATGGTGCTCGACTACCCGCGGCCGATCCCGGACGAGCCGATGCTGCCCGTCGAGGGCCCGCGGTGGGCGCTGACATGGAGCGGCGCCGCCGACACGCCGATCGCCGTGCACCGGCGGGACAGCGGGCACACCCTGCACTTCGCGCCGGTGCCCGGCCGGTCCGGTGCCGAACTGCCGCTGGTCGCGCTCGGCGACCGGAACGGCAACCGGATCAGGATCGGCTACGACCCGAGCGGCGCGCCGCGCGACATCGTCCACGACGGCGGCTACCACATCGGCGTCAGCACCTCCCACCACCGGATCACCGAACTCCGGCTGCTCAACGACCCCGAAGCGCCCACGCTGCTGCGCTACGGCTACGACGAGCGCGGCAACCTCGCCGAGATCCGCGACTCGTCGGGGCAGCCCCAGCGGCTGCGCTACGACGAGCGGCACCGGCTCGCCGGCTGGGAGGACCGGAACGGCAGCTGGTACCGGTACGAGTACGACACCGAGGGCCGCTGCGTCGCCACCGAGGGCGCCGACGGGTTCCTCGGCAGCGCCATCGCGTACGACGCCGAGGCGTGCCGCACCCGGTTCACGGACTCGCTCGGCCACACCACCGTCTACGAGTTCAACGACAGCTACCAGCTCGTCGCCGAGACCGACCCGCTGGGCCACACCACCCACCGCACCTGGGACCGCCACGACCGGCTCACCTCCCTCACGGACCCGCTCGGGCACACCACCCGCCTGGAGTGGAGCGTCCACGGCGACCTCACCCGGGTGCGCCTCCCGAACGCCACCGAGTCCTCGGCCAGCTTCACCGACCTCGGCCTGCCGTACGAGCTGACCGACCACGACGGCGCGGTCTGGCTCCAGGAGTGGGACGAGCGCGGCAACTGTGTGCGGTTGACCGACCCCGAGGGCGCGGTCACGCGCTACGGCTACGACACGTTCGGCGCCCTCACCGAACTCACCGACGCGCTGGGCGCCGTCTGGCACTTCGGCAACAACCGTGCCGGGCAGCCGACCTCGGCCGTCGACCCGCTGGGCGCCACGACCCGCTACGGCTACGACGCGTTCGGCAACGCGGCGACCGTGACCGACCCGCTGGGGGGAATCACCCGGGTCACCTGGACCGTCGAGGGCCTTCCCGCCAGCAGGACGGAGCCGGACGGCGCCACCGAGTCCTGGGCCTACGACGGCGAGGGCAACTGCCTCACCCACACCGACCCGCTGGGCCAGGTCACCCGCGTCGCCTACACCCACTTCGACCGGATCGCCGCCCGCACCACGCCGGACGGCGCCCACCACGCCTACCGGTACGACACCGAGCTGCGCCTCACAGGCGTCACCGACCCCAGGGGTCTGACCTGGGAATACGGCTACGACGCGGCCGGTAGGCCGACCACCGAGACCGACTTCGACGGGCACGTCACGCACTCCGCGCACGACCCGCTCGGCCGGCTGCTGCGCCGGGTCAACGCCCTCGGCCAGACGGTGGAATTCGTCTACGACGCGGCCGGTTTCCGGATCGCCAAGACCGTGGACGGCGCCACCACCGACTTCGCCAGCGACCCGGCGGGGCGGCTGGTGCGGGCCGCCGGTCCCGACGCCGTGCTGACCGTGGGCTACGACCTGCTCGGGCGGGTCACCTCGGAGGCCGTCGAAGGACGCGTCCTCGCCACCGCCTACGACGCCGTGGGCCGCCCGATCCGGCGCACCACGCCGACCGGTGCCGTCACCGACTACGCCTACGACCCGGCCGGGCGGCGTACCGCGCTCACCGCGGCCGGCCGCACCCTGGCCTCCCGCCACGACGCGGCCGGCCAGGAGATCAGCCGCCGCCTCGGCGCCGCCGGCGCCCTCCTCGGCCTCACCCACGACGCGGCGGGCCGGCTCACCCGACAGTCGCTCACCGCGCCGGGAGGCTCCGAGCCGGCCTGGCGGCGCGGCTACGAGTACCGTCCCGACGGCCTGCCGACCGCCCTCGACCAACCGGCGGGCGGCCGCCGCACCTTCACGCTGGACGGCGCGGGCCGCGTCACCGGCGTCGACGCCCGCGGCTGGCGCGAGTCCTACGCCTACGACGCGGCCGGCAACCCGACCCGCGCCGACTGGCCGGACCGGCATCCCGCCGTCGAGGCCAGGGGCGAGCGGGCCTACACCGGCAACCGGCTGACCCGCGCCGGCGGCGTCCGCTACTCCTTCGACGCGGCCGGCCGGGTGGTGCTGCGGCGCCGCACCCGGCTCTCCCGCAAGCCCGAGGTCTGGCGCTACGCGTGGGACGCCGAGGACCGGCTCACCGCCGTCACCACCCCCGACGGCACCCGCTGGCGCTACCACTACGACCCGCTCGGTCGCCGGATCGCCAAACAGCGGCTGGCGGCGGACGGCACGACCGTCGTCGAGGAGACCCGCTTCACCTGGGACGGCCCGCACCTGGTGGAGCAGACCACGGTCGTCGTCGGTGAGCCGGGCGAGACCACCCTCACCTGGGAGCGCGACGGCACGGTGCCGCTGGCCCAGCGCGAGCGCCGCCGCGTCTCCGCCGAAGCACCCCAGGACGTCGTCGACCAGCGGTTCTTCGCGATCGTCAGCGACCTGATCGGCACCCCGACCGAGCTGGTGGACGAGGCCGGCGAGACCGTGTGGCGGGCCGAGGCCACCCTCTGGGGCCTGACGAGGGGCCGCCCGGGCGACGCCACCGCCGACACCGCTACCGCCACCGCCGACACCCCGCTGCGTTTCCCCGGCCAGTACTTCGACCCGGAGACCGAGCTCCACTACAACTACTTCCGGCTCTACGACCCCGCGGTCGCCCGCTATCTGAGCCCCGACCCGCTCGGCCTGGACGGGGGCCCCAACCCGCACTCCTACGTCGTCAACCCGCTGCTCTGGCTCGACTACCTCGGACTGTTGAGCTGTGGCGACCACGCCAAGCTGTTGCGAAGGTACATGACGCTCGAGGGGCGCGGGCCGCTCCCCGGCCACGCCGCCGCGCACATCGTGCCGTCCGGGTTCAACCGCGGTGGCGCCCCCCAGATGCGGGCGCTGCTGGCGCGTTACCGCATCCACGTCAACGACGCCGCCAACGGCATCTCGCTCGGCCATCCGCGCCCGCACAACTTCACCCACCACAACGCCTACTTCCAGCGGCTCGGCACCCACCTCGGGGACCTGGTCGCGGACCGGGTGGCCCGTGGCTTCGGGCAGCGGGCCATCCGCCGCGCCCTGCGGGGCGAGCTGCGCCACGTCGGCAGCCAGATCCTCGACGAGCTCCGCAGGGGCAAGCCGTCCTCCACCGCATACTGGACGGCGCCATGACCTCTGACGCCACCCACACCCCCCGCGCCGTCTACCGGCCGCTGCCGGCGCTGCGCGACATCCGCACGCTGTCCCTCGACCACTCGCTGGTCAGGCTCAAACGCTGGCAGATCACCGGCAAGCCGACCGAACGGCCCACCGGCTTCGGCGCCGCGTGGGGCGGCGACCCGGACTGGCCCACCGCCGGGTTCCCCTCCGGCTATCCGGGCGCGCCGATCCTCACCCCGCCGCTGGTCGCGGCGCTCGGCGCGGACCGGCTGGCGGCCGCCGGCGAACTGCTGCCGGTGCGGGTCGAGGGCGCGGAGCCCGGCGCGTACCAACTGCTCCTGGTGGAGCCCGTGGTGGACTGCCTGGACGCGCGCCACTCCTCCAAGCCGAAGCGGGTCACCGGGCACGTCAAGCAGGCGGTGTTCCGGCCGGACGCCGTGCCGGCCGAGCTGCCGGCGTTCCGGATCCCGCAGTACCCGACCGCCGTCTACTGGAACGGCTGGGCCGTGGAGCGGCTCGGCGAGGTGGTCGGCGCCGGGCTGGAGGCGCGGCTCGTCTGGTCGGAGGATCCGGCGCTGGTGCCCCACCGCGACCCGATGTGGCTGTGACCGTGCCCAGGTGACGCCGCACACGTTTCGGCCCCGGGTCGCGTCTCCGCCGTCCGTTTCCATCGATGCGAACTATCGTTGTATCGCTATCGGTTGCGGTGCGGAACCCGTCAGCTTCGCTGGGAGGGCACGTGGCACGTCCGTCCGACTGGAGTCCCGTCGACATGGACTCGGACCCGACGCCGGGTGATCCCGACGAGGTCCGATTACTCTCCGACGAGTTGCAGACGTTCGCCGACGACGTCGGTGAGGCACTGGGCCGGGTGCGGGGAATGGCGGACGACCGGGCGGTGCTGGACTGGGCCGGGTTGTCGGCGGACGCCTTCCGCTCCGAGTTCGACGGGGTGCCGGGCAACCTGGAGAAGCTCCAGACCTCCTACGACCTGGCGGCGCGGGCGCTCGGCACCTACTGGCCGAAGCTGGAGACCGCGCAGGGCATGGCCGACCGGGCGTTGGACCGGGCGATCGCCGCGCAGGCCGACCTGACCTCCGCGCAGGGCGCGTTGACCGACGCGCAGGACTGGGTGTCCCGGGCCGGGGACGAGGCCGAGCGGCTGGAGCGCGAGGGCGAACGCGAGGACGTGGAGCCGCCGTCCGAGGCGGACGTGCGGGCCGCGACCCGGGACGCGACGGCCGCCGGGCAGGCGGCGTCCTCCGCGCAGGGACAGGTGGACTCCGCCGAGGAAGCACTGTCCGCCGCCCGCGAACTCGCCCGCCAGGCGCGGGAGATGCGCGAGGAAGCGGCCAGGGAGTGTGCCCAGGGTATCGACGAGGCGTCCGACGCCGGTATCCAGAACCGCAGTTGGTGGGACAACCTGGTCCGCTGGTTCTCCGACGCCTGGGACACGCTCGTCGCCATCTGCAAGGTCGTCGTCGCCGTCCTCGGCGTCATCGCCCTGATCATCGGCGGCCCCCTCGCCCTGATCGTCCTCGCCGCCGCCGTCGTCGTCCTCGCCGACACCCTCGTCAAATACGCCAACGGCGAAGGCTC
>NZ_SMKI01000359.1 GCF_004348415.1 Streptomyces hainanensis
GAATGGGCGCGTGGCGCACGGGGGGTGCGTGCGCCACGCGCTCGGCGGCCGGGCGGTGCGAACGCCGCCGGCCGTCGGTCGATCCGGGCCAGACCCGGGGGGATCCGGAAGAGAAGAGGCTCTGTCATGAGTGTGGTCGTCGTGTCCGTCGTGGGGGTGGTCGTCCTCCTGTTGCTGCTCGGCCTGTTGGTCGTCTCGCGCTACAAGGTGGCGGGGCCGAGCGAGGCGTTCGTCGTCACCGGTCGGGTCTCCCGCAACGCGGGTGGCCAGAAGGTCGTGGTCGGCTCCGGGGTGTTCGTGGTGCCGTTCGTGCAACACCGGCACGTGATGGACCTGTCGAGCCGGCACATCCCGGTGGCGGTCCGCGGCGCGGTCACGCTGCGCGGGGTGAAGGTGGATCTCGACGGCGTGGCCATCGTCAAGGTGGGCGGTACCGATGCCGCCATCCGGTCGGCCGCCCAGCGCTTCCTCCGCCAGCAGCAGGGCGTCGTGCCCTTCACGCAGGAGGTGTTGTCCGGCGCGCTGCGGGCGATCGTCGGGCGGATGTCGGTGGAGGAGGTGATCCGGGACCGGGCCGCGTTCGCCGGTCAGGTCGCGGAGGAGGCCGAGGCCAGCCTCTCGGGGCAGGGCCTGGTGCTCGACACCTTCCAGATCCAGGACATCGCCGCCGAGGGCAGCTATCTGGCCGACCTCGGCCGGCCGGAGGCGGCGCGGGCTCGGCAGGACGCGGACATCGCCGAGGCCGTGGCCCGGCGCACCGCCGAGCAGGCGCGGCTCCGCGCCGAGGAGGAGATCGCGGTCGCCCAGCGCACGCTCTATCTGCGCCAGGCGGAGATCAAGGTCGAGACGGAGGCCGCGGCCGCCAAGGCCAACGCGGCCGGGCCGCTGGCCGAGGCGGCCAGGCGCCAGGAGGTGCTGGCCGAGCAGGAGAAGGTCGCCGTACGGCAGGCCGAGTTGACGGACCGCCAGCTCGACACCGAGGTGCGCAAGCCGGCGGACGCGCAGCGCTACCGGGCCGAGCAGGAGGCCGAGGCACGGCGGGTGGCCGACGTGGCCGCGGCGCACGCCGAGGCCGAACGCGCCCGGCTGACCGGCGAGGGCGAGCGGCAGCGGCGGGCCGCGCTGGCCGACGCGCACCGGCTGGAGGGCGAGGCCCAGGCCGCGGCGATCGCCGCCGTCGGTTCGTCGGAGGCCGAGGCCATGCGGCGGAAGGCCGAGGCGTTCGCCGGTTACGGGGACGCGGCGATGGTCCAGATGCTGGTCGAGGTGCTGCCGCAGGTGGTCGCCAAGGCCTCGGAGCCGCTGTCCGCGATCGACAAGATGACGGTGATCTCCACGGACGGCGCGGGCCGGCTCCCGCGCGCCGTGGCGGACAACGTGACGCAGGGCATGGAGCTGCTCACCTCGGCCACCGGGGTGGACCTCACCGCGCTGCTCTCCGGCCTCGCGGCCCGGGGCGGCCCGGAGGTCGACGCCGGGAGCACGGCGGCGCGGATCGGCCTCGCCGCCGAGGCGAAGGGAGTGGGCGGCTCGGCCGGGTCCGCCGGTTCGGCGGGTTCGACTGCGCCGGCCGAGCGGATCGAGGTGTCCGCGGAGGCCTGACGGCCGGCCCCCGCACCGGCCCTCGCACGGGCCCTCGCACGGGCCCTCGCACGGGCCCTCGCAGCGGTGACCGTACCGGCCGCGCGGCCCGCCGGGGTCAGAGTTCCTCGGCGGGCCAGTCCAGCAGTTGGGCTCCGATCACGGCGGTCTGCAGCGTGTAGCGCTGCAGCGGATCCGCCGGGTCGGAGCCCGTCAGCGCGTGGATCCGTTCCAGCCGGTAGGTCAGCGCCCGGACGCTGAGCGAGAGCCGTCTCGCGGTCTCGGCCGCCACGCAGCCGGAGCCGAAGTAGACGTCGAGCGTGCGCACCAGCGGGCCCGCGCCGCCTCGCGCGGCGGACAGCGGCCCGAGCACCGAGCGTACGAGGTCCGCCATCGCCTGCCGGTCTCTGGTGAGGACGGGGAACACCAGCAGTTCGGCCGCGCGCAGCACCACGCCGTCGATCAGCGCCCGTTCGGCGAGCTCCAGCGCGCTCAGCGCCTCCTCGTAGGACTGGACCACCCCGGCGGGGCCCGCGTGCGGCCGGCCGAGCGCTATCCGCGGCCGGTGCTCCTCCTCGTCGACCGCGCTCCGCACGCGGTCGGCGAAGTACTCGAGCACCTCGGGGCGGTGTCCCGGCGCGATGCAGACCAGCCGGCCGTCCTTGGTGGTGAGCAGCACCTCACGGACGCCGAAGCGGCCGACCATCGCGTCGTCCATGCGTCGGGTGAGCGCGTGCGTGTCGTCGTACGGGCTGGCCGCCCGCGCCACCGCCACGGCGTGGGTGTGCGCGAGCCGCAGGCCGTACCGCTCGGCGCGCCCGGACAGGCTGCCCGGGTCGCCGCGGCCGTGCAGCAGGTCGTCGATGAACTCGCGGCGGGCCGCCTCGTCCCGGCGCACCGCGAGCAGTTGCGCCCGCTCGAATCCCTCGGCCAGCGCGTCGACGGCCTGCTCGGCGGCGGCCAGCACGCCCTCGGCGGTCAGCCCCACCTGCCGGACGCCGAGCGCGCCGGTCACCCCGGGCAGCTCGCGCCAGAGCACGCGGGTGGCCGCCAGGTGGACCCGGACCAGCTCACGGAGCGCGAGCCCCTCCTGCGCCGCCCGCTCCCCCAGCGCACGGCGCTCCCGCAGCTCGTCCCTGGTGAGCCGGCGGCCGGTCGCGGAGACCTCGGCGAGGATCTCCGCGTAGCCGTCGAGATAGTCGTCCGGTATCGCCTCGTATGACGCGGCCACGTCGCCCTCCTCGGATGCCGGCGGTTGCCCCTGGGCAACGATGCCATCCGGGCGGGCGTGCCGGTCAGCCGCCTGCCGGCCTCGCCTCGGGAACCGGGCCGGCCTCCGCGCTCGGGACGCACTCGAAGAGCCGGTGGTCGCCGGCCAAGGCGCCGGCCGACAGCGGGGTGAAGCCGGCGGCGGCCAGCAGCCGGCGCATGCCGGCCTCCGAGAAGCCGCGGGTGCCGCCCTCGCAGAGCACCATCTGGGTCAGCGCGTGCGGGGCGTCGATCTCGTCCTCCAGCATGGGCTCGATCACCAGCAGCCGGGAGCCGGGCGTCGCGGCCATCGCCCGGCGGATCGCGGTCAGCACGCGCACCTGCCACTCCGTGGGCCAGTCGTGCAGCACGTTCTTGATCACGTAGCGGTCGCCGGCCGCGGGGATCTCGGTGAAGATGTCGGCCGGGCGGAACACGATCCGGTCGCCGGCGGGGTGCGGCGGCGCGGCGGCGCGCTCGCAGACGCTCGGCCGGTCGACGCACACCCCGCGGAGCTCCGGGTGCTCCCGCAGGATCCCGCCGAGCAGGGTGCCGTCGCCGCCGCCGACGTCGACGACGGTGCGGACGCCGGAGAAGTCGTAGCCGCCGGCCAGCTCGGCCGCGACCGGGCGGCACATCTCGGCCATGGCGGCGTCGAAGACACGCTCCTCCTCGGGGTTCGCGGCCAGGTGCTCGTAGAGCGAGACCCCGAACACCTCGCGGAACGCGGACTCGCCGCTGGTGACGGTGGTCAGCAGGCCGCGGAACGCGTCGTCGTAGGTCTCGGCGAGCAGCATCACGGTGTTCCGCAGCGAGGCCGGGTGGTCGGAGCGGAGGACCGCGCCCGCGTCGGTCAACCGGTAGCCGCCGTCCGCCACCCGTGTCAGGACGCCCGCGAGCGCCAGGGTGCCGAGGAGCCGGTCGAGCGCCTCCGGATGGCACTCCGCGCGTTTGGCCAGTTCCCCGGACGACAGCGGACCGGCGGCCAGCAGCTCGGGGATCCGCAGCCGGGCGGCGACGGCCAGCGCGCGGGCGATGGTGCCTCCGGCCGCGAGCATCAACACCCGTGGGAAGTCGGGCTGTTCCCCCTCGCTCAACAGACCCGGCACGATCGCCTGGTTCGGTTCCGTCCGCGTCTCCATGTGTTGCACGCCACCCTCCGTGGACACTTGCGAGCACTCCACCCGCTGGCTCCCCACCCGTCCGGTGGGAAAACCGCCCGGCATCCATGCACACCCAAAGGGGTGAAATCGGGGCGCGACGCCGGGGCGCGCGCCACGCGCGCCCCGGAACGCCACACTCAGCCGCTCACGGACCAGCGTTGGTTCGCACCGGAGTTGGGCGGCCACACGGTGACCGGTGAGTTCTCCGCCGTGGCCTGGCCGCCGACCTCCAGCAGGTTGCCGGTGGCCGCGTTGACGAACGTCCAGGTGCCGTCGCCCGTCGAGGACGCGATCCACTGCGCCGCCCGGTCGGGCCGGCCGCGGTCGCGCTCCAGGACCGGGGCGCCGTCCCGCTCCGCGAGCCGGCGCCCGTCGGCGGCGCTCGTCAGCACGTAGCGGTCGCCCGACGGCGCGACGCGCCACAGCTGGTCGTCACGCGCCCCGTCGGCGGCCCGGATCACCACGCCCGAGCCGTCGTCGGAGACGGTCAGCGCCCGACCGCTCTGCACGCCGCCGAGCCGGTACTCGTGGCCCGGCCGGAAGGTGGCCGCGTCCCGCGCCACTCCCGAGACGCCGTCGACGACGAAGGTGGTGACCGAGTCGGCCGGCACCTGGTAGGTGGCCGACCGGCCGGTGACGCGGACCGGCTCGTGTTCGACGAGCGCGCCGTCCGCGCTGGTCACCACCGGGGTGACGGTGGCGCCCCTGGCGACGCGGCCGAACGCGGACAGGTCCAGGGTGACCTCGCGCGCCTCGGCGCCGTCGTTGACGTGCACCACGGTGGCACCCCTGCCGTCCGCGGCGACGGCGGCCGTGCTGGCGGGGTCGTCCACCTGGACGAGGTGGTCGCCCGGCCTGATGTAGTGGGTGAAGTTCCGCGCGGTGTTGAACTTCTGGTTGGTGTGGATCGGGCAGGTCTCCAGGGTGTCCCCGCCGTCGCAGCTGAACGGGAGCTGGATGCTGCCCCAGTTGCCGCCCTCGGGCGACTCGCCGCCCGGCCGCATGTTGTCGTAGTCCTCCACGGGCTGCCAGAACACCCAGGCCGTGGGCTCCAGTTCGCGAAGGTCGTCGACCATGTGCCGGGCCAGACCCAGGCCGGGCCGCATGGACGCGAAGTCCTGCCCGTCACCCCAGTCGCCCTCGACCTCGCTCATCCACAGCGGGGTCCCGGCCGCCTTGGCCAGGTCGCGGACGGTGGTCCGTGAACCGGTGCCGTAGGTGTGCACGTTGAGCTGCTCGACCAGGTCGCGCACCTCGTCGGGGTACGCGGACCAGTTGCGGGCGAACGTCCCGGGGTTGGTCTCGTCCATCGCCGCGATCACCGCGTCGGTGCGGGTGCCCCGCGAGTCGAGCTCGGCGGCCAGCGCGCGGATCACCTGCTGTTGCAGCTCGGGGCCCATGTGGGCGCCCTCCTGGCGCCCGCCGACCGGTTCGCCGTCCTCGCCCAACCTGGTGCCCCAGTAAGGGGTGTTGGGCTCGTTGAAGGGGTCGATGGTGTCGACCTCGATGTCGTGCGCCCGCTCCAACCGGTCGACGGCGCCCACCAGATAGGCGGCGAAGTCGTCCACCGAGTCGGTGCGCAGCTGGTCGGCGCTCGAGTCGAAGCCACCGGAGACGTACCCGCTGACCGTCATGAACCAGGGCGGCGAGTTGCTGAACGCCTCCCAGTGGTCGATGTCGTCCTTGACGTGGTCGATCCACCAGCGCTGGGTCGCGTCCGCGTCCGGGTTCCAGTCGGCCGGGTCGTCGGCCGACCACCAGTCGAGGTCGTCGCGGGTGGTTCCCTCGGGCGCGCGCCACCAGCCCTCGACCGCGCCGCCGGCCCTGAGGTAGTCGGTGACGTCCGGCGCGTTGCCGCCGCCGACGTTGTAGCGGGCGATGTTGAGGTTGAGCCCGTCCTCGCCGAAGACGAGGTCGGCCAGCTCCTCCCGGATCTCGTCCGGGTAGTCGCCCGTGGCGTTGGCGAACCAGACGAGGCTGGTGCCCCAGCCCTCGAACTCGTCGCCCTGGTAGGAGGGGTTGGGGCGGATGGTGACGCGGTCGGCGACCGTGGCCGACTCGTCCGCGCTCGCCTGCCCGGCGGCGAGGCCGCTCGCCGTCAGCGCGGCCACACCGAGGCAGCAGATCAGCCGGCGAGCTCTGGCGGGTCTCTTCACCGTTGAACGTCCCTTCGTTGGGTGGGCGGCCGCGCGGGATCCGCGCGGCCCGGCACAGCGAGTGGCGACACCGGCACGTGGCCGCGGTGCCGTCGGCGGTCGTCGGTGCTCCCCCGGGGAGTGCTCAGCGCCGCAGGACGGTCACGCCGCGCGGCGCCAGCGGAAGCGAGCCGGTCAGCGGCTCGCCCGTGACGTCGGGGAGTTCGACCTCGTGGTCGGTGCGGTTGATCAGGAACCAGTACTCGACACCGTTCTGGTGACGGATCGTCAGCTCGACCTCGCCCCGGGCCGCCGCCGGCAGCTCGCCCGAGACGCCGGCGCCGGCCAGCACCCGGCCGAGCACCCCTGGCAACCCCCGGGCGCCGAGCCGGGTGGAGACGTACGAGGCCGAGCCGCCGCCCGGGACCCGGCGGCGGGTGACGGCCGGGCGGCCGGCCTGCGGGCCGGTGCGGTAGGCGGCGAGCACCTCGACCGCCTCCGGGTCCGTGACGGTGATCTCGTCCGTCCACAGGGTGCCGGTGGTGCCGTCGTCCAGCTCGACCGCCTCGTCCGCGAGGAGCGGCCCGAACTCCTCCACGCGGATGCCGAGCAGCTCGCGCAGCGGCCCCGGGTAGCCGCCCAGCCAGGCGTGTTCGTTCTCGTCGACGATCCCGGAGAAGTAGGTGGTGACCAGGTGGCCGCCGGCCTCGACGAAGCCCGTGAGCTCCTTGGCGAGTTCGGCCGGCAGCACGTGCAACACGGGCGCCACCACGACGTCGTAGCCGTCGAGCGCGGTGCCGGTGGGCACCACGTCCACCCGCACGCCGAGCCCGAGGAAAGCCGAGTACCAGTCCAGGGCCTCCTGCCGGTAGCGCAGCAACTCCGTGGGGTGGGAGTCCTGTTCGCTGGCCCACCAGGACTCCCAGTCGAACAGGATGGCGGCGCGGGCCGGACGCCGCCCGGCCCCGGCGACCGGCGCGAGGTCGTCCCGCAGCACCCGGCCGAGCTCGGCGACGGCCCGGAACACGGCGCTGTCCTCGCCGGCGTGCGGCACCATCGCCGAGTGGTACTTCTCGGCGCCGGCCGCCGACTGCCGCCACTGGAAGAAGCAGACGGCGTCCGCGCCGTGCGCCAGGTGCAGCAGCGAGTCGCGGGCCAGCTCGCCGCGCCGCTTGGCGCGGTTGACCGGCTGCCAGTTGACGGCGCTGGTGGAGTGCTCCATCAGGAACCAGGGCCGGCCGCCGGCGAGGTTGCCGACCAGGTTCGCGGAGAAGGACAGCTCGTCGAGGCCCTGCGGCCCCGGGTGCACGTAGTGGTCGTTGGAGACGAAGTCGACCTCACCCGCCCAGTCGGCGTAGTTCATGCCCTTCGTCTCGCCCATCACCATGAAGTTGGTGGTCACCGGCACGTCGGGGGTGAGCCGGCGGAGCACCTCGCGTTCGGCGCGCAGGTACTCCTTGAGCGCGTCGGACGAGAACCGCTTGAAGTCGAGCTGCTGGGTGGGGTTGGGGTGCGAGGCGGCGAGCCGCGGCGGCAGCGGCTGCGCCCAGTCGCTGTAGCGCTGGGACCAGAAGGCGGTGCCCCAGGCGTGGTTGAGCGCGTCGAGTGTCTCGTAGCGGCCGCGCAGCCAGGCGCGGAAGGCGGCCGCGGCGTCGTCCGAGTAGTCGTAGATGTTGTGGCAGCCGAGTTCGTTGCCGATGTGCCAGGCGGTCAACGCCGGGTGGTCGGCGTAGCGTTCGGCCAGCGCGGTGACCAGGCGCAGCGCGTGCTCCCTGAAGATCGGGGAGGTGGGCCGCCAGTGCTGGCGGGCGCCGGGCCAGAGGGTCTCGCCGGTCCTGGTGACCGGCAGGATCTCCGGGTGGGCGGTGGTGAGCCAGGGCGGCGGCGAGGCCGTCGCGGTGGCCAGGTCGACGGCGACGCCGTGCTCGTGCAGCAGGTCCATCACCTCGTCCAGCCAGCCGAACTCCCAGCTGTCGGCGGTCGGTTGGAGGTGGGCCCAGGAGAAGATGCCGAGCGAGACGATGTTGACGCCGGCCTCCCGCATCAGCCGGACGTCCTCGCGCCACACCTCGCGCGGCCACTGTTCCGGGTTGTAGTCGGCGCCGTAGCCGAGGCGGGCACCGGGGGTCGGCCAGCGCAGCCAGCGGG
>NZ_SMKI01000035.1 GCF_004348415.1 Streptomyces hainanensis
CCCGGCAGACCCACGCCTACCGGGCCGACCACGTCCTCACCGGCGTCGGCGACACCCGGTTCGAGCTCGACGGAGCCGGGCGGATCACCGGGCTCGCGGAGGCCGGAGACGCGCCGGGCGCCTGGCGAGCGCCGCGTACGCCGCCAGATAGCCCCAGACCGGGTCGGGGTCGGCGGGGGTCTGCGGGTCGAGGCTCCAGCCGGAGAGCACCCACCACACGAACACCGCGAACATGGCCATCAGTTCGAGCACGAGGAGGCCGAGCGCGCCCGAGATGTCGGCGACCCGGTCGACCACCCGGTCGAGGACGGGGGTGGCGCGTCGGGCGGTGTCGTCGGGGACGGGCCTGGTCATGCCGCCAGTCTCCCGCCGCGACCGGCGTCGGACATGAGTACCCCTACTCAGATCCGGGGACGGCGGCGTCCGGCGCCGCGGCCGGCCAGGTGCCCGAGTGCCCGTACTCAGATTGCTGGCCGCCCGACCGCGTCCAGCGCCGGCGCGATGACGGCGAACGCCCGGTCCGTCAGCCCGGCGGCGTCCTCGCGGCCCTCGCTCGCACTCCAACGCCGCAGCACGGCGTCGAACGCGTTCAGCGCCATCCCGGCGGCCAGCCGCGGATAGAGGTCGGCGTCCGCGTCGAGCCCGAGTCGGCGCGCCAGCTCCGCCGCCAGTTCGTCGCGCCACGCCTCCTGCCGCTCCAGGAAGCGGGCGAGCAGGGCGGGGGTCCCCAGGATCAGCCGCACGACGCTGAGCGTCCGGTCGGCGTGGTCCGGGTGTTGGTCGGCGCAGACGGCGAGCGCGGCCGAGACGGCGTGCCGCAGCGCCACCGAGGGCGGCTCCTCCTCGGCGCGGACCGCCAGCTCGTCGCGCATGCCGGTGCCGAGGTCGGCCAGGAACTGGACGACCACGTCCTCCTTGGACGCGAAGTAGCGGAAGAACGTCCGCCGGGACACGCCGGCGACGGCCACGATCTCGTCGACGGTGACCGCGGCGTACCCCTTCGACGCCAGCAACCGCAGCGCCGCCTCGGTCAGTTCGTTCGAGACGAGCCGCCGCTTGCGCTCGGCCATGGTGACGTCGGCGCGGATCTCCATGCCGCCAGGATACCCACAATGCCGCGTGTGGCACTCAAGCGCGTGTTGACATTGAGTGCCATCGAGGGCAAGGTGTGCCGCATGAGTGAGCGAGAACACTGGACCACCGACCGGATCCACGACCAGGCCGGGCGGGTGTTCGTCGTCACCGGCGCCAACAGCGGCCTCGGCCTCGCGACCACCCGGGCGCTCGCCCACGCCGGCGGGCACGTGGTCCTGGCGGTGCGCGACGAGGAGAAGGGCCGACGGGCCGCCGCCGAGATCACCGCCGAACGGCCGGACGCCGTCCTGGAGGTGCGTCGACTGGACCTGGCCGACCTCGACTCGGTCCGCGCCTTCGCCGACCGGCTGCGCGGCGACCACCCACGCCTGGATGGTCTCGTCAACAACGCCGGCCTGATGGCCCCGCCGCGCTCGCTCAGCCCGCAGGGCCACGAGCTCCAGTTCGCCTGCAACCACCTCGGCCACTTCGCCCTCACCGGCCTGCTGCTCGACCGGCTGACCGCCGGCACCGACCCCCGGGTGGTCACCGTCACTTCGGTCAACCACCGGCGGGCCCACCTCCGCTTCGACGACCTCACCGGCGAGCGCCACTACGCGCCCATGGCCTTCTACAACCAGTCCAAGCTCGCCAACGCCGTCTTCGGTCGGGAGCTCCACCGCCGCCTGACCGCCGCCGGCAGCCCCGTCCGCAGCGTCCTCGCCCACCCCGGCTACACCGCCACCCACCTCCAGACGAACGTGACCTTCGGCCTGTGGCGCGTGCTGCTCGGCCGCCTCGGCAACCCTCTGTTCGCCCAGCCGGCTGCCCGCGGCGCGCTGCCGCAGCTCTACGCGGCGACCGAACCAGGCGTCGCGGGCGGCGAGTTCATCGGCCCGGACGGCCCCGCCGAGCTGCGCGGCGCCCCGACCCGCGTCCGGCTGGCGCCGCGAGCGACGGAACCCGAGACCGGCCGCCGTCTCTGGGACCTCTCCGAGCAGCTCACGGACGTCCGGTACCAGTTCTCCCGCTGAGCTGAGCTGAGCCGAGCCGGAGCCGAACTGAGCCGGAGCCGAGCTGAGCTGAGCTGGGTCGAGCGGCACCGGGTGCAGAATCTCGGAAAACTCGAAAAAAGATTCGCGCGCGATGTCGAGAGCGCCACCACGGCTCCGACGTCTCCGGTGAGCGGCGCCCGAGAGGGGTGCCGAGACCGGCCCGAGGGGCCGACCGAGGGGAGAACGTCCCATGAAGTACCTGGTGATGGTCTACAGCAAGCAGGCCGACTACGACGCCATGAACGGCCAGCCGAGCGAGGGCCACCCCGCCTGGAGCCAGGCGGACTTCGCCGCCATGTTCGGCTACATGGAGTCGCTGAACAACGATCTCGCCGAGTCCGGCGAACTCGTCGAGGGACAGGGCCTGTCCGAGCCCAAGCAGGCCGTGGTCGTCACCGGCGGCCCCGACGGCAGGCCCGTCGTCTCGGACGGCCCCTTCGGCGAGACCAAGGAGGTCCTCGCCGGCTACTGGGTGCTGGAGTGCGAGAGCGTCGAGCGCGTCACCGAGATCGCCAAGCGCGCCTACCAGAGCCCGGTGCCGGCCGGCTCGCCGGTCAGTGACGTCGTCATCCGCCCGATCATGCAAGCCCCGAGCGGGGAGTGACGACCACCCCGGCCGAGGACCTGCTGCGCCGCCTGGCGCCGCAGGTCCTCGGCGCGCTCGTCCGCCGCTACGGCCACTTCGACGCCGCCGAGGACGCGGTGCAGGAGGCCCTGTTGGCCGCCGCCCAGCAGTGGCCGCGCGACGGCACACCGGACAACCCGCGCGGCTGGCTGATCCGCGTCGCCTCCCGCCGGCTGGTGGACGAGCTGCGCGCCGAGGAGGCCCGCCGCCGCCGGGAGGAGACCGTCGTCGCCCTCACCCCGGACGACGAGTGGCACGCCCCGCCGCCCGGCGAGGCGCGCCACCCACGCGAGGACGACACACTGACGCTGCTCCTCCTCTGCTGCCACCCGGCCCTGTCGGCCCCGTCCCGCATCGCGCTGACCCTGCGCGCGGTCGGCGGCCTGACCACCGCCGAGATCGCCCGCGCGATGCTGGTCCCCGAGCCGACGATGGCGCAACGCATCAGCCGCGCCAAGAAGACCATCCAACGGGCCGGGGCCCGCTTCGCCGCCCCCACCGCCGACGAGTTCCCGGGCCGCCTCGCCGCCGTCCTCCACGTCCTCTACCTCGTCTTCAACGAGGGCCACACCGCCACCTCGGGGCAGACGCTGCACCGTGCCGAGCTGGCGGGCGAGGCCATCCGCCTCGCCCGCGCCGCCCACCGGCTGCTGCCGCGGGACGGCGAGGTGACCGGCCTGCTCGCGCTGATGCTGCTGACCGACGCCCGCCGCGCCGCCCGCACCGGCGCCGGCGGCGAGCTGATCCCGCTGGCCGAACAGGACCGCACCCGCTGGAACAGGGCGGCCGTGGACGAGGGCGTCGAACTGCTCACGGCCGCGCTCGCCGCGCCGGGGCCGCTCGGCCCCTACCAGGTCCAGGCCGCCATCGCCGCCGTGCACGACGAGGCCACCGGGCCCGAGGACACCGACTGGCCCCAGATCCTGGCCCTCTACGACGTGTTGGTCGAACTCGCCCCCGGGCCCGTGACCGAGCTCAACCGCGCCGTCGCCGTCGCCATGGCGCTCGGCCCGCAGGCCGGCCTCGACCGGCTCGCCGCGCTCGACGCGGCCGGCAGCCTGGCCGACCACCACCGCCTCGACGCCGTGCGCGGCCACCTGTTGGAGATGGCCGGCGACCACGGGGCGGCCCGCGCCGCCTACCAGCACGCCGCCGCCCGCACCCTCAGCGTCCCCGAGCGCCGCTACCTCCAACTCAGGGCCGCCGCGCTCGGCGAGCGCGGGTGACGGCGGCCCGCGCGGAACCGGCCGTCAGGCGGCGGGCGATCAGCGCGGCCAGCGCGAAGGCCGCCGCCTCGTAGAGCAGCGCGTGCCGGAACGCCGTCCCCGCCGCCGACGCGTGGTAGACGAGGCCGGCGGCGGACACCCCGACGGTGCCGCCGAGTTGCTGGGCCGTCGGCAGCAGCCCCGAGACCGAGCCGACGGCTTCCGGGCGGGCCCGGTCCAGGACGAGCGCGAACACGGACGCCGTGAACACGCCGAACGCCGCGCCGCCCAGCGCGAGCGACGGCGGCATCACCCACCGGGGCCCGGCCGCGAGCACCAACATGACCAGCGTCAACGTCGCGGCCGCCGCCGTCGACGCCCCCGCACCCCACCGGTCGGTCAGGGCGCGCGCCGCCCGGCCGCCGACCATCGCCGCCGCGGCGAACGGCGCCGCCGTGAGCCCGGCCGCCAGCGGCGGATATCCGAGTCCGGACCGCAGGTGCAGGAAGAGCACGTAACTGAACGACGGCACCCCGGCGTTGAAGACGAACACCAGCAACACCCCGGTCCGCGCCGTCCGGTCCCGGAACACGCTGGGATGCAGCAACGGCTCGCGCCCGCCGCCGGGCCGCTGGGACGCCACGAACCCGGCCAATACCAGAACGGCCGCGGCCAGACAGAACCACGTCCACGCCGGCCACCCCGCCTCCCGGCCCACGGCCAGCGGCAGGATCAACAGCGCCGCCCCGCCCGTCGCCAGCGCCGCGCCGGCCGCGTCGATCCGGTGCCGGCCGGCCCCGCGCGCCGCCGGCAGCCACCGGGCCGCGCCCACCAACGCGGCGAGCCCGACGGGCACGTTGACCAGGAAGATCCACCGCCAGCCCCACCCCTCCAGCAGGACCGCGCCGATCAGCGGCCCGAGCAGCGACGCCAACCCCATCGTGGCGGCCAGCAGCCCGAGCGCCCGAGGGCGGCGCGGCGCCTCCACCACGACCTGGATCAGCGACAGCACCTGCGGCGCCATCAGCCCGCTGCCGACGCCCTGCACGAGTCGGCAGGCCACCAGCACCTGCGCGGTCGGCGCCGCCGCGCAGGCGGCGGACGCGACGGTGAAGACGGCGACCCCGGCCGCGAACAGCCGCCGGTAGCCGTGCCCGTCGCCCAGTCTGGCCGCGGTGATCAGCGTGCCGGCGTAGGTCAACGTGTAGCCGGTCAGCACGAGTTGCGCCGCGCCCTGGCCGACGTCGAGGGCGGGGATAGCGGCGGTCACGATCGTGACGTCGAGAAGCTGCATGAACGTGGCGGCCAGCACCACGGCCAGGGACCTGGACGCCGGCCCGGTCACGCCCAGTCGCCCAGCGCGGCCAGGAAACCGTCGGGGTCGTCGACGTGGGCGAAGTGCCCGGCCCCGGGCACGGTGCGGCAGACGAAGCCGACCTCCTCGAAGTGGTCGGCCAGCGGCGGCGGCGTCAGGTCGCTCGGGTCGGCCAGCAGCACGAGCGACGGCACGACGGGGAAGACCGGCACGTGGGCGGTCTCCAGGTACCGCATGCGGGTGGTCTCCGGGTCCCAGTCCCGCAGCTCCGCCAGCCGGACCCCGACGGCCTCGTCGGACCAGGTGGGGTGCGCGGCGCGGACGTCCTCGGCCGTCCACCGCTTGAACGCCCTTATGGCGGGCTGGACTTCCCCGTAGCCGGCGCCGGACCACGGGTACCACGCCGGGTCCTCGTACACCGCCCGCGCCGGCCGGAGCCGGTCGGCGACCATCGCCAGCAGCACGCCGCCGAGCGAGTGCCCGATCGCCAGCTCCGGCCCGGCCGGCAGCACGTCGAGCAGGTCGTCCGCCCACCGCTCGCGGCTGTACGACGCGGCGCGCGCGCTCCGGCCGTGCCCGGCCAGGTCGGGCGCGAGCACCCGGTACCCGTGCCGCTCCGCGAGCCACGGCCCGAGCCGCCACCAGGTGGCGGAACTCCCGGAGAGGCCGTGCAGCAGCACGGCGGTCCGGTCACCGTCCCCCCGCTCGTTCCGCCACTCCCTGACGTGCGGTCGTTCCGTCGTGCCCATGGGCCTTCCCCTCCGAGATTTCGACAATCCTCGAAATGCTGTCCTGAGCGCCGGACGCTAGGCCATCGCTTCGATGGATGTCAAAGTCTCGAATCGGTGGGGTAGGGTCGTCGCATGCGCGCGCTCCACCACCCGGACCTGGCCTCGGTAGAGCTGGCCACCCTGCTCAACGCCCTGGCCGACCCGGTCCGCCTCCAGGTCGTCGGCCAGCTGGCGGACGCGGGCGGCGTGGTGTGCGGCGGCTTCGACGTGGAGGTGAGCATGTCCACGCTCTCCCACCACCTGAAGGTCCTCCGCGAGGCCGGCGTGGTCCGCGTCACCCCGCAGGGCAGCTTCCGCCAGCACGAACTACGCCTCGCGGAGATCGAGGAACGCTACCCGGGCGTGCTCACCCACATCATCGACTCCGTGCGGGCGCGGTCCCAGGTCTAGTCCGACTCGGGGACCGGAGGCGTGTTCTCCGGATCCAGCGCCGCCAGCGCGAGGTGGAGGCCGCCCTGGGCGATGCCCACGTTCAGCGCGAAGCGGGCGTGGGAGATCGGGCGAGTGAGCGGGTTCCTTCGGTGGGCGCGGGCCGACTTCTCCGCGATCTGGAGCGCCTTGACGGCGGCCTGGAGCTGACGCTGCAGGTCCTCGGGCTCCGTGACGTCGATGAACTCCAGCGAGGCGGCCGTGACCTTCTCGGCCGCGCCCTCCAGGGCGCCGGCCCGGCGGATGGTGAGCCCGTCGTCCTCGAAGGTCCTCAGCAGGTTGAACACGTCGTGCAGCCCGGCTATGGCACCGGCCTCGGCGTCTGAACTCATGCGTACAGCATGCCGTAACCGCGGCCTGGTCCCTCGGCGCCCCGGGGCCGCAACCTGACCCTGAGAGTGTGACGTTGGACCGCCCAAGGGGCGGGGCTGGCCAGTCGGCCGTCGTCGATGCCCCGCGGCAGCGCGCGGCACGCGCGCGGGTTGACTCGCCCGTCTGGTGCCGGCCCGACTATTCCCCGTAGCGGGGGAAGGGCGAGACGTGGCACTCCACGCCCTCCGGCAGACGGACGGCGGCTCCGTTCCGAGGCGCGAAGGTGGAGAGCGAACGGAGGTGGGGCAGGGCCGCCAGCTCCGACAGGTCCTGCGGACCCGCGCCGTAGATTCGGAGCGTGGTGAGTGAGGGGAGGGCACGCACCAGTGAGCCCAGGTTGACGGATTCGTTCGTCGTCCAGAACAGGTCGAGGACCGCGATGTTGCCGAGCCGGAGGCCGTGGCGTCCCAGCTGCGGCAGCAACTCGCGGTGCATCGCCAGCTCGGACACGTGCTCGGCCTCTCCGATGTGCTTCCACGCTTCAGCGGAGACGGGCAGACCGCGATCCCACAGCGACAACTTCCTCAGGCGGGGAAACCGACCCAACTCGGCGAGGTCGTGCGCGTTGTCGTTGAGCAGTAGCCACGTCATCGGAGCCTCGGGAGGAAGCTGGCGCAGCGGCTTCTCGCTCCCGCGCACCCGTACGTCGAGCTCGTCGATGTCGGCGAACGACTCCAGCCCTTCCACGCGGAGATCAGGATTCAGTTCGAAGCTCAGGGAATCCAGGTGGAGTTCCGCCAGTGGGCGCAGGTCGGCCCACAGGGGGCCGCCGGTGAGACTGAGCGTTCTGAGCCCGGTCAGTCCCCGCAGCGAGGCCAGATCGACCGGTCGGGAGTAGACGAGGCGTCTGACCCGCTCGGCGGCTCCGGCTCTCCTGAACATCTCCGGATCCATGTCCCAGGCGAACAGGAGGCGGTTCCGCGCACGGGGGTGGGTGAGATGCTCCTCGGTCCGCACATTGATCAGCTGCTCCGCCGAGACCCGCGGAAGGATCATCTCGGCGTAGCCGGAGGTATCGAAGGCATGCCAGGCGTCGGAGATCGCGCTCTGCACGAGATCGGCCGGATGGTCGCAGAAGTCGACCAGTCTGCCGAGGGCCGCGTCACCGCCAACTCTGGTGATCGTCTGGACCACGGACCAGGTCTCCTGGTCCGTCAATCCCGCCGCACCGGGGAGTAGTTCCAGCACCACCGGACCGACGGCCGCCAACGCCCTGGCCTCCTCCCCGGTCCGCGGTGGGATGAGCTCGGACGACCTCCCGGTGACCAACTCGACGATCTCCGGCGCCAGCTGGGTCGCATGTTCCAGGCAGGCCGTGGCCAGCAGGTGGAGCCGGATCCGGTGCTTTCCGACGGAATCCCCGCGCTTGACCAGCCCCTTCAGCAGCCGGGCGCGCTCGGCGGGGCGGCCGTGGGCGACTGCCATCCGGATGACGTCCTCCCACTGGTCGAGGTGGGCGTTCCTGATCAGCAGGGGGAAGTCGCGGGCCTCGATCGCTTCGCGGGCGGCCAGGTAGTCCTGGAAGGTGCGGTGGACGAACATGATCGCGCCCTCGGCCGGTTCGAGGAGAAGCCCGGAACGGTCGATCAGATGGCCGAGGATGGTCTCCGCCGAGCCCTGGGCCGCCACCTGCGGCATGGACGGCAGAACCTGGTTGATCAGCTCCAGCGCGTCCTCCCGCTCCAACTCCGAGTGGCCGTTGCGGATCAGCCAGTAGGCCAGCTTCTGGAGCAGCAACATCTGGGAGGGGGCGTCGAGCCGCAGCGCGTGCTTGATCTTGCGTTGCTGGTCGCGGCGTTCGAGCAGCATGCGCAACGCCGCTTCGTACAGTGCCTCGCGGCCGCGCGGGAGGTAGCCGTGGCTCGTGCGGTGCAGGGCGCAGATCAGGCCGCACATCAGCGGGTTGGTGGCCAGGCGGCTGAGGTCGGGACGGCTGCGGATGGCGGTGAGCAGGGCCTGCTCGTCGGCTTGGTCGGCGGCCGCCGCCCGGTGCCACCGATGGACGAAGGCCGCCACGTCCTGGCGCTTCATGGGGGAGAGCGACAGCTCCGTGAAGTCGTCACCGGCCAGCCAGTCGTCGCGGACGGCGGACGGGCGGGCCGTCACGACGCACGTGCTTCCCGGGAAGTCGCGGAGGAGCTCCCGGAGCCACGTACGGGTGTGGTCGCGTTCCGGTTCCGGGATCTCGTCGATGCCGTCGACCAGCAGCAGGCCGCGGTTGGCGGCGAGAACACGCTCGACCCAGCCACGGGGCGGGGTGTGCGGGCAGCGGACGGCCGACAGGAAGTCCTCGGGGACGGGGAGCTCCTGGCCCGCCCGGGTCAGGGTCCGCATGGGGAGGACGAAGGGGACCAGGCCGATGAGGTGGGAGAGGTCCAGGCCCAGACGGTGCTCGGCGGTGGTGACCGTGAGCCACTGCACGAGTGTGGTCTTGCCGGAGCCCGCCACGCCCCGCAGCAGGACCCGCTGCCGGCCGGCGAGCGCCCGTTCGGCACGTTGTGGCGGGACGGGGATGTCACCGTGGAGTGGGCGCTCCGTCGTCTCCAGGCTGAGGTACGCGTCGTCCAGCGGCCACTCCTCCTCGACGTCGATACCGAAGATGGTCAGCCGACTGTGCCGGCCGACGAGATGGGCGCGGTACCGCTCCTCGAAGGCGGCGTCCATGGCGGACTGCGACGAGATCCGCTCGACCAGCAGGTCGAGGGTGTGGATGATCCGGTCGTGCTGCTGGGACTGCTCGACGAGCGTGCGGGCGACGAACGTCGACCGCTTGGTGAAGAAGTCCAGGACGTGCAGGCAGGTCAGGGCCAGCACCCGGTCGTAGAAGACGGTGGCGTCGGCGGACAGCTCGTCGGTGTTCTGCCGGAGCGCGCGGGACAGGGCGTCCGGGCCCAGCCGGACCGCCTGGACGTCGTCCATGTCCAGGTCGCCGACGGCCCCCAGCGACCGCGCCAGCAGGTCCGCGACCATGATGCGGTCCAGCTCGCGCGGGGTGTCGTGCGGGCCGGCCGCCTTGGCCGCGCAGAGCGTCAGCTCGGTGGCCAGCTTCGCCAGGTCGCGGTCGGTCAGGGTCCGCTTCTCGCCGCGGAAGGAGACGAGGGACGCGAGCCGGACGGGGCGGTCGACCAGGCCGGCGCCCGGGCCCTCCGGACGGAACAGCCGCCGGACGAGGGGCGTGACGGCGGCCGAGGCCACCCGTAAGCCGATGGTGCCGATCTCCATGGAGGTTTCCTTCCCCGCCGCGGGTGCCGGAGTCAGTGCCAGACGACCCGCACGCCGTCCGGGACGCCGAAGACCGGCCGGCGTCTTCCGCTGAAGTGGACGAACTCCAGACGCGGGAAGGCCGCCAGCCACTCCAGCGAGCGGGTCGTGTACCGGGGGCGCAGGTGGAGGTGGGTGAGGCGGTCGGCCACCACGTTCGCCGTGATCTCCGCGGTGCTGAGGTTGCCGGTGACCCAGATCCGGGGCCGGCCGCCGAGTCGGCGCAGCGCGACGAGCTGTTCCGTGGTGGCGACGGTGAAGTAGAAGCCGTCGTCCGGTATGCGGGCGATGACCTCGTCGGCGTAGCGGTCGACGTCGAACCGGTCCCAGTAGTCCATCAGGTGGGCGCGGACGTGCTGGGACGGGTGGTCGGCGTAGCGGGCGAGCAGCGGGATCGCCGCGTCGGTGCCGATGCCGATGGCGGTGGTGACGACGTTGTACGCCTCGTCCTTGGTCAGCTCCTCGGGTCCGGGGAGCAGATCGAGTACCAGTGGGCTGCCCAGCTCGGCGAGTGAGCGGGCCCGGTGCTGGCTGCGGGGCGGGACGAACTGGGCGAGCTGGTCCGCGATGGCCTGCCGGACGGCCGGGTCGAGTTCGGTGGCGTGTTCGAGGGAGGCGGCGGCCACCGTCAGCCGCCGCAGGTGGGTCGCGCTGTCGTCGGCCCGGATCAGTTCGGTGAGGAGCCGGGCGCGTTCGACGGGGCGGGCGTGGGCGACGGCCATCCGGACGACGTCCTCCCACTGGTCGTGGTGGGCGTTGCGCACCAGGAGCGGGAAGTCCAGTTCCTCGACGGCCATCCGGCCGCCGAGGTAGTCCTGGAAGGTGCGGTGCACGAACGCCATCCGGCCCTCGCTCGGCTCGCGGAGCAGCCCGGAGCGTTCCAGGAGGTAGCGGTAGACCTGTGGCGGGTCGGCGTCCAGGTACGGCATGGCGGGGAGCGCCGCCGCCAGCACGGCGACGGCGTCGGCGCGGTCCATCTCGGAACGGCCGTTGCGGATCAGCCAGTAGGCGAGCTTCTGGAGCAGCTGGATCTGCGGCTCCTTGCCGAACTGGCGCCCGCCGGCCAGCCGGATGCGGCGCTCGGTGTCGCGACGCTCCAGGAGCATGGTGAGCGCGGCGTCGTACAACTCCTTGCGGCTGTGCGGCAGGAAGCCGTTGCGCTCCCGGTGCAGGGCGCAGATCAGGCCGCACATCAGGGGGTTGGTGGCGAGCCGGCCCAACTCCTGCTTGGTGCGGAGGGCGAGCGTGAGCTGGGCGGCGAGCTCCTGGGCGGTGCCGGTGGCCGTGTGCCAGCGGTGCACGAAGGTGGTGACGGCCGTGCGGTTCATGGGGGAGAGCGACAGTTCGGCGAAGCCCTGGTCGACCAGCCAGTCCTGGCGGACGGCCGACGGGCGGGACGTGACCAGCCAGCGGTTGCCGGGGAACGCGGCGAGCAGGCCGCGCAGCCAGCGGCGGGTGGCGTCCCGCTCGCTTTCCGGCACCTCGTCCACGCCGTCGATCAGCAGCAGGCCGCGCCCGGCGGCGAGGACCCGCTCGGCCCAGCCGTCGGGCGCGGTGTGCGGGCAGCCGGCGGCGGCGAGGAAGTCGCGGGGCGCGGGGAGCGCGTCGTGGGTGAGGGCGCGGAGCGGGAGGAAGAACGGGACCCGGCCGACGAGTTCGCGCATCGTCTCGGGCAGGTCGGCGCGGACGCAGCTGACGGCGAGCCACTGCGCCAGCGTCGTCTTGCCCGAGCCGGCGACGCCGCGCAGCAGCACCCGGTCGTGGTCGCGGGCCCCGAGCTGCTGCTCGGCGCTGGCGGGGGCGCTGGTGCCGGGACCGCCGACGACCTGGAGCGACACGTAGCTGACGTCCAGCGGCCACTCGCGGGCGTGGTCGAGGTCGAGGCCGAAGATGGTGAGCTCGTTGTGGCGGGTGGTGACGAACGCCGCGTACCGCCGCTCGAAGGTGGCGTCCGCGGAGAGCGGGTCGGGGGTGCGGTCGATCAGCAGGTCGACGTGGTCGACGAGTCGCTGGAGCTGCTGGCTCTGCTCGACGAGCGTGCGGGCGACGAAGGTCGAGCGCTGGGTGAAGAAGTTCAGGATGTGCAGGCAGACGGTGTGGATGAGTTCGTCGTAGAGTTCGTCGACGTGCGGCGGGCCCGGCATCGCCACGACCGTGATGCGTTCGGCCAGGGCCCGGGGTCCGAGGCGGACGGCCTGGACGTCGTCCATGTCCAACTCGCCCAGCGCGGACAGCGCGTGCGCCAACCCGAGGCGGATCATCCCCTGCACGTTCGCGTGGAGCGCCGCGTAGCGGGGGTCGGCCTTCGCCGCTCGTTTCCGGATCTCCTCGGCGATGGTGCCGAGGTCCTTCTCCGTGAGCGTCGCCTTCTCGCCCCGGAACGAGACCAGCGACGACACCCGCACCGGCTTGTCGACCAGGCCCGCGCCCGGTCCGTCCGGCCTGAAGAGCCGCTTGATCAGTGGCCCGATCGCCGCCGAGGCGATGCGGGCGCCGATGGTCGCCGGATCCACGTTCCCCGTCCCCCCTGTACCACGTCAGTCCGCGTGCCGATCCTGGGCCGCCACCACGTCGTCCGCGTGGGCATGCGCCCAGTCCCCCAACGCCTCGACGGCTGGCAGCAGCGTACGGCCCAGCGCTGTCAGCCCGTACTCCACGCGCGGCGGCGCCTCGCGGTGGCGGCGGTGGTCGACGAGGCCGTGGTGTTCGAGGCGGCGCAGCGTCTCGTTGAGGACCTTGGGGCTGATGCCGCCGATCCGGCGGCGCAGGTCGGCCGGCCGTTCCGGGCCGTGCCGCAGGGCCCACAGGACGACGGGGTTCCAGGTGTGGGCGAGCACGTCGAAGGCCAGTCGGGCCTGGCAGTCCGCGATGAACACCGATCGGTGCCTTTCGGATTTCCTACGGTTCCTACTCCAGTCAGGAAATCAGAAAGCGGAGGGGACGCGCGTGCGGATCGGGATCCTGGGGACCGGGAACATGGCCGGGGCGCTCGGCGGCCGGTGGGAGCGGGCCGGGCACGAGGTGCGGTGCGGCGGGCGCGGGGCGTTCGCCGAGGCGGCGGCGTTCGGGGAGGTGGTGCTCGTGGCGGTGCCCAGCCACGCGGCGCTCGACGTGGTCGCGGCGGCGGGCCCGCTGGACGGGCGGGTGCTGATCGACTGCTCGAATCCGCTGGTGCCGGGGAGGGTGGCGCTGCACACGGCGGGCGGCCCCTCGATGGCGGAACGGATCGCGGCCGCCGCGCCGGGGGCGCGGGTGGTGAAGGCGTTCAACCTGGCGAGCAGCGAGGTGTGGCGGTCGGCCCCGCCGCTGGTCGACGGGGTGCCGCTCGGCGTGCCGGTGTGCGGGGACGATCCGGCGGCGGTGGCGACGGTCGGGCGGCTGGTCGAGGACCTGGGCTGCGCCCCCGTCCCGGGCGGTGGGCTCGACCGGGCGGGGCTGCTGGAGGCGACGGCCGCCTATCTCATCGGACTGTGGTTCGCCGGGGTCGACGCCAGGACGGTGGTGCCGCCGCTGGCGTCGGACAACGCTCGGCCGACCCTCAACTCGCGCCCGGAAGACGGTAGCGGCCGTCCGGCAACCGCTCGGCGAGACCGTCCGTGAGGAGCCCGGTGAGGGCGCGGGTCCGCTGCTCCGGGTCGTACCAGACACGGTCCAGCACCGACTGCGGTACCGGGGCCACCGCCTCGCGCAGCACGGCGAGCAACTTGCCGCGCACCTGGCGGTCGGTGCCGGCGTAGGTCTGGCTGCGGCGGGGCGGGCCCTCGTGGGCCGGCGAACCGGCGCGCCGCCAGGCGCACAGCTCGGCGATCGGGCAACGTGCGCACTCCGGCGTGCGCGCCGTGCACAGCAGCGCGCCCAGCTCCATGGTGGCCGCCGCCCAGCCGGCGGCGGTCGCCGGCTCCTCGGGCAGCAGCATCCGGGCGAGCTTGCGCTCGGCGGCCGTGGTGGCGTTGGGCGGGAACTGGGTGCCGGTCACCGCGCGGGCGAAGACACGGCGGACGTTGGTGTCCAGCACCGCGTGCCGCTGACCGTAGGCGAACGAGGCGACCGCGGCCGCCGTGTACTCGCCGACGCCCGGCAGCGCGAGCAACTGGTGGTGGTCGGTCGGGACCTCGCCGCCGTGCCGTTCCGCTATGGCCGCGGCCGCGCTGTGGAGGCGGAGCGCTCGGCGCGGATAGCCCAGGCGGCCCCAGGCGCGCACGGCCTCCCCGGGGGCCTCGGCGGCCAGGTCGGCGGGGCGCGGCCAGCGCCTGAGCCACTCCTCGTAGACCGGCAACACCCGGTTCACCGGCGTCTGTTGGAGCATGAACTCGCTGACCATGACGCCCCAGGCGCCGGCCTCTGGCCGCCGCCAGGGCAGGTCGCGGGCGTGCTTGCCGAACCACTCGATGACGCGGGAGTGGAGGGCGGTGTGGTCGTCGGCGGTCGTCGTCGCGGTGCTGGCAGTGGCTGTGGTCGCAGTCGTCGCAGTCATGGCAAGGGCGATCCTGGCATGTCGCGGCCACGGCACAAAGCGGTCAGCGCGCGCGTGTTGACCCGCGTAGTAGGAAGGGTGGGGCGCGAGAGAGTGACCGAAGTCTCGTAAGGTTTCCGCGTGGGATCTCTGCGTACTCCGGTCGGGCCGTTGCCCTCCTCCATTTACTGGCGACGCAGGGCCGCCGTGCTGCTGCTACTCGCCCTGGTCGCCCTGCTCGTGGTATGGGCGCTGGCGCGCGGCGGCGGGGGCGGCGGTGACTCCACGGACAACGCCGGCGGCGACGGCGACGGTGGCCCCGTCGAGTCCATCACGCCCGGGCCGACCCCGTCCGAGTCGTTGATCGACGAACGACCCGGCGGCCGCGACGAGTCCACGGACGACGACGAGGACGCCGGTGACGGCGAGGACGCCGGCGCCGCGACCGACGGCGCCGGGGGCGAGGACGGCGGGTCGAACGGCGCGGAGGGCGCGACCGACGGCGGCGGCGAGCAGGGGGGCGACGCCGGCGGCAGCGGCGGCGGCACGGCCCTCGACCCCGCGGGCCTGCCGGCCTGCGTGGCCGCCGACCTGACGCTGTCGCTGCGCAGCGACAGCAACACCTACAGCCCGGACGACGAGCCGGAGTTGCGGCTCACCGCACAGAACGCCTCCGGCGCCCCCTGCGCGCTGGACCTCGGGCTCGACCGGCTCACCCTCACCCTGTCGGACTCCGAGGACAACCTGGTGTGGTCCTCGGCGCACTGCCCGGAGGGCGCCGGGTCGGCGCCGACGGCCGTGCCGGCGGGTGGCACCGCGAGCCACGCCGTCACCTGGGACCGGCGACACTCGTCCGCCGACGCCTGCGACGAGGGCCCGGGGCGGGCCGCGGCGCCCGGCACCTACCTGGCCGAGGTGGAACTGGCCGGCTACGAGGGCGCGCAGACCTCGTTCCGCCTGGAGGAGGACTGACCGGGGCACCGGGCGGCGCCCGTCAGACGTAGCGCTCCAGGATGGAGGACTCGGCCAGCCGGGACAGGCCCTCGCGCACCGAGCGGGCCCGGGTCTCGCCGACGCCGTCCACCGCCTGGAGGTCGTCGACGCTGGCGGCCAGCAGTTTCTGCAGCCCGCCGAAGTGGTCCACCAGCCGGTCGATGACCAGGCCGGGCAGCCGTGGCACCTTGGCCAGCAGCCGGAAGCCGCGCGGCGAGACCGTGGTGTCCAACGCCTCGGGCGACGCGCCGTACCCCAACGCCCGCGCCACCGCGGGGTGTTCCAGCAGCTCGGCGTGGCCGAGCGCGTCGAGGTCGGCGAGCGCGGTCGCCACCCGGCGGGAGCGCTTGCCGACGGCCTCGGGCAGATAGTCCCTCACGACCAGCTGCCGCTCCGGCTCCACGCCGGCGATCAGCTCGTCCAGCTGGAGCGACAACAGCCGACCGTCCGTGCCCAGTTCGATGACGTACTCGGCGATCTCGGCGGCGATCCGACGCACCATCTCGAGACGCTGGGCCACCGCCGCCACGTCCCGCACGGTCACCAGGTCCTCGATCTCCAGCGCGGAGAGCGTGCCGGTGACCTCGTCGAGCCGCAGCTTGTACCGCTCCAGGGTGGCCAGCGCCTGGTTGGCGCGGGACAGGATCGCGCCCGAGTCCTCCAGGACCCGCCGCTGGCCGTCCAGATAGAGCGCGACCAGCCGCATCGACTGGCTCACCGAGACCACCGGGAAGCCCGTCTGGATCGAGACCCGCTGGGCCGTGCGGTGCCGGGTGCCCGTCTCCTCGGTGGGGATGTTCGGATCCGGGACCAGCTGGACGCCGGCCCGCACGATCCGCGAGATGTCCTGGTCGACGACGACCGCCCCGTCGAGCTTGCACAGCTCGCGCAGCCGGGTCGCCGTGAACTCCACGTCGAGCACGAAGCCGCCCGTGCACAGCGACTCCACGGTGGGGTCCACACCGAGGACGATCAGACCGCCCGTGTTCCCCCGGAGGATGCGCTCCAACCCGTCACGGAGCTGGGTGCCGGGCGCCACGGCGCTCAGCGAGGCCCGGAGCAGGCCCTCACCTCCGGAGCCGCCCCCGGCCCTGCCGGGACCCGCCGGCCGGTCGCTGGCTGCCATGTGATCCTCCGGGGAACGAGACCAATGCGCATGAGTCTACCGGCGCGCCTCCACTCCCCGGCTGGGCTCCGTGTCAAGGGCCTCCTCGGACTCTCTCGGCCGGCGCGGGCCGCGGCGGCCGGGCAGCACCCGCAGCGCCTCCCCGATGTCCCCGACCTCCAGCACCCGCATCCCCGGCGGGGCCTCGCCCGCGTCCGCCGGGACCAGTGCGTGCGTGAAGCCCAGCCGCGCCGCCTCCGCCAGCCGCCGCTGCACCCCGGTGACCCGCCGCACCTCGCCGGCGAGACCCACCTCGCCGACCGCCACCAGGTTCTTCGGGAGCGGGGTGTCGCTCGCGGCACTGGCCAGCGCCAGCGCCACCGCCAGGTCGGCCGCCGGCTCCGACAGCCGCACCCCGCCGACCGTCGCCGTGTAGATGTCGTTCTTCCCCAGGGCCGCTATCTGGCCGCGCTGCTCCAGCACCGCCAGGATCATCGAGACCCGCGACGGCTCCAGGCCCGAGGTGGTGCGCCGCGGCGACGGGATCTGGGTGGCCACCGTCAGCGACTGCACCTCGGCCACCAGCGGCCGCCGGCCCTCCAGGGTGACCGTGAGGCAGGTGCCCGGCACCGGCTCGTCCCGCCGGGTGAGGAAGAGCCCCGACGGGTCGGCGAGCGAGGTGATGCCCGCGTCGTGCAGCTCGAAGCAGCCCACCTCGTCCGTGGCCCCGTACCGGTTCTTCACGCCGCGCACCAGGCGCAGCCTCGCGTGCCGGTCGCCCTCGAAGTGCAGCACCACGTCCACCAGGTGCTCCAGCAGCCGGGGGCCGGCGATCGCGCCGTCCTTCGTGACATGGCCCACCAGGATGGTGGCCATCCCCCGCTCCTTCGAGGCGCGGATCACCGCGCCGGCCACCTCGCGCACCTGCGCCATGCCGCCCGGGGCGCCGTCGAGCTCGGCCGAGGCGATCGTCTGCACCGAGTCGAGCACCAGCAGGGCCGGCTTCACCACGTCCAACTGGCCGAGCACGGACGCCAGATCCGTCTCCGCGGCGAGATAGAGGTGGTCGTGGACGGCGCCGATCCGGTCGGCCCGCATCCGGACCTGGCCCGCGGACTCCTCGCCCGTGACATACAGCGTGGGCCGCTCGGCCGAGGCCGCCTTGGCCGCCACGTCCAGCAGGAGCGTGGACTTGCCCACGCCCGGCTCGCCGGCCAGCAGCACCACGGCCCCCGGCACCAGGCCGCCGCCCAGCACCCGGTCGAGCTCGGGAACCCCGGTGCCCCGCGCGGTGGCCCGCTTCCCGTCGACCTGGCCGATCGGCAGCGCGGGCGACGCCACCCGGGCCACGGCCGACGTGCGCAGCGCGGGCGCGCCACCCACCTCCTCCACCGTGCCCCAGGCCTGACACTCGGGGCAGCGGCCCAGCCACTTGGCGGTGGACCAGCCGCACTCGGTGCAGCGGTACGCGGGACGATCAGCTTTGCGTGCCATGCACGGAACGCTACCGTCGGCCACTGACAACGCGCGTCGTCCCCGGTACCCCCGTTGTCACCCGATGGGGCGAACCTCGCGCGGGTGGCGGGGTAGGTGCCCGCCGGGCGCCTACGGTCGCTGGGTGACGACCCGTAGCCGCGAACGCCGGGACGGCCTGCCGGCCCACCGGCTCGAAGGCGCGCCCCGCCGCATGGCGCGCACCGGCGCGCACCGCGCCGCGCCCGTCCGGCAGCCGCGCCAGGATCGCCCACCGCGCCAGGACGCCGAACCCCAGGACGCCGAATCCCGGGGCACCGAACCCCTGGGCGCCGAACCGCACGGCGTCGCGCACCCGCAGGCGGACCGCCGGGGCGCCCCGCCCGGTCCCGGGCGGCGGCGGGCGGCGCGCGGCGGCGGCCGCGCGGCCACCGCGCGGCCGGCCGGCCGCGCCTACGACGAGGCCTATCTCGACGGCCTGTTCACCTACTGCCTGTCCATCATGTGCGAGCACGACGCCGCCACCGCCGCGCTCGGCGAAACGTTGGCGCTCGCCGAGCGCCGACACGGCCGCGGCCGCCGCCCCGCCGCGCCCGAGCTCCAGCGCCCCTGGCTCTACGCCCTCGCCCGCTGGGTCTGCGTGCGCCGGCTGGCCGCCGACCGGCACGCCGGGCCGGCCGCCGCCGGGCCGCGCGCCGTCGGCGACGACGAGGAGGGCAGGCGTCGCCGCCGCGAACTCGCCTCGCTCGCCTGGCCGGAGGCCGCCGGCACCACCACCGAGCAGCGCGAGGCCCTGGAGCTGGTGGTCCGCCACCAGCTCTCGGTGGCCGAGGTCGCCCGAGTCCTCCGGCTCACCGCCTCCGCCGCCCACGCCCTGCTGACCACCGCCGCCTGCGAGGTGGAGCGCACCAGGGCGGCGCTGGCCGCCGTCGACGCGGCCGGCTGCCCGGCCGTCGCCGCGCTCTCCGGCGACGACCGGATGCTGCTCCTCGGCCCCGGGCTGCGCCGGGAGCTGGTGCGGCACGTCGACGAGTGCCCGTCCTGCCGGCTGGTGGCGCAGCGGGCGATGGCCGGCGTCGGCTGGCCCGGCACCTCGCCGCGCCGCGCCGGCCGGCTCGCGGTGCTCGCCGCGCCACGGGGTGCCGTCCGGGCCGCGCGGCTCGCGATCCACCGGGCCCGCGCCCAGCACGCGCCGCGCTACGACCGGGCCGGCTTCCCGGTGGAGGAGCGGGACCGGGCGGCCCGCCGCGAGCGGCTGCGCGGCCGCGTCGTCACGACCACGGTGGTGGCCACCGTGCTGGCCGCGCCGCTGCTGGCACTGTGGGCCGCCTACCGCTCGGCGCCCGAGGTCGGCGAGCCGGGCGACGTGGAGGGCACCGCGGCCACCGCCGAGGACGGCGTGGCCTTCAGCCGCGAACCCGACCCCGACCCCGGGGACGGCTCCGCCCCGGGCGGCGTGGCCGAGCCGGCGGAGCCCGGCCCGCCCGCCGAACCGGCCGAGGGCACGACGCCCGACCGCTCGGGGCACGCGGACGAGGACCCGGGCGCCGGAGCGGGCGAGGAGCCCTCGTCGCCCACCGGGCGGGGCCGGCTCACCGTCGACGCGGTGCCCAGCGACGTCGGCACCCGGATCACCCTGACCGCCACCGGCGACGCGCCCGTCAGCTGGTCGGCGGCCACCGACGCCGGCTGGCTCGTGTTGGACCGCACCGCCGGCACCCTGCGCCCCGGTGAGTCGGCGGTCGTCGAGGTGACCATCGACCGGGACCGCGAGCCGGCCGGGCCCTGGCAGGGCCGCATCACCGTCGACCCGGCGGCGGCCGTGATCACCGTCGAGGGCGACGGCGCCCCCGAGCCGCCGACCAGCGAGCCGCCGCCCACGCCGTCACCCGAGGACCCGGGGGATCCCGAGAACCCGGACGGCCCGGAGGACCCGGCGGATCCTGGCGAACCACCGGCCGGGGAGCCCACCCCCGGGCAGTGAACCCGTCAGCCCGGTGGCGGGCCCGTCAGATGGTGCTGCACGGCCGGCACCAGGCGGGCGACCAGCTCCTCGGCGTCCGCGCTGGCCAGCGGCTCGACGCGGAGGATGTACCGCAGCATCATCACGCCCACCAGCTGTGCCGCCGCCAGCTCGGCGCGCAGCCGGGCGTCCGGCGCGTCGAGGCGCTCGGTGATCCGCCCGACCAGCTGGCCGGCTATGAACGTGCGGAAGATGCCGGCCGCCGTGTCGTTGGTGATGGCCGAGCGGGCGATGGCCAGTATCGGGGCGCGGGTCACCGGGTTCTCCCAGACCCGGAAGAAGACGCCGGTGAGCCACTGCCCCAGCTGCTCGGGCGGCACGTCGGGCCGCAGCGACAGGTTGTCCGTGGCCGGCGCCGCGGCGGCGGCCACCGCGGCGCCGAAGACCTGCTCCTTGGTGCCGAAGTAGTGGTGCACCAGCGCCTGGTCCACCTCGGCGACGCGCGCGATACCCCGGATCGAGGCCGCGTCGTAGCCGCGCTCGGCGAACTCGGCGCGGGCCGCCGCCAGGATCCGGTCCCGGGTGGCAGGCCCGCCGCCCGCCGCCTCGGCACGCCTGGGCCGCCCGCGCCGGCGGCCGGCCGGCGCGGGCGTGGCGCCCGACGTCACGGGGACGTCCTGGCGGGCGCGACCGGGCTGGCAGGACCGGCAGGCGCCGTGAGGTGGCGGCGCGTGAAGGCCAACGCCTCGGCCAGGTCGGCCGCGCGCTCCTCGGCCGAGGTGGCCCGGCGGGTGTTGATCTCCGCGATCACGTGCCCCGCGTAGCCCATCGCCGCGAGCCGCTGGAGCAGCAGCGCGCACGGTTGGCCGCCGCGCCCCGGCACCAGGTGCTCGTCCTTGCCGGAACCCGTGCCGTCCGCGATGTGCACGTGGCCGAGCCGGTCGCCCATCCGGTCGGCCATGGCCAGCGCGTCGCTGCGGGACGTGGCGGTGTGCGAGAGGTCGAGCGTGAAGTGCGGGAAGTCCTCGTCGGTCGGGTCCCAGCCGGGGGCGTACGCGAGCATCTCGCGGTCCCGGTAGCGCCAGGGGTACATGTTCTCGACGGCGAACGTGACGTCCGTCTCCTCCCGCAGGCGCCGGATGCCGCGGACGAAGTCGCGCGCGTAGTGGCGCTGCCACCGGAAGGGCGGGTGCACCACGACGGTGTCGGCCCCGAGCCGCTCGGCGGCCGCCCTGGCGCGGGTGAGCTTGGTCCACGGGTCGGTGGTCCAGACCCGCTGGGTCACCAGCAGGCAGGGCGCGTGCACGGCGAGGATCGCCACCCCGTGCTGGTCGGAGAGGCGACGCAGCGCGTCGAGGTCCTGGCTGACCGGGTCCGTCCACACCATGACCTCGACCCCGTCGTACCCGAGCCGACCGGCTATCTCGAAGGCCGCCTCGGTGTTCTCCGGATAGACGGACGCGGTGGAGAGCCCCACCTTCGCCGCCGGTCCCTGATCTGCCGCGCGTTGTGCCACGGCGCCAAGCCTACGTGCCGGGTACGACGGCGGGACTTGACCGGAGCCGCTCCGCGCGCTTTTATTCATCGCGTGATGAATAAAAGCTCCCTCGACCCCGTGAGCGTGCGGGCGCACGACCTGCGCGTCACCCGTGGTCGCGTCCAGGTGCTCAAGGGCCTCGACTTCACCGTGCGGCGCGGCGGCGTCACCGGCCTGCTCGGCCCGTCCGGCTGCGGCAAGACGACGCTGATGCGCGCGATAGCCGGGATCCAGGCCAGGGCCACCGGCACCCTGGAGGTGCTGGGCCGCCCGGCCGGCAGCCCCGCGCTCCGGCCGCTGATCGGCTATGTCACCCAGGCGCCGTCCGTCTACCTGGACCTCACCGTCCGGCAGAACCTCGAGTACTACGCGGCCGTCCTCGGCGTGCCGCGCGCCGACCCGGCGATGGGGGCACCTCCCTGGGGGCACCTCCCAGCCGCCAGGCTGGGGGCTGTTAGCCGGGGGAGGGTGGACGCGGCGCTGGCCGACGTCGACCTCACCTCGCACGCCGGGGCCCTCGCCGCCGACCTCTCCGGCGGCCAGCGCTCCCGCGCCTCGCTCGCCGTCGCGCTGCTGGGCTCCCCCGAGCTGCTGGTGCTCGACGAGCCCACCGTCGGCCTCGACCCGGTCCTGCGGCGCGGCCTGTGGGAGCTGTTCCACCGGCTCGCCGGCCAGCACGGGGTCACGCTGCTGATCTCCTCGCACGTGATGGACGAGGCCGACCGCTGCGAACGGCTGCTGCTGATGCGCGCCGGCCGACTGCTGGCCGACGGCACCCCGGCCGAACTGCGCCGGCGCACCGGCGCCGACACCGTTGAAGAAGCGTTCCTGCGCCTGGTCGACGACGCGGACGACGCGGACGACGCCGGGGACGCCGACGACTCGGCCGCGCGAGCGGGGGAGTCGGTGTGAACGCCGTCCTCAGCCCGGCCAGGAGCCTGGCCACCGCCCGCCGCGTGCTCCGCCAGCTGGCCCACGACCCGCGCACCCTCGCCCTGTTGCTGCTGGTGCCGGTGGGGCTGCTGGTGCTCCTGTACTACGTCTTCGACGCCGACCGCACCTCGTTCGACGCCATCGGCAGCTCCCTGCTCGGCATCTTCCCGATGGTGACGATGTTCCTGGTCACCTCGATCGCCACGCTGCGCGAGCGCACCTCCGGCACCCTGGAACGGCTGATGACCATGCCGCTCGGCAAGGCCGACCTGGTCGCCGGCTACGCGCTCGCCTTCGGCGCCTTCGCCGTGCTGCAGGCCACGCTGGCCACCGGCGTCGCCCTCTGGCTGCTCGGCCTCGACATCGCCGGCTCCCCCTGGCTGCTGCTCCTGGTCGCCCTGCTGAACGCGCTGCTCGGCACCGCGCTCGGACTCTTCGTCTCGGCCTTCGCGGCCTCCGAGTTCCAGGCCGTGCAGTTCATGCCGGCCGTGATCTTCCCCCAGCTCCTGCTCTGCGGGCTCTTCGCGCCGCGGGACAGCATGCAGCCCGTACTGGAGGCCGTCTCCCACGTGCTGCCGATGTCCTACTCGGTGGACGGCATGACGCAGGTCCTGCGCCACCAGGACATCACGGGCGACTACGTGCGGGACGTCGTGGTGGTCGCGGGCAGCGCGCTCGCCGTCCTCGCGCTGGGCGCGGCCACGCTGCGGCGGCGCACGGACTGAGCGACGTGGCCGTCACGCCGTCGCCCGACCACGGGACGGGTACGCGCCGTGCGGGATGCGCCGTGCGGGGTGCGGGACGGCGCCGCGGCGTCAGCGGCCGCCGTCGCGCATGCGGTCGAGGCGGCGGAGGATGACGCCCTCGCGGAGCGCCCAGGGGCAGATCTCCACGGACTCCACCCCGAACAGGTCGAGCGCCGCCTCGGCCACCACCGCGCCGGCCAGCAGCTGCCTGGCCCGGCCCTCGGAGACGCCGGGCAGCTGCTGCCGCTCCCGGACCGGCAGCTCGGCCAGCTTCTGCCCCCAGGTCCGCAGGTCGGCGCGGCTGAGGTCGCGTCGCACGTAGAGCCCCTCGGAGGTGCGGGCGGCGCCGGCGATCCTGGCCAACTGCTTGAAGGTCTTGGACGTCGCCACCACCCGGTCCGCCGCCCCGAAACGAGTGAAGTCCCCGACCACCCGGGCCACTTGCGACCGCACGTCACGCCGCAGCGCCCGCACGTCCGCGGCGGACGGCGGGTCGCCTGGCAGCCTGGCCGACGTCAGCCGCCCCGCGCCGAGCGGCAACGAGACCGCCGCGTCCGGCTCCTCGTCCAGGCCCAACGCGATCTCCAACGAGCCGCCACCGATGTCGAACATCAACAGCCGCCCCGCCGACCAGCCGAGCCAACGGCGGGCCGCCAGGAACGTCAACCGCGCCTCGTCGGCGCCGGAGAGCACCTGGAGCGCCACGCCCGTCTCGTCCGCGACCCTGGCCAGCACCGAGTCCGCGTTGCTGGCCTCCCGCACCGCCGACGTGGCGAACGGCAACAGGTCCGCGACCCCCTGGTCCTCCGCGACCTCCAGCGCTTCCCGGACCGTCGTCACCAGCCGGTCGACGCCGTCCAGGCCGATCGCGCCGCGCGCGTCGAGCAGTTCGGCCAGCCGCAACTCGGTCTTGTGGGAGTAGGCGGGCAGCGGCCGCGCACCGGGATGCGCGTCAACCACCAGAAGGTGAACCGTGTTGGAACCGACGTCGAGAACACCGAGCCTCATGGAGGTCAACGCTACCGTCCCCCTTACCCTGAGTGTGTGGCTAAGACGAAGAGGGCGAAGCCGGGCACATCCGTCAAGAAGCTCAAGCAGCTCGACGGAGCGCGACGGCGTGCGGCGGGGGACGAGGTCGACCTCGACCACCCCAGGGCCTGGGTCGAGTTTCCCGACCCGACCGACCCCGAGCAGGTGTACCGCTGCGACCTGACGTGGCTCACCTCCCGGTGGCACTGCGTCTTCGGCCAGGGCTGCCAGGGCATCCAGGTCGGCCGCGCCTCGGACGGCTGCTGCACGCTCGGCGCGCACTTCTCCGACGAGGACGACGAACGGCGGGTCGGCGAGCACATGGCGCGGCTGACACCCGAGACGTGGCAGTTCCACGCCGAGGGCACCTCGGCCGACGGCTGGGTCGAGGAAGAGGACGGCGAGCGCCGCACCCGGCGGCTCGACGGCGCCTGCGTCTTCCTGAACCGGCCGGGCTTCGCGGGCGGCGAGGGGTGCGCGCTGCACACGCTGGCCCTGCGGGAGGGGCGGGAACCGCTGGAGACCAAGCCCGACGTGTGCTGGCAGCTGCCGGTGCGGCGCACCTACGACTGGGTCGACCGGCCGGACGGCGAACAGGTGCTGGTCGTCTCGATCGGCGAGTACGACCGCCGCGGCTGGGGCCCCGGCGGCCACGACCTGCACTGGTGGTGCACCGGCGCGCCGGCCGCGCACGGGGCGGCGGAGCCGGTGTACGTGACGTACCGGCCCGAGCTGACGGAGATGATGGGCAAGGAGGCGTACGGGGTGCTGGCGTCCCTCTGCGAGACGCGCCTGGCGGCGCTGACCGCCACCGGGAGTGGGCGTCGGCCGCTCCTGCCGTTGCTGCCGTTGCTGGCGCCGCACCCGGCGGACCCGGCGCCCTGACGGCCGCCCCGCACGCCGTCACCTACCTGCGGGTCAGCGCCGTCGGCCTGCCCGCCATGCTGATCGTCCTCGCCGCCACCGGCGTACTCCGCGGCTTCCAGGACACCAGGACCCCGCTCTACGTCGCCGTCGCCGGCTTCGCCGCCAACATCGCCCTCAACGCCCTGCTGATCTACGGCCTGGGCTTCGGCGTCGCCGGCTCCGCCTGGGGCACCGTCCTCGCCCAGTGCGCCATGGCCGCCGCCTACCTCCGCGTGGTGCTCCGCGGCGCCCGCGCGCACGGCGCCCGGCTGCGCCCCAGCGCCGCCGGCGTCCTCGCCAGCGCCCGCGCCGGCGTCCCGCTGCTGATCCGCACCCTCTCGCTGCGCGGCGTGCTGCTGATCGCCACCGCCGTCGCCGCCCGGTTCGGCGACGTCGACGTGGCGGCCCACCAGATCACCCTGACCGTCTGGACCCTGCTGGCACTGGCGCTGGACGCCGTCGCCATCGCGGGCCAGGCCATCATCGGCCGCTACCTGGGCGCCGACGACGCGGCGGGCGCCCGGTCGGCCTGCCGCCGGATGATCTGGTGGGGCGTCGTCTCCGGCGTCGTCATGGGCGTGCTGCTCGCCGCCGCCAGCCCCCTGCTGCCCCGGCTCTTCACCGGCGACGAGGCCGTGCACGAGCGGCTGCTCCCGGTGCTGCTCGTGGTCGCCGTCACCCAGCCCGTCGCGGGCGTCGTCTTCGTCCTCGACGGGGTGCTGATGGGCGCCGGCGACGGCACCTACCTGGCCGTGGCCATGCTGTTCACCCTCGCCGTGTTCACCCCGGCCGCGCTGCTCGTCCCCGAGCTCGGCGGCGGCCTCACCGCGCTGTGGTGGACGCTGGCCGGGCTGATGATGGGCACCCGGCTCCTCACCCTGCTGCCACGGGCCAGAACCGGCCGCTGGGCCGTCACCGGCGCCGTGCGCGCCTGAACGGCGCCGTGCGCCCCCGGGGACGCGAACGGCCGCGACCCGCCCGGCGTGAACCGGGAGGGCCGCGGCCGAGGGCCGATCGGCGAACGCCCTACTTGCCGGCGTCCACGTTGAGGCCGACGTTGGCGACGACCTCGGGGTGCAGCCGGATCGAGATCCGGTGCGAGCCCAGGCTCTTGATCGGCGTGCTGAGCTCGATCCGGCGCTTGTCCACGTCGGGACCGCCGGCGGCCTTCACCGCGGAGACGATGTCCGCCGGGGTGACGGAGCCGAACAGGCGACCGCCGGTGCCGGCCCGGACCTTCAGCCGGACGGTGACGCCCTCGAGCTGGGCCTTCACGTCGTTGGCCTGCTCGATCGAGGCGATCTCACGGATCTTGCGACCGCGACGGATCTGCTCGACGTCCTTCTGGCCGCCCTTGGTCCACCGGATGGCGGCACCGCGGGGCAGCAGGTAGTTACGGGCGTACCCGTCCTTCACCTCGACGACGTCGCCGGCCGTACCGAGGCCGGAGACCTCGCTGGTCAGGATGATCTTCATGGGGTCAGAACCACCCTTCCCTTAGCGCGCGGTCGAGGTGTAGGGCAGCAGCGCCATCTCGCGGCTGTTCTTCACGGCCGTGGCGACGTCACGCTGGTGCTGGGTGCAGTTGCCGGTGACCCGGCGGGCACGGATCTTGCCGCGGTCGGAGATGAACTTCCGCAGCAGATTGGTGTCCTTGTAGTCGACGTAGGAGATCTTCTCCTTGCAGAACACGCAGACCTTCTTCTTGGGCTTGCGCGGGGGCGGCTTCGCCATGCTGTTTCTCCGGTGAGTTCAAAAGAAGTGTGGGGTGAGCCGGCCGGCGACCTGGGTGGACGCCGCCCGGCGCGCCGTCAGAAAGGCGGCTCGTCCGAGTAGCCACCGCCGGAGCCACCGCCCCAGCC
>NZ_SMKI01000360.1 GCF_004348415.1 Streptomyces hainanensis
CTCCCGAAGCCGGGCCGCTAGCCGCTGGGCCTCCCGACCTCCCGATCTCGCGGATGCGGGGGCGCTGGCCGCTGGGCCTCCCGACCTCCCGAATTCGCGGATGCGGGGGCGCTGGCCGCTGGCCGGCGCCGGGGGCGCTGGTGTAGGACGGCCATGGGCCGCTCGGCCGGCCGAGCGGCCTGGAGGCCGAGGCGGCCGTGGGCCGCCGGGCGCCTGAGTGCCCGGCCCCGGCTGGAGGCCGGCCAGGGCGGGCGGAAGCCCGTGGTCGGTGCCTGACGGCCGGGGTGGTGCGCCACGGATCCGGCATGAAGGTCTGGCGCTCGGCTTCGGGGGCGGGCTGGCCACGACGCCGGCCAACCTCCCGTGGCCGCGAGCCCGGCCGGCGGGGCCCGGCGGGGCTGTGCCAGTCCTACCCCTCCGGCCGGTAGGCCGGGGACGCCGAACCGGTCGCCGACGCCGAGGCCGGCGTCGGCGGGAGCTTCAGGCCGTCAGGCCGTCAGGCCGTCGAGTTGGTCGAGGAACCAGGTGGTGGGTGGCAGGGCCGTGGCCGCGGTGGACAGCCGTTCGTTGCGCCTGGCCCGCTCCTCCGGCGGCATGGTCAGCGCGCGGTGCAGCGCCTGGGCCGTGCCCGCGATGTCGTACGGGTTGACCAGCAGCGCGTCCTCGCCGAGCTCGGCGGCCGCGCCGGCCTCCCTGGACAGCACCAGGGCCACGCCCTTCTCGGAGATCACCGGGACCTCCTTGGCGACGAGGTTCATCCCGTCCCTGATCGGGTTGACCAACGCCACGTCGGCCAGCCGGTAGGCGGCGAGCGAGCGGGCGAAGTCGTCCTTGACGTGCAGCAGCACGGGCGACCAGTCGTCCGTGCCGAACTCCGCGTTGATCGCCTCCGCGACCCGGGACACCTCGGCCGTGTAGTCGCGGTAGACGGCCAGGTCCTGCCGCGACGGGTAGGCGAACGCCACGTGCGTGACCCGGCCGCGCCACTCGGGGCGCTCGGCCAGCAGCCGCCGGTAGGCCAGCAGGCCGCGCACGATGTTCTTGGACAGCTCGGTGCGGTCCACCCGCACGATGGTGCGCCGGTCGCCGATCTCGGCGCGCAGCGCGGCCAACCGTTCGTCCACGTCCGGCCGGAACGCCCGGTCCCGCAGGAACTCGGCGTCGGCGCCCAGCGCGTGGACGCCGAGCCTCGTCGTGCGGCCCTCGTGCGCGACGACGTCGTCGGCCTGCCCGGTGCCCAACTGGTCGGAGCAGCAGGCGGCGAACGCGTCCGCCCAGCGGCGGGTGTGGAACGCGGCCCGGTCGGACCCCAGGATGCCGAGCAGCACCCGCCGGGCGATCGGGTCGGGCAGCACCCGGAACATGTCGGGCGGCGCCCACGGGGTGTGCGCGAAGAAGCCGATCCGCAGGTCGGGGCGGCGTTCCCGCAACATCCGGGGCACCAGCGACAGGTGGTAGTCCTGCACCAGCACGGCCGCGCCCTCGCCCGCCTCCTCGGCGAGCGCGTCCGCGAAGGCGGTGTTGTACGCCTCGAAGCCGGCCCAGCGCTCCTCGAAGGTCTCGTCGAAGACCGGCTCGAACGGGGTCTGGTAGAGCAGGTGGTGGACGAACCACAGCACCGAGTTGGCGACCCCGTTGTAGGCGGCGTCGTACGTGTCGGGCGGGATCTCCAGCATCCGCACCGACTGGCCGCCGGTGTCGGCGGCCGGCAGCGTGCCGCCGAACCGGGCCGCCGCGGCCCGGTCGCCCTCGCCGAGCGCCGCGCACACCCAGGTGCCGGCGCCGGAACCGAGTGCCATCAGGCCGGACACGACGCCGCCGCCACCGCGGCGGGCGGCGAGTGAACCGTCGGCCGCCACCGAGTAGCTGACCGGGCCGCGGTTGGACGCGACCAGAACTTCGGCCCGAGCTTCGGTAGTCATCGAATCGAGACTCCCTGGGGAGATCGAGGTGCCGGAGGCGCGTGACGCGTGGGGACGTGGTCCGAGGCTAGCCAGCGGGGGAGCGGGTGAAACGTGCGACACGTCACACCCGCCCCGGCGGCCTCCCGCGTGACTACGCCGCCTGGCGCGCCGCGTACTCGGGAATGGTGGACATCGGCGGACGCTCCTCCGCGTTGATCAGGTGGGTGCGCGGCTCGAAGCCGCCCTCCCCGCGGTCGAACTGCGTCATGTCGACCTGCATCGGCAGCACCGAGCCGGGCAGCCGGCACTGCGCGGTCCGCATGATCGCCGCCGCCATCCGCCCCAGCGCCTGCCCGTCCTGGTGGCGGTGCTTGCGCACCCCCACATCGACCTGGGCCAGGGCGTCGAGGCCGGCCGTGTGCAGCGTGTCGATCAGCAGGCCGAGCTCCACGCCGTAGCCCACGGGGAACGGCAGCCGCTCGAGCAGCGAGCGACGGGCCGCGTACTCGCCGCCCAACGGCTGGACGACGCCGGCCAGTTGCGGCCAGTGCAGGTTGAGCAGCGGGCGGGCCACCAGCTCGGTGACCCGGCCACCCTGGTGGGCGCCGTTCGGCTTGTCGCCGAGCGGCCGGTCGTACATGGCCTTGACCAGGTGCACGTCGGGCTCGGTGAGCAGCGGCCCGACGATGCCCGAGACGAAGGTGGAGTCGAACTCCCGCAGGTCGGCGTCGACGTAACAGATGATCTCGCCGCTCGCCGCCATCAGCGAGCGCCACAGCACCTCGCCCTTGCCCGGGACGGTCGGCATCCGCGGCAGGATCTCGTCGCGGTGCACGACCTTCGCGCCCGCCGCGGCCGCGGCCTCCGAGGTGCGGTCGGTGGAGCCGGAGTCCACCACCAGCAGTTCATCGATGAGCGGCACCCGCTCCATCAGGTCGCGCCTGAGCGCTTCCACGATGGTGCCGACGGTCGCCTCCTCGTTCAGTGCGGGGAGTACCACGCTGATGCTCCCGGCCGCTCCTGCTGCCCGCTTCGCGTTCAACAGCCGCGGCAGCGGGCGGTCAGCGGCGGTCCAGGACCGGCGGCTCAGCCACTCCTCTGCCTCTTCCAGCACGAATGTCGCTCCTGTTCGCGTTCGGCCATGTTCGAACTCTTTTGGCCACCATTGCATCGTTTGGCCGTATCTGCCCTATACCGGCGTACCCGAATCCGTCGAGACCATGCGAGATGACGGCGCTGCCGGGTCCCCGACTCCTCCGGGCCCGCCAAGGGTGCCCTCAGGCCCGCGCCAGTGCGCTGCTGTCTCCCGGATCACCCACTGTCTCCCGTGTCTCCTCGTGTCTCGCGGATCGGACGGCCCGGGCCATTGTGGGGGGTGTCGGTTACAGTCTCGAACAGCGCAGGTGTCCTCCGCATATCGGGGGTCGCGCCGACAACTGCATACAGCTCATCCAGAGGGGCAGAGGGAACGGCCCGTTGAAGCCCCGGCAACCCTTCCGCCGGTCCTCGTGACACGGAGTGACGGCCAATGACGGCCGCGTCCGACGAGAATTCCGGTGGGGAAGGTGCCAATTCCGTCCCGTGGCGAGATCCGCCCCGGGGAAGATGAGAGGAAAGGGCCTCGCACCCATGTCCGTGCTGACCGCAGCCGACTCGTCACCCACCGCATCCGTCGACCTCGGTCCGGCCGCCGCGCTCTCCTGTCGCGAGTGCGGCGAGCGCTTCCCGCTCAGCCCGATCTTCGCCTGCGCGTCCTGTTTCGGGCCGCTCGAGATCGCGTACGACCTGCCGAGCGGCGACCCCGAGGGCCTGCGCCGACGCATCGAGGCGGGACCCAAGAGCATCTGGCGCTACGCGCCGCTGCTGCCCGTCCCCGCCGACGTCGCCACCAAGCCCAACCTGAACCCCGGCCTCACCCCGCTGGTGAAGGCCGACCGGCTGGCCGCCGAGCTCGGCGTGACCGGCCCCCTCTACGTCAAGGACGACTCGGGCAACCCGACGCACTCCTTCAAGGACCGGGTGGTCGCCCAGGCGCTCGAAGCGGCGCGTGCCTTCGGCTTCACCACCCTGTCGTGCTCGTCCACCGGCAACCTGGCCGGCGCGGTCGGCGCCGCCGCGGCCCGTGCGGGCCTGCGCTCCTGCGTCTTCATCCCGCACGACCTGGAGCAGGCCAAGGTCGTCATGGCCGCCGTCTACGGCGGTCAGGTCGTCGCCATCGACGGCAGCTACGACGACGTCAACCGCTTCTGCAGCGAGCTCATCGGCGACCCGCTCGGCGAGGGCTGGGGCTTCGTGAACGTCAACCTCCGCCCCTACTACGCGGAGGGCTCCAAGACGCTGGCCTTCGAGATCTGCGAGCAGCTCGGCTGGCGGCTGCCCGACCAGCTGGTGATCCCGATCGCCTCCGGATCCCAGCTCACCAAGATCGACAAGGGCCTCAAGGAGCTGATCGCCACCGGCCTGGTCGAGGACCGGCCGTACCGGATCTTCGGCGCCCAGGCCGAGGGCTGCTCGCCGGTCTCCCGGGCCTTCCGGGACGGCCACGACGTGGTCCGCCCCGTCAAGCCGAACACCATCGCCAAGTCCCTGGCGATCGGCAACCCGGCGGACGGCCCCTACGTGCTCGACATCGCCCGGCGCACCGGCGGCGCGGTGGCCGACGTCACGGACGCACAGGTGGTGGACGCGATCGGCCTGCTGGCCCGCACCGAGGGGATCTTCACCGAGACCGCGGGCGGCGTGACGCTGGGCGTCACCAGGAAGCTGATCGAGGAGGGCGCCCTGGACCCCTCCCTGACGACCGTCGTCATCAACAGCGGCGACGGCCTCAAGACCCTGGACGCGGTCGCCTCGGCGGCGGGCCCGACCGCGACGATCCCGCCGAGCCTCGACGCGTTCCGGCAAGCCGGTCTGGCGTGATCCGCCGCCCGAACCCGACCCAGGCCAGCCAACCCCTCACGGGAGGTAGAACCACATGAGCGTGACCGTCCGAATCCCCACCATCCTCCGCACCTACACCGGCGGCCTGGCCGAGGTCCCGGCCGACGGTGGGACCCTGGCCGAGGTGCTCGCCGACCTGGACCGGAACCACCAGGGGATCGCCGCCCGGGTGCTGGACGACGAGGGCAGGCTGCGGCGGTTCGTCAACGTTTATGTGAACGACGACGACGTCCGCTTCACCGAAGGCCTGCTGACCCCCACCCCGGACGGCGCGGGCGTGTCGATCATCCCCGCCGTCGCCGGAGGCTGACGTTCCGTTTGTCCGGTAAGCGGCCGTTACCACCGCAAATCCCCAGCTCCACACGCGCTCCACGCCCGCCCCGAGCCCTCCCGGCTCGGGGCGGTCGGCTGTCAGGGGGGCGATAGAGTGAGCGTCGAAGCGGCCGTTGGCCGATGCCACCCGCATATGAATTCGCGACACATGGCGCAAATAATGTGCCGAAAATCGACGTACGAATTGTCGGGTTGGGGTGAAAAAGCCCTGGCGAATGATTCAACTTTCAGCTAATATTTGGCATTTGCCCGTTCTGGCTTGCCAAGAATTCTCCCTCGAATGGCCTGTTGCACTGGGCGTCCGTCCAGATACATTCAGCGGCGGTCGACGCGTTCCGGCGCACACCCCCACACCGCCCGGGGGTGGGGTCTGATGAGGTCTGACCCGGGCCCGCGGAGTGCGGTCTCGTGAAAGGGCCAGCAAAATGGGGAGTTAGGAATGGCTCAGGGCACCGTCAAGTGGTTCAACGCGGAGAAGGGCTACGGCTTCATCGCGGTAGACGGTGGTGCGGATGTGTTCGTCCACTACAGCGCGATTCAGATGGACGGCTACCGCACTCTCGAAGAGGGTCAGCGGGTCGAGTTCGAGATCTCGCAAGGACAGAAGGGGCCACAGGCCGACATGGTCCGGGTGGCCGTCTGAATCGCCCGACCGTACCACGGCCTCGATACCGAGGGCCCGCGCCCGCACCTTGGGCGCGGGCCCTCGGCGCGTCTCCCGCCCCGGTCGCCGCTTGCACTCTCGGGGGGAGAGTGCTAATCATGGGCGTTAGCACTCTCCGGGTGAGAGTGACAGCAAGGACCGGTTCGGTGAGGTCCGTTCGGCAGGTGGGGCAAGGAACCACCGGCCGATGGGCCGTCCGTCGCGGGCGCCAGCGCGGTCCGGAGTAATCCACCCCGGTACCTGGGAGGACCCCTTCACATGGCCAAGATCATCGCGTTCAACGAGGAGGCGCGGCGCGGCCTCGAGCGCGGGATGAACCAGCTCGCGGACGCCGTCAAGGTCACGCTCGGCCCCAAGGGTCGGAACGTGGTCCTTGAGAAGAAGTGGGGCGCTCCGACCATCACCAACGACGGTGTCTCCATCGCCAAGGAGATCGAGCTCGAGGACTCCTACGAGAAGATCGGCGCGGAGCTCGTCAAGGAGGTCGCCAAGAAGACGGACGACGTCGCTGGCGACGGCACCACCACCGCCACCGTGCTGGCCCAGGCCCTGGTCCGCGAGGGCCTGCGCAACGTGGCCGCCGGTGCCAACCCGATGGCCCTGAAGCGTGGCATCGAGGCCGCGGTCGAGAAGGTCTCCGAGGCCCTGCTCGGTCAGGCCAAGGAGGTCGAGACCAAGGAGCAGATCGCCTCCACCGCCTCCATCTCCGCCGGCGACACCCAGATCGGCGAGCTCATCGCCGAGGCCATGGACAAGGTCGGCAAGGAAGGCGTCATCACCGTCGAGGAGTCGCAGACCTTCGGGCTCGAGCTCGAGCTCACCGAGGGCATGCGCTTCGACAAGGGCTACATCTCCGCCTACTTCGCCACCGACATGGAGCGCATGGAGGCGGAGCTCGAGGACCCCTACATCCTCATCGTCAACTCCAAGATCGGCAGCGTGAAGGACCTGCTGCCGCTGCTGGAGAAGGTCATGCAGTCCGGCAAGCCGCTGCTGATCATCGCCGAGGACGTCGAGGGCGAGGCCCTGTCCACGCTCGTCGTGAACAAGATCCGCGGCACCTTCAAGTCCGTCGCCGTCAAGGCCCCGGGCTTCGGCGACCGCCGCAAGGCCATGCTCAACGACATCGCCATCCTCACCGGCGGCCAGGTCATCTCCGAGGAGGTCGGCCTCAAGCTGGAGAACGCCACCCTCGACCTGCTGGGCCGCGCCCGCAAGGTGGTCATCACCAAGGACGAGACCACCATCGTCGACGGTGCCGGTGACAGCGAGCAGGTCCAGGGCCGCGTCAACCAGATCCGCGCCGAGATCGAGAACTCCGACTCGGACTACGACCGCGAGAAGCTCCAGGAGCGCCTCGCGAAGCTGGCCGGCGGCGTGGCCGTCATCAAGGCCGGCGCCGCCACCGAGGTGGAGCTCAAGGAGCGCAAGCACCGCATCGAGGACGCGGTGCGCAACGCCAAGGCCGCCGTCGAGGAGGGCATCGTCGCCGGTGGTGGCGTCGCCCTGCTGCAGGCCGCCTCGGTCTTCGACAAGCTGGACCTGGACGGCGACGAGGCCACCGGTGCCGCCGCCGTCAAGCTGGCGCTCGAGGCCCCGCTGAAGCAGATCGCGGTCAACGCCGGCCTCGAAGGCGGCGTCGTGGTCGAGAAGGTCCGCGGCCTGACCCCGGGCCACGGCCTGAACGCGGCCACCGGCGAGTACGTCGACCTGCTGGCCGAGGGCATCATCGACCCGGCCAAGGTCACCCGCTCCGCCCTGCAGAACGCGGCGTCCATCGCGGCCCTCTTCCTCACCACCGAGGCCGTCATCGCCGACAAGCCCGAGAAGGCGGCGGCCGGCGCCGGCGCCGGTGCGGGCGACATGGGCGGTGGGATGGACTTCTGACGGCTTGCCGGATTGCACGTTGCCGCGCACCGTCCTCGAAGTTCCCGGGCCCGCCCGGCGGCTCCCAGCCGCCGGGCGGGCCCCCGCCGTTTCCGGAGGGCTCCCGGCGGCCGTCCGCTCCGTGGGTTTCCCGCTTCGCGGTGCGGCTTCGCCACCGGGCCGCCGTTCCGGGGGGCCCGCTTCGCGCGGTGCCGCGCGGCTTCGCCGCCGGGGCGCCGGTATCCGCGCCTGGCACGGCGGTTGGCGGCGCCGGTCCGGCACCTGTCGCACGCCGTGCCGCTCAGCGGCTCCGCCGCCCGTTTCCGTGCTTCGCCCGGCAGGGCCGGGTTCCGGTGGCCCGTCCGGCTGTTCCACGCATTGCGCGCGGGCCGCGCGCCCGCGGGCACACCCGCCCCCGGCTTCGTGCCGTGGGCCGACGGGCTTCGCCCGGCAGCCGGCCCGCCCGTTCCGCGTTCCGCGTGGCGCCTCGCGGCTTCGCCGCGGTGGCCGCGCCCACTCCGCGCTTCGCACGGGACGCGCGGCGGCGGAGCCCGCCCGCCCCTTGCTT
>NZ_SMKI01000361.1 GCF_004348415.1 Streptomyces hainanensis
TGGTCAGACTGCTGTCGACCTCATCAGCGATATCCAGGAGATCGGCCTGCGAGTCAATCAGCGACTGAAGTTCGTCCGGATCACCCGGCGTCGGGTCCTCACCCAGGTTGATCGCACTCCAGTCCGGCGGGCGGGGCATAACCTGGATCCCTCTCCTTCTTCGCTGCGTCTCGCTGCCGCGGGGGCTCCGGTGGCCTCCCTCGCAACCTCCACGCGCGAGCGGGCTCCGGGGTTCACTTCCGCGATCGGCCTGAACCTTCCCCACGGCTGGTGCGTGGAGGGTGAGAAGGCGCCCCCCACGCGGGGGCCGACGACCACCGGGCCCGGGAGGCGCGTATGCCCGACTTCTTGATGGACTACGAAGAGCTCTACGCCATGCAGCGCGGCATGCACTCGCTCGCCGACCAGGCGGGCGACGGCGGCGGCAGCGGCAAGTTCGCGGAGCTGGGGAACCGCACCGCCTCCGAGAACACGGCGGTGTTCGGCTCCAGCTATCTGTCCAGCCAGTTCAGTGTGTTCTTCCGGATGTCGAAGCAGCGAACCGAGAAGGCCACCGAGAAGCTGCGGCAGTTCGGCGACACCTTCGAGGGCGTCGCGCAGGCCCTGTTCCAGCAGGACTCGGAGATCGCCGCCGGCGCGGCGGCCGCCTCGGCCAAGTCGGAGTTCAACCGCTGGCTGGACGAGAAGGAGCGCCACGAGAACTGGGTCGAGGCAACCGAGGAGTGGAACGAGTACCTGGAGAGCATCGGCGCGTCCGACTACTTCGAGGAGCACCCCGACGCGGTGATGGGCGAGGTCTGCGCCGAGGACGACCGCCCGGACTTCTGCGAGCAGTGGGAGAACGACCTCGACGAGAACAAGGCTCCCCAGCAACCGAGCCCCGACGAGCCGCCCGTCCCGGACGAGAACCCGCCGAGCCGGATGAAGTTCACCAACGCCGACGGCTCGACGACGGAGGTCACGCTCTCGTACAACGAGGACTTCGAGATCACGAGCGAGACCTCGACCACCACCCTGCCGGACGGCGAGGAGATCACCCAGACCACCGACTACACGTACGACGACGACGGCAACGTCTCCCAGGAGACGGTGACCGTCGAGCTGCCGGACGAGTCGGAGACGAAGACCGTCACGGACTACACGTACGACGCCGACGGCGAGGTCGTCAAGGAGAACGCGACGACGACGCATGGCGAGGACGAGTCGACGTCCGTCAGGGAGTACGAGGGGGACAGGACCGACGGTCTGCACTACGACGACCGCGACTACACCGTCACCACCGAGAACTCCGACGGCACGAAGAGCGTCGAGGACGTCACGATCAACGAGGACGGTTCCGGAACCAGGACCGTCACCGAGACGGACGAGGACGGGAACGAGACGACCACCACGTACACCCGTGAGGGCCCCGGCAACCGGTGGGTGGACGAGGACGCGGAGGACTGACCCCAGCTACTTCACGGCACCACGCAATTCGTCCGAGCGACCGAGGGAGACCCGGCCATGCCCAACATCAGCATCACCTACCAGGACGTGGACAGCGCCGCCACGGCCATGCGCACCAGCAACGAGACGGTCATCCAGCCGGCCGCCGACGCGGCCAAGGCCGCGGTCGACGACGCGCTGGCGAACCACCTGATCATGCCGAACACCGGCGGCGTGCTCACCCAGAAGTACACCGAGTTCCACACCCAGTTGACCGAGCTGATCACCAACATCAGCTCGTTCGCCGACCAGTTCGTCGCGATCAAGGACGGCATGATCGACCTCGACGAGCAGATGGCGAACAACCTCAACAACCCGCCGGCGCAGTAGCGGGCCGCCGCGCCCCCACTCCACCACCGACCACGAACGAAGGAGGCGACCATGGCGGATCTCTCCGCCGACTACGCGGGCATTCTCGACACCACGACGAAGCTCAGCACCCAGTGCGGCATCATCATCCCCGAGATCTACAGCCTGATGGCCGAGGTCAGCACGCTGCTGGACAACGGGCTCTACCTGGAGCAGGCCAGCCCGGCCCTGAAGACCGCGTACGAGGAGTTCAGCCGGTCGCTGCAGTCGGCGGCCGGCAACCTCCAGATCTTCGCGAACATCTTCACCGGCATCAAGGAGAGCCTGCAGAACAACGACGCGGAGCTCTTCTCGTCCACGCTCTCCAGCCTGGACGGTGAGGGCGGCTACGAGGTCACGGCCGAGGACTTCACCACCGAGCCCCCGGACCCGCCCGAGTGGAACAGCGAGAACAACATCGGCGGCACGCCGGTCACCTGGAACGAGGACCGCACCCAGCTCACCGGCCACGGGTGACAGCCTCCGCCGAGGTGTGACGGCGGCCGGACCCCTGGGCGGGGTCCGGCCGCCGCGGCATGAGGCGAACTCCTGACGTTTCCTTTACCACTTCTTGGTGATCCTTGAGCCGTCTTCAGGTTCGCATCAAGGAGAGGGATCGACGTTGGACGTCTCAGTGACCGTGTGGGTGCTCACGGTCGTCGGGCTGTGTGTGCTCATCGCGGCCGACTTCTTCATAGGCGGCCGCAAGCCGCACGAGGTCTCGCTCAGGGAGGCCGGGGTCTGGACGGTCGTCTGGGTCGTGCTGGCCGTGCTCTTCGGCGTCGGCGTGCTGGTCTGGGGTGACGGGCAGGCGTCCGGTGAGTTCTTCGCGGGGTACATCACCGAGAAGTCGCTCAGCGTCGACAACCTCTTCGTCTTCGTGCTGATCATGGCGAAGTTCGCGGTGCCGTCGATCTACCAGCAGCGGGTGCTGATGGTCGGCGTGCTGATCGCGCTGGTGATGCGCGCCGTCTTCATCGCCCTCGGCGCGGCCGCGATCAACAGGTTCGCCTGGGTCTTCTTCGTCTTCGGCGCCTTCCTCGTCTGGACCGCCTGGAAGTTCGTCCAGGAGGCCCGCGCCGACGAGGAGGACGAGAACTGGGAGGAGGGCCGTCTGCTGAAGGCCATCCAGCGCCGCGTGCCCTCCACCGACGCGTGGCACGGCACGAAGCTGGTCATCCGCGAGAACGGCAGGCGGCTGGTCACCCCGATGCTGATCGTCATGCTGGCGATCGGCCTCACGGACGTCCTGTTCGCGGTGGACTCGATCCCGGCGATCTTCGGCCTGACCCAGGACCCGTACATCGTGTTCACGGCGAACGCCTTCGCGCTGATGGGCCTGCGTCAGCTGTACTTCCTCATCGTCGGGCTGCTGAAGAAGCTGGTCCACCTGTCGTACGGCCTGTCGGCCATCCTCGCCTTCATCGGCGTGAAGCTGGTCCTGCACGGCCTCCACGAGACGACGAGCCTGCACGTGCCGGAGATCTCCACCCCGGTCTCGCTGGGCGTCATCTGCGGCGTGCTGGTGGTCACGACGCTCACCAGCCTGGCGGCGACGAGGAGGGCGGCGCGGCAGGCGGCGGAGAAGGCGGCCGAGTAGGCGGCCGGGTAGGCGGCGGAACGGGGCGCGGCCCGGCCCCCGGGGAGGGGCCGGGCCGCGAAGGACCGTACGGGAGACGGGCGTTACTCCTGGAGGACGGTCAGCGGGATCTGGATGGCGACCGGGCGACCCTGACGGTCGGCGAGCCAGGCGCGGCCGGGGGTGGACGGCGGGCGGAGCTGTTCCGGCGCCAGCCGGACGCCGACCAGTTCGCCCTCGCCCAGGTTCTTCGGCGCCAGCAGCATCCCGCGCCTGGCCCGGCGGACGATGCCGATCCAGCCCATCGCGGTCATGCCGTCCGCCGGGCCGGCGAGCAGCAGGGCGAGGCCGCGGTCCCGGCCCGCCGAGGCGACGCGGCGCAGTGCCTGGTCGGCGCGGCCCGACATGAGCATCTCGGCGTCGTCGACCACCACCACGGCCGGCCGCCCCTCCAACGACTTGAGCGCGGCCTCCAGTTCGTCGCCCGTCGGGTCGGACGAGGACAGCACCCGGGCCAGGCCGTGCGCCGCCAGGCGGCGCAGCGGCGAGTCCCTGGGGGTCAGCACCACCAGCGCCGTACCGCCCATCAACAGGGAGACGGACATCGCGGCGAGGGTGTTGGAGCGGCCGCTGCCGGGCGGGCCGGCGACGATGAAGGAGCCGACGTCGGCGGTGAAGTCGTAGCCGATCGGCGCCGCCTCGTCGCCGCCGAGGCCGAGCAGCGCCCACATCGGGCGGCGCTGCTCCTCGGGGATCAGGTCCACGGCCTCCTGGAAGCCGACCACGGTGGGCAGTTCGCTGATCTGGAACGGCCGCTGCCCGTCGGCGATCCCGGAGTCGCGGGCGGTGGCGCGGCGGCCGATGGCGCGGAGCGCGTCGGCCTGGTCGCCGCGGCCCCTGGCCGGCGCCTTGTCCAGCTTCGAACCGGTGCCGGCCGCCGGCGTCTGCGCCGGCAGGAGCAGGATCTGCGCCTCGGTGGCGCCCGGCGTGAACCAGCCGCGTCCCGGCGGGATGCGCTCGGGCACGGAACGCCGGTTGATGCCCGCCGCGGCGAAGTCCATCCGGTCGGTCTGGCGGAGCAGCAGCCGGCGGTCGTTGTGCTGGGCCGGGCGGCCGCCGAGCAGGATGCGCTCGGAGGTGGCGATCACGTGGATGCCGGCGGCGGCGCCCTCGCGCAGCAGCCGGAGCAGTTCGTCGAGCAGCCGGCCGCCGTCGTACTTGTCGAGCATGCTGTTGAGCGCGTCCCAGCCGTCGATCAGCAGCAGCAGGTGCGCGGGGCGTTCGGCCTTCGGCAGCTTGGCGCGCAGCTCGGAGATCGAGGTCACGTCCTCGCGGGCGATCTGGCTCTGCCGCTCGGTGAGTTCGGCCATCAGCCGGCGGACGAGGCGGTCGAGGCGCTCGGGGTCGTGGCGGGAGACCACCGAGCCGCAGTGCGGCAGGGTCTCCAGCGTCGAGAGGCCGCCGCCGCCGGCGTCGATGCCGTAGATGTGCAGTTGGTCGGTGGTCAGGTAGGTGGCGGCCGCGCCGGCGATGGTGCGGAGCGTCTGGGTGCGGCCCGAGCGGGGTGCGCCGATGACGTAGAGGTGGCCGAAGGACGCGAAGTCCAGGTAGCCGAGCCGCTGGTCCTGCCGGTGCGGCAGGTCGAAGTAGGCGTAGGGCACGGGCTGCAGCCGCAGGGAGCCGGGGGCCGGGTCGGTCTCGGGTTCCGGCATGGTGACGCGCTCGTCGAGCGGCGGGAGCCAGGGGCGCGGCTGCGGCGTGAAGTCGGGCAGCACCTCGGCCGCGGCGCGCACCGCGGCCACCAGCTCGCTGAGGTCGGTGGGCGGGTCCTGGGGCTCGCCCGCCTCGGCCTCGGGGGCGGCGACGAGGTCGTCGAGGTCGGTCGGCATGGCGACGGGCCGGCCCAGCTGCTGCCAGGTCAGCTCGGCGCCGCGGACCGCCCGGGGTCCGGTGCCGGCGCGGGTCTCGCCGGTGCCGTCGGCGGGCGCGCGCTCGGCGCCGACCCAGGCGGTCTGGAACGGGAGCGGCGGGCCGTCGCCGCGCCGGATCATGGCCCGGCCCGGGGTGGCGGGCGAGATCCCGGAGGCGGCCGGCGAGTTGATGATGTCGGTGGACTCGGTGCGGTCGGTGACGCGCAGCGCGACCCGCAGGTTGGTGTTGGCGCGGATCTCGTTGCTGACGGCGCCGGCCGGGCGCTGGGTGGCGAGCATCAGGTGCAGGCCGAGCGAGCGGCCGCGCTGCGCGAGGCTGATCAGTCCTGGTACGAACTCGACGAGTTCACGGACCAGGGTGGCGAACTCGTCGATGACGAGCAGCAGTCGGGGCAGCGGGGGCAGCTCGGGTTCACGGGCCCGCTTGGCCCGGTACTCGCGGTGGTCCTTGACGCCGACGTCGGCCAGCAGCTGTTCGCGGCGCTTGAGTTCGGCGTCCAGCGAGGCCAGGGCGCGCTGCACCAGGTGGCCGTCGAGGTCGGTGATCATGCCCAGGGTGTGCGGCAGTTCCGCGCACTCGCGGAAGGCGCTGCCGCCCTTGTAGTCGACGAGCACGAAGGTCAGTTCGTCGGGCCGGTTGACGGCGGCCAGCGAGGCGATCATGGTCTGGAGCAGTTCGGACTTGCCGGATCCGGTGGTGCCGCCGATCAGTCCGTGCGGGCCGTCGGCCGCCAGGTCGAGCACGGCGGTCCCCTCGAAGCCCGAGCCGATGACGAAGGCGGTGCTGGCCGGCCGGCGCTGCCAGTCGGCCACCAGCGCGGCCGGGTTGGGCGGCTCCTGGCCGAGCAGCGGCAACAGCCGTACCTCGGTGGGGAGTCCGGCGTCGGCGTCCACGCTGACGTCGCGCAGTGGGGCGAGGGCGCGGGCCGCCTCCTCGCACCACTCGGGGTCGACCTGGTCGGCGCGCACGCCGGTGACGGTCGGGTGTCCCGAGCTGCGGACGGTGAGCCGGTTGCCGACGGCGGTGACGACGGCGGTGCACTGCTCGGGCAGCAGCCGCTCGCGCTCGTCGAGGCAGATGCTGAAGATCCGGGCCGGGGGCCCCTCGGTGAGGATCTGGGTGACGCCGGGCACCTCGCGCAGCCGGTAGGCGCCGTCCATGATGACCAGCACGTCGGGCTCGGCGGGCGCGGCGGCCTGCCGCCCGGCGCCGCCGGTGACGGCCGTCCTGACCTGGATCTCGGCGAAGAGCTCGCTGACCCGGCGGGAGGTGGACTCGGGGTCGTTGCCGAGGGCGATCAGCGGGGCGCCGGTGCCTGACCTGGCGGGCCTGAGGTGGGGCAGCCACCGGACCCAGGCCCAGTCGTCGACGTGCTGTTCGTCGGTGAGGACGACGATCCGCAGGTCGCGCGGGCTGTGCAGGACGGCGGACTGGGCGACGGCCCAGCGGGCGACGGCGCGGGCGGTGGTGCTGGTGCCGGTGAGGCCGAGCACGCCGAGCTGGCGGATCTCGGCGCCGAGCGGCACGTCGGCGAGGCGCCAGTGCACCTGGCGGTGGTTGGTCTCGCGCGCCTGGTCGCTGATCTTCTTGAGCGAGGCGCGGGCGACGGTGCCGAGCCGCAGGGTGAGGTAGTCGCCGTGGTGCCGCCGTCGTTCCCACAGTTGGCGGCCGGGGCCCGTCGCGGTGAGCTGGACGGCCGCGGGGTCGGGGGACGCCTCGTTGCGCAGCCCGCGCTCCTCGACGGTGGCCCGGCGCATCTCGTGTTCGAGGGCGGCGCGGCGCAGTCGGAAGCGGCGCATCTGCTCCTCGTGCCGCTTCCGGTTGGAGCGGCGGCCCGTCAGCCAGTTGCCCACCGCCATCAGCGGCGTGAACAGGATGAGGATCATGAAGTAGAAGGACCGGAATATCGCCATCATGGCGAGGCCCATGACCAGCGGCGAGAGCATGAGCATGAGCGGGAAGGTGCGCGGCCCGGGGGGCGACGGCGGGCCCGGCAGGCTCAGGTTCTCGGCGTCCAGCGGCGGGACGATGCGGGGCGGCCGGTTGTAGTCCATGGTCAGGCCGTCGGGGGCCGGCTTGACGGCGGCGTCCGGCTCGAACGGCGGCGTCAGACGCAGCAGGTGGTCGCCGAGCGTGAGGTCGGCGAAGAGCGGCCAGTCCTCGAAGCCGGCGTCCGGCGGCGGCAGTTGGCCGGGGGGCGGCGGCTCGGGCGGCTCCGGCTGGCCGTCGGGGCCGATGGTGTGCGTCGGCTCGACGCTGTGCCCGCCGGGACCGCCGTCCTGCGGACCCGCCGGCTCCTCGTCGGTGAGCGGGGTGCCGGTCTCGGGGTCGACGGGCGGCGGCGGGGTGAGGCTGCGCAGCCCGCACTGGTCGAAGTCGGCGTCCTCGGGCAGCCGGTAGCTGGCGGTGCCGTCGGTGTGGACGGTGATCCAAGTGCCGGCGGGGGGCAGCCCGTCGTCCTCGTTCGGGTCGTCGGTCGAGCTGTCGGCGAGCCGGATGGCGCAGCTGCGGTCGGTGCCGATCTCGTAGGCGCCGGGGCCGAGCCGCCAGATCCGGCCGGCGCCGGGGCCCGAGACGTGGCGCAGTTCGAGGAGCGCCGGGTCGGTGGCGGGCGGGGTCCAGGCGCGGGCGGCGCTGGCCCGGTGGGGCGCCGGCGCGCCGCGGCCGAGCAGCACGCCGTCGCGGACGCCGCCGATGCCGAGCGGCGCGTCGGAGTCGAGCAGGCGCTCGCCCAGGAAGAGCCTCGGGGTGTCGAGCGCCGCTGCTGAGTCTTCGGACGAGGTGGGAGTGGTGGAGCCGGTGACCCGAGGGGGTAGTAGGTGAGTGATGGGGTGACGCAGGAAGGTAGTCCAGCCCGGGTGGTGGTTATCCCGGGGTAAGGGTGTGGC
>NZ_SMKI01000362.1 GCF_004348415.1 Streptomyces hainanensis
GCCCCGCCCCGCCCCGGTCGGCGGACATCCGCGGGGGGCGAGCCGCGAGCCGTCGGGGAACCGCAGGTCCGCCCGGCACCGTTGGCGCGCCGGGCCCGCGCCGAGTGGCCGGTAGGGGGGAAGCGGGCGCGCCGCGCCGTGGCGCGGCGGCCGGGAACGGCCGGCGCGCGACCATGGCGGGCCGGAACAGACGCTTACCAAAGGCGGCGCCAGCCGCTACGTTGATTGCGGGAGCGCTCCCACGCGCGGCTGCGGTACCGACGACGGGCCGTCGGTGCACCGATGCACGGCAGTCAGTGGGTCGGTGCCGTCGGCTGCCAGCGTCGGCAGACGACTTTTCCAGAGGAGAATCCGTGTCGATTCAACCCCCCACCGGCCGGCGAAGGTCGCCGGTCAGGAAATTCCGCCTCGCGGGCGTCCTGGGAGCAGCGCTGCTGTCTCTCGTGATGGCGTCCCTCCCGTCCCCGGCGGCGGCTCACGGAGCCACCATGATGCCGGGCTCCCGTACCTACCTGTGCTACCTGGACCTGCGGCAGAACAGCAGCACGCAGATGCCGGCCAACCCGGCCTGTGCCAACGCCGTTCAGCAGAGCGGCACCACCCCGCTGTACAACTGGTTCGCCGTGTTGGACTCCAACGGCGGTGGCCGGACGACCGGTTACATCCCGGACGGCACCCTGTGCAGCGGCGGCAACCGCGGTCCGTTCAACTTCTCGTCCTACAACGCGACTCGCGCTGACTGGCCCACCACGCACCTGACCTCCGGGGCCAACATCGAGCTGCGGCACAGCAACTGGGCGCACCACCCGGGCCGGTTCGACGTCTACATCACCCGGCAGGGGTACTCGCCGACCCAGCCGCTGACGTGGGCCAACCTGGAGCGGATCAGCACCGTGACCAACCCGCCGCAGCGGGGTGGCGTGGGCAGCGAGGACGGTCACTACTACTGGAACGTCCAGCTGCCGAGCCGTAGTGGCAACGCGCTGATGTTCGTGCACTGGACCCGTTCCGACAGCCAGGAGAACTTCTACTCCTGCTCGGACATCGTCTTCGACGGTGGCAACGGCCAGGTCACCTACGGCAACGGCCAGACGATGAGCGCCGAGGAGGTCACCGAGGCGACGTCCGAGGTGATGTCCCAGGCCTCGCTGGCCAGCGACTCGACCCACGCCGGCCACACCGGCCAGGCCATGTCCGACGAGGCCGGGTATCTCGCCCGGGCCGCGGCGGGCGGCATGCCGGTCGGTCAGGTCGTGCTCCAGGGGCTGACCGGTTCGGTCGGCGGCCTCTTCCGGTGATCCGGGGCTTCCGGCGATCCGGGGCATCCGGTGAGCCGGAGCCCCCGGTGATCCGGGGCGGCTGACGCGCCAAGGGGCCCGTGCGGTGGATCCTGTCGATCCGTCGGGCGGGCCCCTGAGGCCCGGACGGCGGCCCCGGACAGTGGCTCAGGCCGAGGCGCGGGCGGCGGTGTCGGCGGTCTCGGCGTCCGGAGTCATCAGATAGCGGGGGAGGTGGGCCGGGGCGAAGGCGTGCTCCACCACCATGGCGGCCGCACCGTAGACGCCGGCCCGCTCGCCGGCGCGGGACTGCACGATGCGCAGGTCCTGGGTGGCCAGCGGCAGCGAGCGTTGGTAGACGACCTCGCGGATGCCGGCGATCAGGTGCTCGCCGGCCTGCGAGAGCGCGCCGCCGATGACGATCACCGAGGGGTTGAAGAAGCTCACGGCGGTGGCCAGCACCTCGCCGATGTGTCGGCCGGCCTGGCGGACCAGCTTGAGGGTGGTGACCGAGCCGTTCCGTGCCAGGGCCACCACGTCGGCGCTGCTGCGGGCCTCCATGCCGAGCTCGGTCAGCCGGGCGGCGAGGGCGGCGCCACTGGCCACGGCCTCCAGGCAGCCGGTGTTGCCGCAGCGGCACGGCACGTCCGCCTCGTGCGGGAGCTGCACGTGGCCCATGTCGCCGGCGGCGCCCTGGGAGCCGCGGTGCAGCCGGCCGTCGGCGATCAGGCCGCTGCCGATGCCGGTGGCGATCTTGACGAAGATCATGTGCTGCCGCTCGTGCCACTGGGTGCGGTGCTCGCCGAGCGCCATCAGGTTCACGTCGTTGTCCACCAACACCGGGCTGTTCAGCAGCTCCTGCACGTAGCCGGGGACGTCGAAGCCGTCCCAGCCGGGCATGATCGGCGGGTTGGTGGGCTTGCCCGAGGCGTGCTCCACGGGGCCTGGCAGGCCGATGCCGATGCCGAGCAGATCGCCCTGGGCGCGGCCGACCCTGGTCAGCAGGGACTCGCCGTGCTCGCTCACCTGCTTGAGGACGGCCTCGGGGCCCGCCGCGACCTCCAGCACCAGGTCCTCGTCGGCGAGCACGGTGCCGGAGAGGTCGGTGATCGCCGTCTTGGCGTGCGTGGCGCCGATGTCGGCGGCCAGCACCACGCGGGCGGCCGCGTTGAAGACGAAGGTGGACGGCGGCCGGCCGCCGGTGGAGGGGGCGTTGTCCGTCTGGGTCAGCAGCCCGGAGCCGAGCAGGGTGTCGACGCGCTCGGCGATGGCCGAGCGGCCCATGCCGGTCTCCGCGACCAACTCGGCCCGGGTACGCGGCCGGCCGTCCCGCACCAGCCGAAGCAGCGCGGCCGTGCCCGCCGCCTGCCCGGCGGGGAGGGTGCCGTTCTCCGCCATGGTGTGCCCTGCCCTTCTGTCGTCTGCGGGCCGTAGGAGCTTGGGTAACGATACAACGTGGGGGGCTTAGTTCAGGTACCGCCCAAACTTCCAACACAAACCGGTGCGCTTTCTATTGACGTCCGGCAAAAGCCTCCATACCTTGCTGCCCATGACAGGCCCCCCGAAGACGTCCGGCCCGTCCGAGGCGGAGGACGTTGCAGAACCGCTGCTGGCGATGCACGACATCGTCAAGCACTTCCCCGGTGTCAAAGCGCTCGACGGCATCGACCTCGACGTCCTGCCCGGCGAGGTGCACTGCCTCCTGGGGCAGAACGGCGCCGGCAAGTCAACTTTGATCAAGGTCCTGGCCGGGGCCCACCAGCCCGACGGGGGACGCATCCTGTGGCGCGGCGAGGAGGTTCGCTTCCCGCGCCCGATGGCCGCGCTGAACCGCGGCATCGCCACGATCTACCAGGAACTCGACCTGGTCGACGGGCTCTCGGTGGCCGAGAACGTCTACCTCGGCCACGAGCGCGCCAGGGCCGGCTTCACCGCGCGCGGCGAGATCAACGCCGCCACCACGGAGTTGCTGCGGCGCCTCGGTCACCCCGAGATGTCCGCGACCCAGGAGGTCGGCGCGCTCTCCGCGGCCGGCAAGCAGATCGTCAGCATGGCCCGCGCCCTCTCGCACGACGCCCAACTGATCGTGATGGACGAGCCGTCGGCCGTCCTCGACCAGGAGGAGGTCAACCGCCTCTTCACGGTCATCGCCGACCTCGCGGCGCAGGGCATCGCGATCATCTACATCTCGCACCGCCTGGAGGAGATCCGGCGGATCGGCGACCGCATCACCGTGCTCAAGGACGGCCGCACCGCCGCCTCGGGCCTGCCGGCCGCCGACACCCCGACCTCCGAGATCATCCGGCTGATGACCGGCCGGTCCATCGAGTACGTCTTCCCGGACCGCGCGACCGCCGACGACGTGTCGGCCGAGCCGGTGCTGGAAGTCGAGGGGCTGGCCAGGAAGGGCGAGTTCAGCGACGTCGCGTTCAGCGTCCGGCCGGGCGAGATCGTCGGCCTCGCCGGGCTCGTCGGCTCGGGGCGCTCCGAGATCCTGGAGACCGTCTACGGCGCCCGCAAGCCCACCGCGGGCACCGTGCGGGTCGCCGGGAAGCCGCTCCGTCCCGGCCGGGTCGGCGCGGCGATGGCCGCCGGGGTCGGCTTCTGCCCCGAGGAGCGCAAGAGCCAGGCGCTGATCCTGGGCGACGCCGTCTACCGCAACATCACGCTGGCCAGCCTGGCGCGCTTCCACCGCGCCGGCTTCATGGACAACGCCAAGGAGCGGCGCGAGGCGGCCGAGCACACCGAGTCGCTCGACGTGCGGCCGGCCGGCGTCAACCGCCCGGTGGGCAACCTCTCGGGCGGCAACCAGCAGAAGGTCGTGCTGGCCCGCTGGTTGCTGCGCGGCTGCAGGGTGCTGCTGCTCGACGAGCCGAGCCGCGGCGTGGACGTCGGCGCCCGGGCCGAGATCTACGCCCTGATCCGGGGGCTGGCCAACCAGGGCATCGGTGTGGTCCTGGTGTCCAGCGAGATCGAGGAGGTCATCGGGCTCGCCGACCGGGTGCTCGTGGTCTCCGACGGGCGGATCGTCGCCGAGTCGGCCGCCGAGGACATCGACGAACACCGCGTGCTCGACCTGGTGATGGAAGGAGCGGTGGCATGACCGCCGCCCACGGCAGGACCCGGCCTCGCGCCGACAGAGAAGCGATCGAGGAGAGTTGACAGTGAGCGCTCAGACACAAGCCGAGCAGCGGCCGGGTGACGCCGCCGCGGCGCCGCCGCCGGGGCCCGCGCAGCGGATCGGCGGCCTGCTGGCCAGCCCGGCCGGTCGCAACGTGGGCTTGGTGATAGCCCTGCTGCTGCTGTGCCTGATCGGTGTCGCGACCGCGGGCGACCGGTTCGCCAGCTTCGACAACATGATGACGATCCTGCGGCTCGCGTCGGTGATCGGCGTGATCAGCGTCGGCATGACCTTCGTCATCACCGGCGGCGGCATCGACCTGTCGGTGGGCGCCGTGATGGCGCTGGCCTCGGTCTGGGCGACCACCCTGTCCACCCAGCAGATGGCGGCCGACTTCCACTGGATCGTGATGGTCACCACCGCGCTGATGGTGGGCGCCGGCGCGGGCCTGATCAACGGAGTGCTGACCGCCTACGGGCGGATGGCGCCCTTCATCGCCACCCTCGCCATGATGGCGGCGGCCCGGGGCCTCGCCGAGCTCATCTCGGACCGGCAGACCCAGGTGGTGACCGAGACCGGGCTCGTCGACTTCTTCGGCGCCGAGGTCGCCGGCATCCCGGTCCTGGTGATCATCTTCGCGCTGACCGCGGCCGGCGGCTGGGTGCTGCTCAACCGCACCACCTTCGGCCGGCGCACCCTCGCGGTCGGCGGCAACCCGGAGGCGGCCCGCCTCGCCGGCATCGACGTCCGCCGGCACACCACCATCCTCTACCTGCTGCTCGGCCTCGCCTGCGGGCTCGCCGCGGTGATGCTCCTGGCCCGCACCACGGCCGGCACCTCCACTCACGGCCAGCTGGCCGAACTCGACGCCATCGCGGCCGTGGTGATCGGCGGCACCCTGCTCAGCGGCGGCCGCGGCACCGTCGTCGGCACCGTCTTCGGCGTGCTGATCTTCACCACGCTGACCAACGTGTTCACCCTCAACAACCTCGACTCCTCCTCGCAGAACGTCGCCAAGGGCGCGATCATCGTCGCCGCGGTGCTGCTCCAGCAGCGGGTCTCGTCGGGCAGCGGCCGAACGTAACGCGCCGTTGCCGGCGCCCCGTCCTCACCGCAGGCCGGGGGACGGCCGCCACACCCCGCCCACGGCGGCGGCCCCGGCTCCGCCGGGCGCGGTCCGACGACGGTCGGGCCGGAACCGGAAGTCCCCGGACGCGACGGCGGCCGGGCACGAGCTGATCAACCGCCGGTGGTAGCCGGCGGCACCGGCGGGGACAGGGCCTCACGGCCCTGGAACCGCACCGCAACCATCGGTCGGAGTCGGCCCCGGGTGACCCGGAGTCGGACCCGGCCCATCCCGAATCGCCGGCGGCAGCCGGAACAATCACCGGAGACAGTCATGCCCAGAAACAGCACCCGTCGGCGGATGTTCACCCGGGTCGGTGTCGGACTGGCCGCGGTCGGTCTGCTCGCCGCCTGTACCAGCAACACACCCGAGGACGACAACACCGAGCCCGCCGACGACGGTCAGCAGAACGCGGCCAGCTCCAACGACGACCCCGGCGAGAACGTCGTCATCGGCTTCTCCGGCCCCCAGGCCGACCACGGCTGGCTGGCGGCCATCAACAGCTTCGCCGAGCAGACCGCCGAGCAGTACTCCGACGTCGAGCTGCGGATGGCCGAGGGCACCAACGACCCGAGCGCCCAGATCAGCGCCATCGAGACCTTCATCAACGACGGCGTCGACGCGATCGTGCTGCTGCCCACCGACGGCGCCGCGCTCACCCAGGTGGCCATGCAGGCCATGGAGGCCGGCATCCCGGTGGTCAACGTCGACCGCGAGTTCTCCGACCCCGCCGCGGCCCGCGCCACCATCCTCGGCGACAACTACGGCATGGGCGTCTCGGCCGGCGAGTACGCCTGCCAGCTGGTCGCCGAGAACGACCTCGGCGACGGCGCCGTGATCGCCGAGATCGCCGGCATCGACTCGCTGCCGCTGACCCAGGAGCGTTCGCAGGGCTTCGCCGACGCGCTGGAGGCCTGCGGCCAGAACGTCGACAACCGCGTCGCCGCCGAGTTCACCGTCGAGTCCGGCGAGGAGGCCGCCTCCAACCTGCTCCAGGCGGCCAACGAGATCGACATCATCTGGAACCACGACGACGACCAGGGTGTCGGCGTCAAGGCCGCCTTCGACAACGCCGGCCGCGACGAGTTCTTCTTCATCGGCGGCGCCGGCTCGGCCAACGCCATGCGCTGGATCGAGAGCGGCGAGATGGAGGCCACCGTCATCTACCCGGCCACCCAGGCCGGCGACGGCATCAAGCTCGCCCGGCTGATCGCCCAGGACCGCGGCCTGTCCGACCTGGTGCAGGTCGAGGTGCCGCGCCGCATCGTGCTCGACGCGCCCGTGGTGACCGCGGACAACCTGGAGGAGTACCTCCCGATGGGCTTCGAGTCCTGACGGGCCCGACGGCCTGACGGCCCCGCGACGTCGAACGGACGTCGCGGTACCGAAACCCGGACCGGAGGTCCCCGCAGTCGACGACGGAGGTCGCATGAGCACACTCAACAGCTCGAACAACCGCCCACGGGCCGCCGAACAGGCGGCCGGCCGGGAGCTCGGCATCGGCATGGTCGGCTACGGCTTCATGGGCATGGCCCACTCCCAGGGCTGGCGCAACGCCAGAAGCTTCTTCGACCCGCCGCTGCGCCCCCGGCTCGCCGCCCTCGGCGGCCGGAACCGGGACGCGGCGGGTGAGCTGGCCGACCGCTTCGACTGGCCGGTGGTGGAGACCGACTGGCGGGCCCTGGTGGCGCGGGACGACGTGCACGTCGTCGACGTCTGCACCCCCGGTGACACGCACGCCGAGATCGCCGTCGCCGCCCTGGAGGCGGGCAAGCACGTGCTGTGCGAGAAGCCCCTCGCGAACACCGTCGCCGAGGCCGAGGCCATGGCCGAGGCCGCGGCCAAGGCCCGGGAGCACGGCGTCCGTTCGATGCTCGGGTTCACCTACCGCCGGGTCCCGGCCCTGTCCCTGGCCCGCCGGCTGGTGGCCGAGGGGCGCCTCGGCCGGCTGCGGCACGTGCGGGCCCGCTACCTCCAGGACTGGCTGACCGACCCGACCGCGCCCTACACCTGGCGGATGTCCAGGGAACGGGCCGGCTCGGGCGCGCTCGGCGACATCGGCGCGCACGCCGTCGACCTCGCCCAGTTCCTCACGGGCGAGTTCGTCAGCGGCGTCAGCGCCGTCACCGACACGTTCGTCCACGAGCGTCCGCTGCCGGACGGCGGCGGCACCGGCGCGGTCACCGTCGACGACGCGGCCGTCTTCCTCGGCCGGCTCGACGGCGGTGCGCTGGCCAGCTTCGAGGCCACCCGCTACGCCACCGGCCGCAAGAACGCGCTGCGGATCGAGCTCAACGGCGACCGCGGCAGCCTGGCGTTCGACCTGGAGGAGCTCAACGTCCTCCACTTCCACGACGCCACCGCCGACACGGTCGTCCAGGGCTTCACCCGCATCCTGGTGACCGAGCCGGAACACCCCTACCTCGAAGCCTGGTGGCCGCCGGGTCACGGCCTGGGCTACGAGCACGCCTTCGCCCACCAGGCCGTCGACCTGCTGTCGGCCATCGACGCCGGTACCGACCCGGAGCCGTCCTTCGCGGACGGCCTGCGGGTGCAGCGGGTGCTGGCCGCCGTCGAGGAGTCCCACGAGGCCGGCGGTTCCTGGACCGCGATCCCGGCGCCGGCCACGGCGGCGGAGACCGCCTGACCCACTCCCTCCCAAGACCCCCCGCCTCGGGTGACCTCCCCCGAGG
>NZ_SMKI01000363.1 GCF_004348415.1 Streptomyces hainanensis
GTCCGAGACGGACGGCTCGGCGCTGCCCTCGTAGGTGAACCCGACCCGGCGGAACTCGACGGCGCCGGTGACGCCGGCGATCTCGCGCTTGCCGTCGTTGCTCTCCAGGTCGGAGGCCGGTGCCGTGCCCTGCCCGTGGCGGAGTCGCCCGGCAGGGGCCCGTGGCCCGCCGCCTCGTCCTCACGACTCCGGGAGAAGCCCCCAGCCATGCCTACGCGCCATGACATCCGCAATGTCGCCATCGTCGCCCACGTCGACCACGGCAAGACCACGCTGGTCGACGCCATGCTGCGGCAGGCGGGAGCCTTCGCCGCGCACCAGCATGTCGACGAGCGCGTGATGGACTCCAACGATCTGGAGCGCGAGAAGGGCATCACCATCCTCGCGAAGAACACCGCCGTGCGGTACCACCCCAAGGGCGGTGGCGACCCGGTCGTCATCAACATCATCGACACCCCGGGCCACGCCGACTTCGGCGGCGAGGTGGAGCGCGGCCTGTCGATGGTCGACGCCGTCGTGCTGCTCGTCGACGCGTCCGAGGGGCCGCTGCCGCAGACCAGGTTCGTGCTGCGCAAGGCGCTTCAGGCCCGGCTGCCGGTGATCCTCTGCATCAACAAGACCGACCGTTCCGACGCCCGGATCTCGGCCGTCGTGGACGAGACCTACGACCTGTTCCTCGACCTGGACGCCGACGAGGACCAGATCGAGTTCCCGATCGTCTACGCCTGCGCCCGCGACGGCATCGCCTCGCTGACGCAGCCGGCCGACGGCACGGTGCCGACCGACAGCGACAGCCTCGAGCCGTTCTTCTCGACGCTGCTGGAGACCGTGCCGGCACCGGTCTTCGAGGAGGACGCGCCGCTCCAGGCGCACGTCACCAACCTGGACGCCGACAACTTCCTCGGCCGGATCGCGCTGTGCCGGATCAAGCAGGGCACGCTGCGCAAGGGCCAGACCGTGGCCTGGCTGAAGCGCGACGGCAGCTCGCAGAACGTCCGGGTGACGGAGCTGCTGATGACGGAGGCGCTGACCAGGAAGCCGGCCGAGGTGGCGGGCCCCGGCGACATCTGCGCGGTGGCGGGCATCCCGGAGATCATGATCGGCGAGACGCTGGCCGATCCGGAGAACCCCGTCCAGCTGCCGCTGATCACCGTCGACGAGCCGGCGATCTCGATGACCATCGGCACCAACACCTCGCCGCTGGTCGGCCGGGGCGGCAAGGGCCACAAGGTCACGGCGCGGCTGGTCAAGGACCGTCTCGACCGTGAGCTGATCGGCAACGTGTCGCTGCGGGTGCTGCCGACCGAGCGCCCGGACGCCTGGGAGGTGCAGGGCCGCGGCGAGCTGGCGCTGGCGATCCTGGTGGAGACCATGCGTCGGGAGGGCTTCGAGCTGACCGTCGGCAAGCCCGAGGTGGTCACCCGGGAGATCGACGGCAAGGTGCACGAGCCGGTCGAGCGGATGACGATCGACGCCCCCGAGGAGCACCTGGGCGCGATCACCCAGCTGATGGCCACCCGCAAGGGCCGGATGGAGACCATGACCAACCACGGCTCCGGCTGGGTGCGCATGGAGTTCCTGGTGCCGTCCCGCGGCCTGATCGGCTTCCGGACGGAGTTCCTGACCGAGACGCGTGGCACCGGCATCGCGCACAGCATCTTCGAGAAGCACGAGCCGTGGGCCGGCGAGCTGCGCACTCGCAGCAGCGGCTCGCTGGTGGCCGACCGCTCGGGCGTCGCCACCCCCTACGCCATGATGAACCTCCAGGAGCGCGGGACGATCTTCGTCGAGCCGGGCACCGAGGTGTACGAGGGCATGATCGTCGGCGAGAACTCCCGGTCGGACGACATGGACGTGAACATCACCAAGGAGAAGAAGCTCACCAACATGCGGGCCGCCTCCGCGGACAACACGGAGAACCTGGTGCCGCCGCGGAAGCTCTCCCTCGAGCAGTCCCTGGAGTTCTGCCGGGAGGACGAGTGCGTCGAGGTGACGCCGACCGAGATTCGCATCCGCAAGGTGGTGCTGGACCAGCGGGATCGGGCCAGGGCCACCTCCCGCGCCAAGCGTCTCTGAGCGCGCCGCGGCGGGCCGCCGGAAGGCGGCCCGGGCGGCGGCCCGGAGGGCGGCGTGCTTGTCGTCGTTTGGCCGGATATCCCCGACGCCCGGTTGTGGTCGTCAAGTGAATTGCCGTGGTCCGGCCCGGCCCCTTCGTCCGCTATCCGGACTGTTCGGCTTGATATGCGTCACATCGGTCCGGATACCGGTGAGTAAGGTACCCCGATTTGTCCGGTTTTGGGGGTTGTCACCTTCCCATCTTCATCAAAATGAAATGGGCTATCGGTGGATGAGACGAAGGTTTATGCGCAACAGTTGTGGGCATTGCGAACCGGACGCGGGTAGACCTCCGCGGGCCGGGGTTCCTTATTGCGTGACAAGTGGACTCCAAGGAGGCAACCCATGCGTGGTGCTCGCAGCGCCAAGTGGGTCGTGAGTGCGATAGTCGTCGCCATGGCGGCAACCGCCTGTGGCGGCGGCGACGACAGCGGCGACGGTGACGGCGAGGCCGCCGACATCGTCCGGGTGGACGGCGGCGAGCCGCAGAACCCGCTGATCCCGACCAACACCAACGAGCAGTTCGGCGCGCTGGTGATCCAGAACGTCTTCTCGAAGCTGCTCGACTTCGACGACAACGGTGAGATCTACATGGTCGCCGCCGAGTCCGTCGAGTCCAACGAGGACAACTCGGTCTGGACGGTCACGCTGAAGGACGGCTGGACGTTCCACGACGGCACCGACGTCACCGCCCAGAGCTACGTCGACGCCTGGAACTGGGCCGCGAACATCGACAACAACCAGAACAACAGCTTCTGGTTCCAGGACATCGTCGGCTACGAGGACGTCCACCCGGCGGAGGAGGGCGCGGCCCCGACCGCCGACGCCATGTCCGGTCTGCAGGTCGTCGACGAGACCACCTTCACGATCGAGCTGACCACCCCCGTCTCGTACTACGACTACAAGCTCGGCTACGACGCGTTCACGCCGCTGCCCGAGTCGTTCTACGACGACCCCGAGGCCTTCGGCGAGCACCCGGTCGGCAACGGCCCGTACGAGTTCGCCTCCTGGGAGCGTGGCCGCGCGATCGAGCTGGCCGCCTACGACGACTACCAGGGCGACGACGCGGCGCAGAACGACGGCATCGAGATCAAGAACTACGAGACCCTCGCGGCCGCCTACCAGGACCTGCTCTCCGGCAACCTGGACGTCATCCGCCAGGTCGACCCGAGGGACCTGCCGGTCTACGAGCAGGACCTCGGCGACCGCGCCATCAACCAGCCCTACAACGGCATCCAGACCATCGTTCCGGTCTGGTACAACTGGGAGGACACCGACCCCCGGGTGCTCCAGGGCGTCTCGATGGCGATCGACCGGGAGACCATCACCACCACGGTGCTGAACGGTTCCCGCACCCCCGCCGACAGCTTCGTCGCCCCCGGCGTCTACGGCTACCAGGAGGGCGCCTCCGGTGGCATCACGGACTACGACCCGGAGCGTGCCCGCGAGCTCGTCGAGGAGGGCGGCGGCGTCCCCAACAACGAGATCGCCATCCAGTACAACTCGGACGGCGGCCACCAGGAGTGGGTCGAGGCGGTCTGCAACAACCTGATCGAGAACCTCGGCGTGACGTGCGTCGGTGACGCCAAGCCGGACTTCGCGACCGACCTCGAGGCCCGCGACGCCGACCAGGTCGTCAGCATGTACCGCGGTGGCTGGTTCCAGGACTACCCGCTGATCGTCAACTTCACCAAGGAGCTCTACGCCTCCTACGCGCAGAGCAACTACGGCCGCTTCAACAGCCCGGAGATCGACGAGCTGTTCGCGCAGGGTGACGCCGCCGCCACGCTGGACGAGACGGTCGCCGCCTACCAGGAGGCCGAGCGAGTCCTCTTCGAGGAGATGCCGGCCATCCCGCTCTGGTACCAGAACGTCAACGGTGGCTACTCGGAGGCCGTGAGCAACGTCCGCTTCACCGCCGCGGGCCAGCCGGTGCTGACCGAGATCACGGTCAACTGAAGCCGTAGCGTTCAGCCGCACGTCGGTACCAGCAGCGTAGAGGGGGCCGACGGGCCGTTCCGGAACGGGAACGGGCCGTCGGCCCCGCCGAATGACATGGAGGAAGCATGGGGCGTTATGTCGTGCGACGACTGCTCCAGATGATTCCGGTGTTCATCGGGTCCACGTTCATCGTCTTCATGATGATGTACGCCCTCCCCGGTGACCCGGTCCGGGCCCTGTGGGGCGAGCGCGCCCCCGACGAGGCCCAGATGGCCGCGCTCCGCGCGGACCTCGGCCTGGACGACCCGATCCTGATCCAGTACTGGCACTACCTCACCGGGCTGCTCCAGGGTGACTTCGGCACCCAGATCGCCAGCAGACGCGAGGTGATCGACGTCATCGGGCAGGCGCTGCCGGCCACGCTGAGGCTGACCGCGCTGGCCTTCCTGATCACCGTGGTGGTCGGCGTCGGCATGGGCCTGCTCGCGGGCCTGCGGGCCGGCAAGGCCATCGACCGCGGCATCCTCTTCCTCACCCTGCTGCTGATCTCCGTGCCGGTCTTCGTGCTCGGCCAGACCTTCCAGACCTACTTCGGCACCCGCTGGGGCTGGGTCACGCCCACCGTCCAGGACTCCGAGGACTGGGGGCAGCTCTTCCTACCGGCGATCGTGCTGGCCTCGCTGTCGTTCGCCTACGTGGCGCGGCTCACCCGCGCCTCCATCGTGGAGAACCGCCGCGCCGACTACATGCGCACCGCCAAGGCCAAGGGCCTCACCCGGCGGCGCGCCGTCTCCGTGCACCTGCTGCGCAACTCGATGATCCCGGTCGTCACCTTCCTCGGCGTCGACCTCGGCAACCTGATGGCCGGCGCCATCGTCACCGAGGGCATCTTCAACATCCAGGGCATCGGCGGCACCGTCTACCGCTCGCTCAACTCCCGCGAGGGCTCGACCGTGGTGGGCATCGTCAGCTTCATCATCGTCGTCTACCTCGTCGTGACCCTGCTCGTCGACCTGCTCTACGCGGTCCTGGACCCGAGGATTCGCTATGCCTGAGCCCAAGGAAGTCCAGTTCAACGAGGGCGAGACCCCCGCCGGCGCGGTGATCCCCGACCAGGCGGGCCCGCTGCCCGTCGCGGTCGTCGAGGGCCCCACGGTGGCCGAGGCGGGCCCGCCGCCCGGCAAGGCGCGCAGCCTCTGGTCGGACGCCTGGAACGACCTGCGCCGCAAGCCCACCTTCGTGATCTCGGCGGTCATCATCCTGGTGCTGCTGGTGATGGCGGCGTTCCCCAGCCTGTTCACCGGCACCAGCCCCCGGGCCGCCGACCTCACCAACAACTACCTGCGGGACCCGCAGCTCGGCCACTTCTTCCGGGGCGACTGGCTCGGCTACAACCAGCAGGGGCAGAGCGTCTACGCGCGGATGATCTACGGCACCCGGGCGTCGATCATCATCGGCCTCTCGGTCACCGCGATCGTCTTCGTCCTCGGCAGCCTCGTGGGCATGGTGGCCGGCTACTTCGGCGGCCCGCTCGACACCCTGCTCTCGCGGGTCACCGACATCTTCATGGGCATCCCGTTCCTGCTCGGCACCATGGTCATCCTGGTCTCCTTCGACGTCAGGACCGAGTGGACGGTGACGGCGGCGCTCGCCTTCCTCGGCTGGACCACGATCGCCAGGGTCATGCGCGGCTCGGTGATCTCCGTGAAGCAGTCCGACTACGTCGCAGCCGCCCGCTCGTTGGGCGCCAGCACCCAACGGATCCTGCTCCGGCACATCCTGCCCAACGCCATCGCCCCGGTGATCGTGGTGGCGATGATCGCCCTCGGCGGCTACATCACCTCCGAGGCCGTGCTGTCCTACCTGGGCATCGGCCTCTCCGAGCCGGCGATCTCCTGGGGCGGCGACATCAACCGGGCCCAGCAGCAGATCCGCGTGGCCGAGCACATCCTGCTCTTCCCGTCGATCCTGCTGAGTATCACCATCCTGTCCTTCCTGATGCTGGGTGACGCCGTGCGTGACGCCCTCGACCCCAAGCTGCGCTGAGGGAGTGACGCGCGTGTCGAACGAGAAGACCAAGGCGGAGGCCTCCGGGGTGCCGCTGCTCGAAGTCCGGGACCTGCACGTGGAGTTCCGCACCAGGGAAGGCGCGGCCAAGGCCGTCAACGGCGTCAGCTACACCGTGGACGCCGGCGAGACGCTGGCCGTGCTCGGCGAGTCCGGCTCCGGCAAGTCGGTCACCGCCCAGACCATCATGGGCATCCTGGACACCCCGCCGGGGAAGATCACCGGCGGCCAGATCCTCTTCCGCGGCAAGGACATGCTCACCATGTCCGAGGAGCAGCGGCGGCGGATCCGCGGCGACAAGATCGCGATGATCTTCCAGGACGCGCTCTCCGCGCTCAACCCCGTGCTCTCGGTGGGCTTCCAGCTCGCCGAGATGTTCCGGGTGCACCGCGGCATGTCGCGCAAGGAGTCCAAGGCCAAGGCCATCGAGCTGATGGAGCGGGTCCGCATCCCGGCGGCGAAGGAGCGGGTCAACGACTACCCGCACCAGTTCTCCGGCGGCATGCGGCAGCGCATCATGATCGCGATGGCGCTGGCCCTCGAACCGGACGTGATCATCGCCGACGAGCCCACCACCGCCCTGGACGTCACCGTCCAGGCCCAGGTGATGGACCTCCTCGCCGAGCTCCAGCGCGACTTCAACATGGGGCTCATCCTGATCACCCACGACCTGGGCGTGGTCGCGGACGTCGCCGACAAGATCGCGGTGATGTACGCGGGCCGGATCGTGGAGAACGCCCCGGTGCACGAGCTCTACAAGCGGCCCGCGCACCCGTACACCAAGGGCCTGCTCGACTCCATCCCGCGCCTCGACCACAAGGGCCGGGAGCTGTACGCGATCAAGGGCCTGCCGCCCACCCTGACCGCCATCCCGTCGGGCTGCGCGTTCAACCCGCGCTGCGCGATGGCGCAGGACGTCTGCCGCGGCGACGTCCCGCCGCAGGTCGACGTGGCGGAGCAGGACGGCGCCCCGATCCCGGGCCGGACCAGCGCCTGCCACTTCTGGAAGGAGACGATCCATGGCTGAGCCGACGCGTGAGCCCATCCTTCAGGTGCGCAACCTGGTCAAGCACTTCCCGCTCACCCAGGGCGTCCTCTTCAGGCGGCAGATCGGCGCGGTCAAGGCCGTCGACGACGTCTCGTTCGACCTGTACCAGGGCGAGACCCTGGGCATCGTGGGCGAGTCGGGCTGCGGCAAGTCCACCGTGGCCAAGCTCCTGATGAGCCTGGAGAAGCCCACCTCGGGCCAGATCCTCTACAAGGGCGAGGACATCGCCAAGCTGTCGAGCCGCGCCCTGAAGGCGGTCCGCCGCAACATCCAGATGGTCTTCCAGGACCCGTACACCTCGCTGAACCCCCGCATGACGGTCGGCGACATCATCGGGGAGCCCTTCGAGATCCACCCCGAGGTGGCGCCCAAGGGCGACCGCGAGAAGAAGGTGCGGGAGCTGCTCGACGTCGTCGGGCTCAACCCGGAGTACATCAACCGCTACCCGCACCAGTTCTCGGGCGGTCAGCGGCAGCGCATCGGCATCGCCCGCGGCCTGGCCCTGAACCCCGAGATCATCATCTGCGACGAGCCGGTCTCGGCGCTGGACGTCTCGGTGCAGGCGCAGGTCATCAACCTGATGGACCGGCTGCAGAACGAGTTCGACCTGTCGTATCTCTTCATCGCGCACGACCTGTCGATCGTCCGGCACATCTCGGACCGGGTCGGTGTGATGTACCTGGGCAAGCTGGCCGAGATCGGCAGCGACACCGAGATCTACGACCACCCGACCCACCCCTACACCCAGGCCCTGCTGTCGGCCGTGCCGCAGCCGGACCCGGCGGGCCGGGACTCCCGTGAGCGGATCATCCTGGCCGGCGACGTCCCGTCCCCGGCCAACCCGCCCTCGGGCTGCCGCTTCCGCACCCGCTGCTGGAAGGCCGAGGCCCGCTGCGCGGAGGAGGCCCCGCTGCTGGCCATCCCGACCCGCTTCGCGTCGGACGACTCGGGCGCCTCCCACCCCTCGGCGTGCCACTTCGCCGAGGAGAAGGACGTCGTCCACGCCTGACCCTGTCTCTTAT
>NZ_SMKI01000364.1 GCF_004348415.1 Streptomyces hainanensis
GTCTCGCGGCGGGGCGCGGGGGCCGCGCCCGGGCCGGCGGCGCGGGCGTACGCGACGTAGACGAGGACGGCGGTGCCGACGCCCGTCGCCCCGGCGAACGGCGGCGCCGCGCCGGCCAGGCCCGTCACCGCGGCCCCGGCCGCGCCCAGCAGGGCCGCGGCGACGATGCCCACCGGGTGTGCCATCTTCCGTTCCTCTCCCCCGCGTCGACGCGGCTCAGAAGTTGCTGAACACGGAGCGCATGACCGCGTCGATGGTGTCCGGCTCGCGCGCGTCGTAGGCGGCGCCCCGGGAGGCGCCGGCGATCCGGTCCAGGGTGTCGAGGTCGGCCTCCTCGCCGAAGGCGATGGCGAAGACGCGGATCACGCGTTCGAGCTGCGAGGCGTCCAGGTCGCGCAGCAGGGCGTCGAGGTCGTTGTCGGCCGGGTACTCGTTCTGGCCGTCGCTGAGCACCACGACGGCGTTGATCCTGGTGGGGTCGTAGTCGGCGAGCATCGCCTGCTGCGCCGCCCTGGTCGAGGTGTAGAGGGCGGTGCCGCCCTCGGCGTACAGGCCGTTGACGGCGTCGGTCAGGCGCTCGGTGCCGCCGTCGCCGATCCGGGTGGCGGGCAGGACCTCGCGGTAGGGGGTGGCCGGGTGGTCGGCGGTCTCGGTGGAGAACGCCCACAGCGCGACCTCGTCGTCCGGGTGGTAGAGCTCCAGGGCCGCCAGGGCCGCGTCCTGGGCGGCCCGGAGCCGGCTGCGGCCGTCGCCGGCCGGCTGGTTCATGGATCCGGAGACGTCCATCACGAGGGTGACCCGGGCGTTCCTGCGCACCTCGTCCCAGGCGTCGAGGATCGCGGTGAGGACCTGGGGCGCCGGCGGTGAGATCAGGGCGAGTTCGCGGCCGGTGTCGCCCTCCGCGTTGACCGACTCGGCCAACTCCTCGCTGAGGGTGCCCTCGTGGTCGCGGAAGCCGATCTCGGCGAGGCGGCGCTGCGGTCCCGGTTCGAGCAGGAAGTCCAACAGGTCGTCGGCGGCGGCGCGTTGGGCGTCGTCGGCGGAGGGGAGCACCACGAAGGGGTGGTCGAGCATCAGGGTGCCGTCGTCGGGATAGACGGCCACCAGCGGCACCTCGGGGCGCCTTCCCTCGCCGATGCGCTCCGGATTCCCGTCCGGGGCGCCCTGGTTGTAGAGGTGGATCAGCTGCTCCTGGACGAGCACGGCGCTGGTGTAGGTCATGGCCTGGCCCGAGGCGTCGGCCTCGGCGAGGTTCTCCATGTAGGTGACCGCGTCGTCCGCGTAGTGCAGCACGCCGTCCTCGACGCCGGCGACGAAGTCCCGGGCCGCCGGGTCGGCGACCTGTTCCCTGGTGAGGTCGCTGGAGACGCCGGTGGCCGCGTAGAACGCGGCGACGGTGGCGGCGAGTCCGGAGGTCGAGGTGTTGGGGTTGTCCTTGCCGAGGGAGAACGAGCCCCACTCGGGGTGGCCCAACGCGCCCCAGCCGTCCGGGTTCCGGGTGAGGGAGAGCACGTCGGCCCAGCCGAGCTCGGCGTCGGGCCAGCCGAGCGCCTCGGCCATCGGGCGGGGCATGGCGATGGTGAGCGGGCTCTGGGCGAGGCTGGGGTTCTCCTCGGGCACCTCGACGGAGCGGTCGCCGGCGGCGGCCCGCTCGGCGAGCAGGTCGAGCCAGAGGCCGGAGCTGGGCGCCCACACCTGGGGTTCCGGGGCGTCCTCGATCGCCGGGTCCCAGCCGCGGGCCAGCGCCTCCATGGCCAATCCGGAGGTCAGCCGGGAGACGGCCACCTCGGCGCAGGTGTCCTCGTCGGCGACGCGGAACGAGCGGTCGGCGTCGTTGTACTCCTCGGCGAGTTCGGCGAGCAGCCCGCCCTTCTCGGTGGAGGAGTTCACCTCGAGCCGGACGCAGTCGCCGCGCCCGTCGTCCCGGGTGAGCACCACGGCGCCGAGGCCGGCCAGGATGGCGCAGAGCCCGACCACGACGGCGCTCAGCAGCGGCCGGCGGCTTCCGCGGGCGCGTAAGTTCCCGTCCATGTCTCCGATTCCCCTCCCCCAACTGACATGTCCGCATTCAGCGTAGGGAGACGCGGGCCGGCCGGCGACAGTTCCCGCCGGGACATCTCCGGCGGCCGGGGCCGACCCGACTTGACTTGATACCCCCCTGGGGTATTCACTGGTCCTCGTCGAGATGGCCAGGACACAGGAGGCACCGCCATGACCGCACCCACCGCGCAGACCGTTTCCACCTACACCGTGAGCGGCATGACCTGCGCTCACTGCGTCGGCTCCGTCAGCGCCGAGGTCGGCAGGATCCCCGGCGTCTCCGGCGTCGAGGTGGTGCTCGAAACCGGCCGGGTGACCGTCGCCAGCGAGGGCCCGGTCGACAACGCGGCCGTCAGCGCCGCCGTGGAGGAGGCCGGCTACGAGGTCGTCGCCGGGCCCGAGGGCGAGGCCCCCGCCGCCAGCTGCTGCGGCGGCGGCTGCCACTGATCACGACCGCCGGTGCCCGGCCGCCACGCGGCGGCCGGGCACCGCCACCCCGGAACCCCAGGACGGGCAACACGATGAGGACCATCACCAGGGTCGGCGCCTTCGGGGCCGGCCTCGCGCTGACCTTCGGCGTGGCCTTCGGCATCGGCAACGCCGTGGGCCCGGTCGACGCGGAACCGACGGCCGCACACGACGACGAGCACGGGGAACCCTCGACCGAGGGCACCGACGCGGCGGCCACACCGGCGGCCGAACCGCCCGGCGGGCTGCAGATCTCCGAGCGCGGCTACACCCTCGTCCCGCCCGCGGAGCTGCCGCGCGCCGGCGAGCCCACCGACTTCCGGTTCCGGATCCTCGGCCCGGAAGGGGAACCGTGGACCGACTACGAGACCAGCCACGAGAAGGACCTGCACCTGATCGTGGTCCGCCGCGACCTCTCCGGCTTCCAGCACGTGCACCCGGAGCTCGGCGCCGACGGCGTCTGGAGCGTGCCGCTGACCTTCGAAACCGCGGGCGACCACCGGGTCTTCGCCGACTTCGCCCCCGCCGGCGACCCGGACGGCGGGGTGACGCTGGGCGCCGACCTCGCCGTCACCGGCGAGTTCACGCCCCGCGAGCTGCCCGAGCCGGCGCGGACCGCGACCGTCGACGGCTACACGGTCACCCTGGAGGGCGATCTCGCCGCCGGCGCCGAGAGCGAGCTCACGCTCTCCGTCAGCCGGGACGGCGAGCCGGTCACCGACCTGGAGCCCTACCTGGGCGCCTACGGCCACCTGGTCGCCCTGCGCGCCGGCGACCTGGCCTATCTCCACGTCCACCCGCAGGGCACCCCGGGCGACGGCGAGACCGACCCGGGCCCCGAGATCGCGTTCGGCACCACGGCGCCGAGCGCCGGCGACTACCGGCTCTACCTGGACTTCCAGCACGAAGGGGAGGTCCGCACCGCCGAGTTCACGGTGACCGCGGCAGCGGGCGACGGCACCGCGCCCGACGCGGGCCACGGCGGCGAGGACGGCACGGCCGACCACGGCGGCCACTGAGGCCGACGCACCGGCCCCTCGCTCAGCGCCGCCGGACGGCGACGGGCGAGGGGCCACCGCGGTCGGCCCCGCCGCCGCGTCGACCGCCGTGTCCACCGCCGTCGCTCCCGAGGGCGTCCCGCCGCCCGTCGTTCCACTCGCCGTCGCCCAGCACGAGCAGCGGGTCGAGGGTGATCACCACGGCCGCGAGGACCAGGAAGACGGCCGGCCCGACCAGCATGGGCAGCAGCAGCGAGACCGGCGAGTCGCCGCTGGCCGACAGGTGGCCCGCGCCGTGGAGTTCGGCGCTGACGGCCGCCATGCCGGTGTAGTGCATGCCCGTGACGGCCACGCCCATGACCAGGCTGGCCGCGAGGGAGTACGGCACGCCCCGCACCGAGACGGCCGCCCAGAGCGCGGCGGTGGCGGCGGCGACGGCGATGAGCACCGACAGGGCGACGGTGAACGGGTCGTAGCGGATCTCGCCGTTGAAGCGGATGGCCGCCATGCCGAGGTAGTGCATCGCCGCCACCCCCAGGCCCGTGAAGGTGCCGGCCACGGCCAGGACGGGGCGGCTCGCGCCGCGGTAGCCGACGACGAACACGCCGACGCCGACCACGAGGATCGCCACCACCAGGCTCCACACCGTGAGCGTCACGTCGTACCCGACGCGCGCCCCGTCGATCCCGAAGCCGACCATGGCGATGAAGTGCATCGACCAGATCCCGCAGCCCATGGCCGTCGCCCCCATGGCCAACCAGCCCGGCTTCCACCCCTCGTCGTAGTGGACGGACCGGGCCACGCACCGGAGGCCCAACGCGCCGCCGAGGCAGGCCATGAGAAACGCGGCCACCGGAGTGATCGCGCCGTAACCGAAGTCGCTGACGTCGCCGTGCATCTGTCCCCTGCCCTCGCCCCCACGCGGTTCGGGGCCAGCCGCCCCCTGAGGGGAGACTAGACCGCCAGACCGTCACGTACAGCCCACTAGTCTCACAAATCCATCACAACAAACCCGGCCACCAGGGCAAGCGGTTGCGGGAATATGTAGACCGGTCTAGTCTCCTCGGCCATGGGACGGAAAGGCGCCGACACGCGCAACCGACTGCTGGACACGACACGGGAGTTGGTCGAGGCCAAGGGCTACTCGGGCACCGGGCTCAACGAGGTCGTCGCGGTCAGCGGCGCGCCGCGCGGCTCCCTCTACTTCCACTTCCCCGGCGGCAAGGACCACCTGGTGGGCGAGTCGGTGCGCCGGGCCGGCCAGGCGATCGGCGCCGACCTGGCGGAGCTGGCCGAATCCGCCCCGTCGGCGGCGGAGTTCGCCGCGAGCGTGCTGCGACACCTCGGCGACCGGCTCGAAGGGTCGGGGTGGCGCAGCGGATGCCCGGTGGCCACCGTGGCACTGGAGACGGCCGCCACCAACGACCCGCTCCAGGCGGCGTGTTCGGAGGTCTACACGTCGTGGGAGGCCGCCCTCCGAGTGATGCTGGGCGACCGCCGGGACGCCGACGATCTCGCCGTCACGATCCTGGCGCTCGTCGAGGGCGCGCTGCTGCTGGCCCGGGCGCACCGCAGCCGGGAGCCGCTGGACCGCGTCACCCGGCAGATCACCGCCCTGCTGGGCTAGCACCGCCCGCCGTCGATCGGCCCGCCGTCGACCGGCGGGCCTCTCCTTCGGCCCAAGAATATGTAGACCGTCCTGTTTACTCTGGGAGGCTTCCTTGGACGCCATCGTCTTCGGCGCGACCGGTTTCGTCGGCCGTTCCCTCGTCGCGGAGCTGCTCCGCCGGGGGCAACGGGTGGCGGCGGCGGTGCGGAACGACACCCTCACCCCGTGGCTGACCGCCCAGGGTGTCGGCACCGACCGGTTGGCCGTCGTCACCGCCGACATCACCCGCCCGCTCGCGGGCCTGCCCGAGGCGCGCGTCGTCTACAACTCCGCCGCGCGGTACGCCTTCGGGCTCGGCGTGGACGAGGCACGGGCGGTTAACGTGACCGGCGCGCTCAACGTCCTCGACTGGGCCGCCACCCTGCCGGAGCCGCGGCGGCTGGTGCACATCAGCGGCTACCGGGTCAGCGCGGCCGAAGTCGGGCCCGACCCGGCCGCGTCGGGTGCGTACGAGGCGTCGAAGCGGGAGGCCGACCTCGCGGTGCGCGCCCGGGCCCGCGAGTTGGGGGTCCCGCTGAACATCGCCAACCCCAGCACGGTGATCGGCCCGGGCCAGTACGTCGGTCTGGCCACCCTCGTCCGGCAGTTGTGGCACGGGCGGCTCCCCGCGTTGCCCGGCGGTCCCGACACCTTCCTCCCGGTCGTCACGGTCGGCCACCTCGCCCGGTTCCTGGCCGAGCTCCCCCACGCCCCCACGGGCGAGCACCACTGGGTGCTGGACGACGCCACCCCTCCGCTCCCCGAGCTGATCGGCACCGTCGCCGACCACCTGGGCGTGCGGGCGCCGCGCCGGACCATCCCGGTCGGCCTGGTGCGGCGCCTGCCGCGCGCGCTGACCGGAGCCGACCCGGAGACGCTGCACTTCCTCTCCACCGACCGCTACCCGACGGCCTCGGCCGACGCGTTCGCCGCCGGCGTCGGCCTCGAACAGCCTCCGGTCGCCGACGCGCTGCGCGCCTGGGCCGACGACCTGGTGGCCGCCGGGTTCGGCGCCGGCTCGCCCTGGTCGGCCGCGTACGGCTTCCGCGCCGTGGCCGGGAGCCGCACCTGGGTGACGGGCGACCGGCACCGTCCCGAGCACGTCCTGCTGCACGGCCTGCCGATGAACGCCGACCTCTGGGCGCCGCTCGCCGCCCACCTTCCGGGCCCGGTCCTCGCCCCCGACCTGCCGGGCCTGGGGCGCTCCTCCCCCACCGACCGGCCGACGCACGCGTGGCTGGCCGAACTGCTGGACGAGGTGCGCACCCGCCCCACCCTGGTCGCGCACTCGCTGGCCTGCGGCCCCGCGCTGCGCCTCGCCGTCGAGCGACCGGAACGCGTCGGTGAACTCGTCCTGGTATCACCGGCGTTCCTCCAGCCCCCGAGCCCACGGCTGGTCCGCTCGCGGCTGGCCGCGGTGCGGCTGCGCGGGATGTCCGCCGCCCGGCTGGCCGACACGCTCGGCCTCCCGGCCGGCCCCGCGGTGGCGAGCGCCGCGGCGGACCTGCGCCGCCCCGGCGTGGCGCGCCGGGTGGTCGCGGCCCTGCGCGCCGCGCACGGCCGGCGCGCGGAGTTCCGGGCCCTGCTGGACCGGGTCGCCGTCCCGGTCCGGATCGTGGTGGGCGCGGCCGACCCGCTCGTCGTCCCCGTCGAGCACGAGGTGCTGGAGGTCGCGGGGGCCGGGCACTACCCGCAGCTCACCCACCCGGCCGAGGTGGCCGGGCTGGTGACCCGCGCCCCCTCCGGGTCGCCCTGACCGTCAACGGGACCCGCCTCGCACGGATCGACGTCCCCGTCACCGGGCCGGGGGTTCGAGAGCGCGTCGCAGCGAGACGCCCGCCGCCAGGAGGGCGGCGAGCAAGCAGGCGGCGAGCGCGAGGGCTCCCCGGTGGCCGAGGTGCTCGGTCAGTCCTCCGCCCACCGCGTTGCCGATCGCGGCGCCCACCAGGAAGAAGCTCACCATCAGCGTGTACGCCCGGGTCAGGCCCGCCCGGGGGGCCAGTGTGTCCAGCAGGGCCGAGGAGGCGACGGCGCACGGCCCGGTACACAGGCCGACCAGGAACAGGGCGGGGAAGAGCAGCGGGAGGCTGCCCGCGGCCCAGGCCGTCAGAGCGACGGCAACGGCCGAGGCGGTCAGGGACGCCAGCAGCAGCCGGGCCGCCGACCAGCGCCATCGGCGGGCTCCCAGGGACAGCCCCGCGACGATCTCGCCGGCCGACGACATCGCGATCAGCGGCCCGCTGTCCGCGGCGGTGCCCAGTTCGAGCGCGGCAGCCGGCACGGCGACGGCGACGACGCCACCCGAGATCCCCGTCCCGGCGTTGATCAGCAACAGGACCGCCAGACCGGCCCCACGGCGGCCGGCCTCCCGTGGCGAGGCCGGCCGAGGCCGCCAGTTCCGGGAGGCCCGGGTCCTGGCGAAGAGCAGCCCGGCGCCGCCGGCCAGGAGGCCACCCGTCACCACGGCCCCGCCGGGTCCGACCAGCACGACCAGCAGCGAAGCGACCAGCGGCCCGGTCAGCACGGCCAGGTGGAACAGCACGGCCAGCAGCGCGTAGCCGGCCGTTCGGGACTCGGGCACCGGGATCGTCTCGGCCAGCAGCACCCGCATGCTGGCGACCGTCGCCGGAATGCCGAGCCCCATTCCGGCGCTGACCGCGAGGACGAATCCCGGCCGGGCCACCGCTGGCGCGGCGGCCACCAGCACGACACCGCAGGCCGCGCAGGCCGCGCCGGTGGGCGCGAGGACACGGGCCGGCCCGTGGCGGTCGATCAGTCGGCCCTGCGCGACCACGCCGGCGGCGTTGCCGAGGCCGAACGCGGCTGCCGCGAGGCCGCCGACGGCGAGCGATCCGGTCAGTTCGTGCGCGTACAGCAGCACGCCGAGCCCCAGGATGCCGAGGGGCAGCGCGCCGAGCACCGTGGCGGCCAACGGAACGCGCAGGTCGGGGATGTGGAGGACGTCGAGATAGCCCCGCATGGGACATGCCTTTCCAGCATGCCCACCCACCCGGGAGC
>NZ_SMKI01000365.1 GCF_004348415.1 Streptomyces hainanensis
CAGCACCACCGTCGCCGCGCCCCCGCCGCCCGCCCGATGGCCGTCGGTCGACTGCCTGGCGTGGTGGAAGACGTCCGCCACCCGCACCGAGTTGGTCACCACCGTCAGATCGGCCACCTCGAGCAACTCGTGCGCCAGCGCGAACGTCGTGGTGCCGCCGGACAACGCCACCGCGCTGCCCGGCGTCGCCAGCGTGGCCGCGGCCCGGGCGATGGCGCTCTTGGCCGACAGTTCGAGCGACGACTTGGCCTCGAAGCCCGGCTCGTGGGTGCGGCGTTCCGCCACCGGAACCGCGCCCCCGTGCACCTTCTCCAGCGCACCCTGCCTGGCCAACACGTCCAGGTCGCGTCGCACCGTCATGTCCGACACCTGGAGCATCCGGGTCAACTCGCTGACCCGGATACCGCCCCGCCGCCTGACCTCGTCCAGAATCAGCGCACGACGCTGCCCGGCCAGCAGGTTCTGGTTGTCGCTCACGGTGTCTCCTTGTTCGCTTCTCCGCCCGCGCGTGCGTCGCTCACGGTGGCTCCTCACCGGTGAATGAGTCATCCTCGCACGTCCCAACATCCCCCGATCGGGGAAGGTTCGGCGTGGCCCTGACAGGACAGAGGACAGGAGAGGGCAGGACGTCACAGGGGGGAGAGCGGATGAACGCCCAGGAGAACACGCCGACACCCGTGCCGGACGAGCCGGCCCTGGAGTTACTGGTGCACGGCGTCGGCGGCACCACCCCGCAGGCGATGCTGGAGGACACCCGCACCACCCGGGTCACCGGCGACGCCACCGCCTGCGTCCACCGCCGCACCGACGACCTCGACGACCGGCCCTGGGACGACCAACGGCCGCTGCGCGAGGCGTACTCCTGGTCCAACCTCACCTCGGGGAACGGCACCCGCGCCCTCTGGCTGCTGCTGCTCCCGTTCATGATCGTCAACCTCGCGCACTGGATGCGCCCGGCCGCCCGGGGCACCCGCCGCACCCAGTACGGCTTCGACGTCCTGGTACGGCTCCTCGCCCTCACGCTCACGGTGCTCTTCACCGCGGGCGCCTGCGCCGTCGCGCTGGACCTGATCGCCTGGCAGTGCGCCGGCTCCGCCGCCTGCGCCGCCGAGAGCGGCTGGATCGACTCGCTGACCGGCAGCGGCTGGTGGGCCCAGCCGGGCCGGCGGCTCGCGCTGGGCGCCGCCCTGCCGCTGGCGTTGATCCTGCTGCTCTGGTGGCTCTCGCACCGCACCTGGAGCGCCTACGAGTCCGCCTCCCCGCCGGTGCGTCCGCGGCCCGACGACGACGAGCCGGCCCTACTCAGCCGCGCCGGGTTCTGGTACGGCCGCGGCATCGTCGCCCGGCTGCGTTCCGGACACACGGCCGTCGGACTGCTGACCATCACCGCGGCGCTGCTCACCGCCACCGGACCGCACGACCGCGGCGCGCAGGGGAGCGGGGCGCTGGCCGCCGTCGGCTGGGTGCTGGCCGCGCTGACCGCGGCCGGCTGGCTCGTCGTCCTGGTCCAACTGGTCAGGCACGGCCGCACCGAGGAGGAACGCGACGACGCCCCCGAGCCGCCGCTGGCCAGGGCCCTGCCCTGGGGCGCCCTTGCCCTGCTGCTCGCCGTGCTGGCGCACACCGCCTGGAGCCGGCCCGAGTGGCTCACCAGCGGACGGCACCCGGCCGGCGCTGGCATCTTCCCCGGGCTGATGATCGCGCAGGGCGTCCTGGTCGTGGCCCTGGCGCTCGCCGCCCACCGGCTGCACCGACAGGCGCCGAGCGCCGACCGCGGCGCGCTCTTCGGCCTCGGCGCCGCCGCCGTCGGGCTGCTCGCCTGCGGGCTCGGCGGAGTGCTGACCGGCGGCATGACCGAGTGGGTGGCGGACGCGCTCGACGGCTCGGCCGGCGACCCACCGGAGGCCACCATCGCCGGCCCACCGGTGATCCTCAGCTGGCAGGCCGCCGCGATCCCGGCCTGGCTCCTCGTCGTACTCGGGCTCGCCGTCGCCGCCCTGTTCCGGGTGGTCGCCAGGCGCCGCGAGCTCGAGCCGGGGGTCAGGGACCGCTACCCGGACGAGCCCTGCGAGCCGCAGGAGGACCGCAGCCGCCGCATCGCCTCCGCCGTCGCCCGCGCCGAACTCACCGACGTCGCGCCCCGCGCCATCGGCTGGATCACCGGCTCCTGCCTGGCGCTCGGACTCGTCTGCGTCGCCGGCGCGTTCACCGGGGACCCGCCGTCCCGCGCCGCCGAGTCGGCGCCGGCCGCCGTCTCCGCCGTCGCCGACGCCTTCCAGACCGCCGGGTCCTGGCTGATGGGCGCCGGCGTGGTGCTGCTCGTCGCCCTCGGCCGCCGCGCCTACCGCGACGCCGGCGCCCGCCGCACCATCGGCATCCTGTGGGACGTCGGCACCTTCTGGCCGCGCGCCGCCCACCCGTTCGCGCCGCCCTGCTACGCGGAACGCGCCGTCCCCGACCTGTCGTGGCGGATGGGCACCTGGATCGACAGCACCGGAGGACGCCTGGTCATCTCCGGGCACTCCCAGGGCAGCGTGCTGGCCGCGGCGGCCGTCTGGCAGCTGGACGCGGCCACCCGCAGCCGGATCGCGCTGCTCACCCACGGATCCCCGATCGAGCGACTGTACGGCCGCTGGTTCCCCGTCTACTTCGGCCCGGCCGCGCTGCGCGCGCTCCACCACGACGTGTCCTGCTGGCGGAACCTGTGGCGCGCCACCGACCCGATCGGCGGCCCCGTCGGGGTGGCCGGCGCCGGCGCGCCGCCCGTCGACCGCGGCCCGCTGGCCGACCCGCTGCACTACGGCCGGAACCTGGCAAGGCCACTCCCCGAGCCGATCCTCGGGCACGGCGACTACGCGGCCGACCCGGCGTTCTCCGCGGAGCGGGCCGATCTCTTCGACCGGCTGGTCCGCGGCCGGCCCGCGGCCCTGCCAGGGCAGCAGTCGGCCGGGACACTCGCCGGCAGCGAGCCGTGACCGGGCGCCGGCGTTCCTAGACGAGCGGCGGCAGGTCGTCCGGGAAGAGCACGGTCAGCTCCTCGGTGCTCGGGTCCTCGACCCGGGCCACCCGGCCGGCGTGCCGCTCCACCATCGCCTCGAAGGTCTGCCTGGCCGTCCGGCCGTTGCCGAACGAGGGGCCGCGGTCCATCGCCGTGAAGTACTTCAGCAGCGCGTCCTGGGTGCCCGCGCCCAGGTCGTACTGCTGCTCCTGGGCCTGCTGCCCGACGATGCTCAGCAGCTCCTCAGGCGAGTAGTCGCCGAAGGTGATGGTGCGCGAGAACCGGGAGGCGACGCCGGGGTTGACCGCGAGGAACCGCTCCATCTCCGCGGTGTAGCCGGCGACGATCACGACCACCGCGTCCCGGTGGTCCTCCATCAGCTTGACCAGCGTGTCGATCGCCTCGCGCCCGAAGTCCCGCCCCGCGTCCTCCGGGGCGAGCGCGTACGCCTCGTCGATGAACAGCACGCCGCCGCGGGCCCGTTCGAAGGCCTCCTGGGTGCGGATCGCCGTGGAGCCGATGTGCTCGCCGACCAGATCGACCCGCGAGACCTCCACCAGGTGGCCGCGCTCCAGCACCCCGAGGGCCACCAGGATCTCCCCGTAGAGCCTGGCCACCGTGGTCTTGCCGGTGCCGGGAGAGCCCGTGAACACCAGGTGCCGGCGCACCGAGGCGGCCTTGAGCCCGGCCTGCTGGCGGCGCCGGCCGACCTCGATCATGTCGATCAGCGCCCGCACCTCGCGCTTCACGGTGTGCAGCCCGACCAGCGTGTCGAGCTCGGCGAGCACCTCGTCGGTCGGTCGGCCGTCCGCGGCCGCCGGTTCCGCGACGGGCGGGGCCTTGCCGGTCGTCCGGTCGACCTGCGTGTCGGTGACCTTCCCCCGGCCGGTGCCGGCAGCCGCCCCCGGCGACCCGGTGGCCGGCGGGGGAGCGGCGTCGGTGACCTTCAGCCGGACGTCGACGCCCGGCGCGGTGGACTCGTCGCTGTGGCAGTCGGTCAGCACCGGGCTGTCCTCGGCGAAGACGTAACCGCCCCTGGTGCAGCGCTCGGTGCGGCAGCGGGTGAGCTCGGTGCGGCAGCCGTCGATGATGTGGAAGCCGTAGCCGCCCGAGTCGCTGACCCGGCAGCGGGTGAACCGGCCGCGGCCGCCGGCGGAGACGTACGCCCCGGCCTCCGCCGCACCGCTCACCGTGCAGTCCTCGACGGTGGGGTCGGCCTCCTTGGTGACGATGAATCCCGTCCGCGCCTCGTGGACGGTGCAGCCGGTGACCGACCCGCCGCTGCCCCGGTCGCGGAACCAGGCGCCGGTGCCCACCCGTTGGACCCGGCAGGCGTCCAGCCGGGCGGTGGCGCCGTCGCTGACCGAGACGGCCGAGCCGCGCACGTCCTCGATGGCGCTGTCCACCACGTCCACCCGGGACCCGCCGTCCAGCACGAACAGCGCGTCCGGCACGTGGTGCACCCGGCAGGACTCCAGCACCGCGGTGGCCCCGTCGCTCACCCAGACCGCCGGGTAGTCGCCGGTGCTGTCCCGGATCTCGCAGTCGTGCGCGTCGGCGTGGCTGCCCGGGTCCCAGACCGAGAGGCCGTTGCGGCCGAACTTGCGGACGGTGGTGCGCATCAGCGTCAGCACCGCGCGGGACCGCAGGTCGAGCGCGTTCTCCGGGATGTCGGAGACCACACTGTCCGCCAGGGTCAGCACCGCGTCGGTGTCCATGGTGATGCCGTCGCCCGTGGTGGCGCCGACCCGGCAGTCGGTCAGGTGCGCGGTGGCCCGGTCGGCCAGCCGCACGCCCGTGCCCTTGATGTCGGTGAACTCGCAGTCCACCGCGTCCACCGCCGAGCCGTCCCCGGTGACCGAGAGCCCGGCTCCGCCGGACTGCCGCACCTGGCAGCGCTCCAGGCGGAGGTGGGCCGGGCCGCGTACGGTGATGCCCGGCTGGCCGGACTCCGTCACCTGGCACTCCTCGAACAGCCCCCCGCCGCCGTCCGCCACGCTGATGCCGGTGCCCGTCGGGTTGCTCACGGTGCAGTTCCGCACGGTCGGCCGGGCGCCGCCGCGCACCTCTATGCCGGCCGCCGACGCGGTGCGCACCCGCATCCCGGTGAGCTCGGGGGTGCTGTTCTCGACGAGCACCGCGGGCGCCGTGGTGTCCTGCCCCTCGATCAGCAGGTGTTGGATCGTGGCGGAGCCGCGCACGGTGAGCGGCACGCCGTCGGCCGGCGCGATCCTGGCCGGCCCGTCCCTGTCCTCGCCGGGCCCGCGGACCGTCACGGACTGCTCGATCACCAGGTTCTCGCGGTAGGTGCCGGGGCCCAGGACCAGGACGTCGCCGTCGGCGGCGGCGGCCAGGGCTTCGGTGACCGTGCTGTAGACGGCGGTCCGGCGCCGCCAGCGTGCTGTTCCGGTGTGCGTCACCTGGACCGAGCCCTTAGTCATGGACTGATGTGCCCCAAACGTGTCAACGTCAACTGAGCCGTCACCTCGGCGCGCTGCCAGCGTGCCTGGTCGCTCCACGTTAGCGCGCCGTGGACCGATGGGATGACCGGATCGGACACGGCGCGCTCGCGCCCTCTCCACGCCTCCCGCACCACGGTTGTGCGCTCGCACGCCCCCTCACCCTATGTGGTGACGCTCCGTGTTCCGTTGGGTGCCATGGGTGCATCACCGCAGGAACGTCACGCCTCGATACCCAACAACAGGCCTTGGAAATCCCGGCGTTGACCCCACTTTCGGGTGATTGCCCCCGTGGGCGTGAGCCTTTAGCTTCTTCGCGGGATCCCTCAATTGCCCTCTGTACGACCCACATTGGCGGTGCGACAGCATGACGACCTCGATCGAGCCGACCCCCGAAAGCGGCGCCCTGGAAAGCGGTGCCGCGCATTCGAGGCTCAGTCTCGACACGGCGGCGGCCAGGAATCTGGCCACCACGACCAAGACGCCGCCGCAGATGCAGGGGATCACCTCGCGGTGGTTGTTGAAGGTGTTGCCGTGGGTGCAGGTTTCCGGTGGCACCTTCCGGGTCAACCGGCGGCACACCCACACCCTGGGAAACGGCCGCGTCGAATTCGTGTCCACCGGCGCCGAGGTCCGCGTGATTCCCGCCGAACTCGGCGAACTCCCGGCGCTCTCCGGGTATTCGGACACCGAGGTGCTCGGGCTGCTCGCCGACGCCTGCGTCCAGCGCGACTTCGGCCCCGGCGAGGTGCTCGTCCAGGCCGGCGACCAGGCCGACCGGGTCGTGCTCATCGCGCACGGCAAGGTCGACCGGCTGGCCCCCGGGCGCTACGACACCGAGGCCGACCTCGGCGTGCTGGCCGACGGCGACTTCCACGGCGACCGGGCCCTCGTCGACGAGGAGCAGGGCACCTGGGAACACACCCTGCGGGCCCGCACCAGCGGCACCGTGCTCACCCTCACCCGGGCCGCCTTCCAGGAGATCGCCGACCGCGCGCCCGGCCTCGCCGAGCACCTCGCCGGCACCCGGGCCGCCGTCCCGGCCCAGCGCAACGCCGCCGGTGAGGCGGATATCGCGTTGGCGTCGGGGCACGTGGGGGAGCCGGTGTTGCCGGGGACGTTCGTGGACTACGAGTTGGCGCCTCGGGAGTACGAGCTGAGTGTGGCGCAGACGGTGTTGCGGGTGCACTCGCGGGTGGCGGATCTGTACAACGAGCCGATGAACCAGGTCGAGGAGCAGTTGCGGCTCACGGTCGAGGCGTTGCGTGAGCGGCAGGAGCACGAGCTGGTCAACAACCGGGAGTTCGGCCTCCTCCACAACGCCGGCCTCGGCCAGCGGGTGCACACCAGGAGCGGCCCGCCCACCCCAGACGACCTCGACGAACTGCTGTCCACCGTCTGGAAGAACCCCAGCGTGATCCTCGCCCACCCCAAGGCCATCGCCGCCTTCGGCCGCGAGTGCAGCGCCCGCGGCATCTACCCGGACAGCACCGACCTGGGCGGCCACGCCGTGCCCGCCTGGCGCGGCGTCCCCGTACTGCCGTGCAACAAGATCCCGGTCAGCCGGAGCGGCGGCACCTCGATGCTGGCACTGCGCACCGGCGAGCAGGCCCAGGGCGTCGTCGGGCTGCACCGCACCGGAATTCCCGACGAATACCAGCCCAGCCTCTCCGTCCGCTTCATGGGAATCAACGAGCAGGCGGTGATCTCCTACCTGGTGAGCGCCTACTTCTCGGCCGCGGTGCTGGTTCCCGACGCGCTGGGGGTTCTCGAGGACGTCGAAATCGGGCACTGAGCCCGCGGTTACCCGGCGCGGGCCGGAAACGGCCCCGCCGGCGTGCCCGGAATCCGACTCCCACCCTCTGAGAAGACCCTCCGAGAAGACAAGGAAGAACCCGCGTGAACTCCCCGCTCGACCTCGCGCCCACCAGCCTCGAAACGGCCGCCGCCCGGAATCTGGCGACCACCACCAAGACGCCGCCGCAGATGCAGGCCATCTCCTCGCGGTGGTTGTTGAAGGTGTTGCCGTGGGTGCAGGTTTCCGGTGGCACCTTCCGGGTCAACCGGCGGCTGACCCACACCCTGGGAAACGGCCGCGTCGAATTCGTGTCCACCGGCGCCGAGGTCCGCGTCATCCCCGCCGAGTTGACCGAACTGCCTCCCCTGCGCGGCTTCGCGGACGACGACGCGCTCACCGTGCTGGCCGCCGCCTGCGTACAGCGCGAGTACGCCCCGGGCGACGTCATCGCCGACCACGGCGACCCGGTGACCGAGGTGCTGCTGATCGCCCACGGCAAGGTCCGCAGGCTGGCCCCCGGCGCGTACGACGCCGAGGCCGGCCTCGGCGTGCTGGCCGACGGCGACCACGCCGGCGCGGAGGCGCTCGCCGGGGAGCCCGGCGACTGGCCCACCACCCTGCGCGCCGTCACCCGCTGCACCGTGCTCGCCCTGCCGCTGGCCGAGGTCCGGGCCCTCGCCGACCGGAACCCCGCGCTCCGCGCCCACCTCGAGGACGTCGCCGCCCGCTCCACCCCGGCGACCAACCGGCGCGGTGAGGCGGATGTCGCGTTGGCGTCGGGGCATGTGGGGGAGCCGGTGTTGCCGGGGACGTTCGTGGACTACGAGTTGGCGCCTCGGGAGTACGAGCTGAGTGTGGCGCAGACGGTGTTGCGGGTGCACTCGCGGGTGGCGGATCTGTACAACGAGCCGA
>NZ_SMKI01000366.1 GCF_004348415.1 Streptomyces hainanensis
GCTCGGTGGAGACCGTGGGGTCCGTGGTGGGCGTCGGCTCGGGGCGGGCCTCCGCGTCGGAGCCGCCGCGGAGCAGCAGGGCCGCGGCGAGGCCGCTGGCGAGCAGCACCGCGCCGGCGGCGAGCCCGGCGACCAGCGCCGTCCGCGACCGGCCGGACCGTGCCGCCTCGGACCGCGTGGTGTCGGTCGGCGCCACCTCGGGCGGCGGCGGTGGGGTCGGCCGGGTCCCGGGGACGGCCGGCTGCCAGCTGGGGAGCGCGGCGGCCTGCTGGGCGGCCATGGCCAGCATGGCGTCCAGGTGGGCGGCGGTCGGCCGGGCCGCCGGGTCCTTCACCAGCAGCGTGCTCAGCACGTCGCCCAGCGGGCCCGACCGCACCGGTGGCGGCACCGGGTCCTCGAGTACCGCGGCGAGGGTGTTGACCGTCGTGCTCCGGCGCAGCGGGCTGACGCCCTCGGCCAGCAGGTAGAGGGTGATGCCGAGTGACCACAGGTCGGCCGCCGGGTGGTCGGGGGCGCCGCGCAGCCGCTCGGGCGAGATGAACTCGGGGGAGCCGACGATGGAGCCGGTCATGGTGAGCGAGGTGCCGTCGGCCACCGCCGCGATGCCGAAGTCGGTGAGCACGGCCGAGCCGTCCTCGCGCAGCAGCACGTTGGCCGGCTTCACGTCCCGGTGGTGGATGCCGGCCTCGTGCGCCGCGCGCAGCGCCGCCAGCACGTCGCGGCCGTAGCGGATCACCTCGTTCCAGGGCACCGGCCCCTCGGCGACCCTGGACTGCAGGGTGTCGCCGGGCAACAGCTCCATCACCAGCCAGGGGTGCGGCTCCAGGTCCACGATGTGGTAGATCCGCACCACGTTGGGGTGGTTGAGTCTGGCCAGCGCGCGGGCCTCGCGCAGCACCCGCTCCCTGAGCATGGCCTCGGTGGCCGGCGTCGCGTCCTCGGGTGGCCGCACCTCCTTGAGCGCCACCTCCCGGTGCAGGGCCAGGTCCATGGCCCGCCACACCGCGCCCATGCCCCCGTGGCCGAGCCGCTCGCGCAGCTCGAAGCGGGCGTCGATCACCTGTCCCGGTTCTCCCCCTGGCATGGGCAGAAGCGTAAGGGCAGCCAACGGGCGGGCGGAAACCCGGTGTTCCGAGCCGGGTTCCGTCCGCGGGGGGAGGGCGCCCGCCCGCCCGTTGGCCGTGACCCGCCGGTCACTCGGTGCTGTTGGCCTCCACCATGGCGGTGAAGTCCTCCGGCGTCTGCGGGGTGTCGACCACCGTGCCGTTGAACTTCAGGGTGGGGGTGCCGGTGACGTCCTCGTCGGCGTTGAACTTGTCGGACATCTGCAGCGCCCAGACGGCGAAGGTGCTGTTCTGCACCGCGTCCTCGAACTGCTGGTTGTCCTGGAGCTCGGGCACCGACTGGGCTATCTCCAGCAGGTAGTCGTCGTCCGCGAAGTCGTCGGAGGACTCCTCCGGGTGGAACTCGGTCGAGTAGAGCGCGTCGTGGTAGTCCACGAACGCCTCGGGGCTGACGTCGAGCGCGGCGCCCAGCGCGTTGAGGGCGTTCCGGGAGCCGCTGCCGGTCAGCCGGTCGTCGAGGAAGGTGCCGAAGACGTACTCGACGTTGTAGCTGCCGTCGTCCATGCCCTGCCGAACCGTTTCGCCGGTGCCCTGCTCGAACGCGGCGCACGCCGGGCAGCGCGCGTCCTCGTAGAGGGTGAGGGTGTTGGCGGCGTTCTCGTCGCCGACCCGGACGGTCAGGCCGTCGTCGCCGGTCGCGTTGGCGGGCGCGGCGGTCGCGAACTCGGCGTCCGCGCCGTCCGTGCCGTCGTCGAGCTGGGCGCGCACCGCGCCCCAGTCCGTGTTGTCGCCGCCGCCGCCCATGTTGGCGACGGCCACGCCGACGCCGCCCGCGACGCCGAGGAGGGCGATCGCCGCGCCGCCGACGGCCAGCCGTCGGCGCAGCCTGGCGCGCCGCTCGTCGCGCTCGCGTTCTGCCCGCAGCCGTTCCCTGGCGGCTCGCTTGGCCTCGGAGGAGTTGCGCTTGCTCATGATGGGGTTGTCTCCGTGTGTGTCGGGTGATCGGGATTCGCTGTCGCCTGCGACGCGGTCGCGCGCGGCGGCGTGATCACACCGGCGCGTACCGCGGGGCGGACGGCGGGCCGCGACGGAGCACGGAGTGGGCGAGGGCCGGCAGCGCCGGGGCGCCGCGGTCGGTCCTGAAGGTCCGGGGGAGCGGGCGGCGGGCCGGCCGCCGGAGCAGGACGGCGGCCACCGCGAGCAGCAGCGGCCGGAAGGTGGCCGCCACGGCCGCGCGCGCCAGCCTGGCCAGCGCGGCCTCGCCGCACCGCAGCCAGCCGGCGGCCAGCAGGCCCACGGTCACCTGGGCGGCGAGCAGCAGCCAGGGGCTGGCGGTCAGCGGTCCCTCGCCACCGGCCGTCAGCCGGGCCAGCGGGGCGCCGAGGTCGCCGCCCGCGCAGACGAGGTCGAGGCCCAGCAGCCGCAGCGGGCCGGTGATCGGGCCGCCGCTCGGGCCGTAGCAGGTGGCCTGCCCGGTGGTGAAGAGGGTGTCGGCCGCCAGGTGCAGCGGCACCAGCAGCCCGGCGATGGGCCAGAATCCGCGCTCGCGGTCGCCGGCGAGCAGCAGCGCGACGGCGAAGACCGCGGCCGCGACCACCGCCACGGTGGGCATCGGCAGCGGCGACCCCGACAGCAGCACATGGGCGCCGGTGGCGAGCGTGACGCAGAGCGCGGCGAACACCGCCGCGCGCAGCACGCGTATCCAGGATGCCGATATGCCCATCGAGCCGAGTGTGCCACGACGCCGGCCGCCGGCGGAACGGACCTCCGGCCGGGAGGACGGAACCGGCCGTTCCCGCCGGCGGCGCGCGCACGCGCGCAGGGGAATTCCAGCTGCGTTCCTGACCTTGGACGATGCCCGGTAAGCTGCCTCTGACCTGCGGAAACGCCGGCACGGACGGGTGGCTCCCAGCGGCGTGCGACCGGGCGCGGTGGGGGTAGGGTCGAAGCCCCCTGACCCTGCTGCGGAAGGCGCGTGGAGTGACGAAGCCGTTCACACACCTGCATGTTCACACCCAGTACTCGCTGCTGGACGGTGCGGCACGGCTGAAGGACATGTTCAATGCCTGCAACGAGATGGGCATGTCGCATATCGCCGTCACGGACCACGGGAACCTGCACGGCGCGTACGACTTCTACCAGCAGGCCACGGGGGCCGGGATCACGCCGATCATCGGGATCGAGGCGTATGTGGCGCCGGAGTCGCGCCGGCACAAGCGCCGGGTGCAGTGGGGTCAGCCGCACCAGAAGCGGGACGACGTCTCCGGCTCGGGCGGCTACACCCACAAGACGATCTGGGCCACCAACAAGACGGGGCTGCACAACCTGTTCCGGCTCTCCTCGGACGCCTACACCGAGGGCTTCTTCGTCAAGTGGCCCCGGATGGACCGCGAGACCATCGCCCAGCACTCCGAGGGGCTGATCGCCTCCACCGGCTGCCCGTCGGGAGAGGTGCAGACCCGGCTGCGGCTCGGCCAGCCCGAGGAGGCGATGCAGGCCGCCTCCGACTACCGCGACATGTTCGGCAAGGACCGGTACTTCCTGGAGCTGATGGACCACGGCCTCGACATCGAGACCCGGGTCAGGGACGGCCTGTTGGAGATCGGCCGGAAGCTCGGCATCCCGCCGATCGTCACCAACGACTCGCACTACACCTACGAGCACGAGTCGAGCGCGCACGACGCGCTGCTGTGCGTCCAGACCGGCAAGAACCTCTCCGACCCGGACCGCTTCCGGTTCGACGGCAGCGGCTACTACCTGAAGTCGGCCGAGGAGATGTACGCCATCGACTCCTCCGACGCCTGGCAGCGGGGCTGCGCCAACACCGCGCGCCTCGCCGAACGCGTCGACACCACGGGGTGGTTCGGGAAACACGACCTGATGCCGCGCTTCGAGGTGCCCGACGGGCACACCGAGGTCTCCTGGTTCCGCGAGGAGGTGGCGCGGGGCATGGCCCGCCGCTACCCGGGCGGGGTTCCCGAGGACCGGCAGAAGCAGGCCGAGTACGAGATGGACATCATCATCCAGATGGGGTTCCCCGGCTACTTCCTGGTGGTCGCGGACTTCATCATGTGGGCCAAGGCCCAGGGCATCGCGGTCGGCCCGGGCCGCGGCTCGGCCGCCGGTTCGATCGTGTCCTACGCGATGGGCATCACGGACCTCGACCCCCTGGAACACGGGTTGATCTTCGAGCGGTTCCTCAACCCCGAGCGCGTCTCCATGCCCGACGTCGACATCGACTTCGACGAGCGTCGGCGCGGCGAGGTCATCCGGTACGTGACCGAGAAGTACGGCGCCGACAAGGTGTCGATGATCGGCACCTACGGCACCATCAAGGCCAAGGCCGCGATCAAGGACACCTCGCGCGTGCTGGGCTACCCGTACGCGATGGGCGACCGGATCACCAAGGCCATGCCCGCCGACGTGCTCGGCAAGGGCATCCCGCTCTCCGGCATCACCGACAAGTCGCACCCGCGCTACAGCGAGGCGGGCGAGGTCCGGTCGATGTACGAGAACGAGCCGGACGTCAAGAAGGTGATCGACACCGCGCGCGGCCTGGAGGGCCTGGTCCGGCAGATGGGCATGCACGCGGCCGGCGTGATCATGTCCAGCGAGACACTGGTCGACCACGTGCCGCTCTTCGCGCCCAAGAACGACGGCGTCGTCGTCACCCAGTGGGACTACCCCACCTGTGAGTCGCTCGGCCTGCTGAAGATGGACTTCCTCGGCCTGCGCAACCTCACGATCATGGACGACGCCGTCAAGCTGATCAAGAAGAACAAGGGCGTCGACATCAAGCTGCTCGACCTGACGCTCGACGACCCCAAAACCTTCGAACTCCTCGGCCGCGGCGACACGTTGGGCGTCTTCCAGTTCGACGGCGGCCCCATGCGCTCCCTGCTGCGCATGATGAAGCCCACCCACTTCGAGGACATCTCCGCCGTCGGCGCCCTCTACCGGCCGGGCCCGATGGGCATGAACAGCCACATCAACTACGCGCTGCGGAAGAACGGCCAGCAGGAGATCACCCCGATCCACCCGGAGCTCGAGGAGCCGCTGAAGGAGGTCCTGGACGTCACCTACGGCCTCATCGTGTACCAGGAGCAGGTGCAGAAGGCCGCCCAGGTGCTCGCCGGCTACTCGCTCGGCCAGGCCGACCTGCTCCGCCGCGCCATGGGCAAGAAGAAGAAGGAGATCCTGGACAAGGAGTTCGTCCCCTTCCAGGCCGGTATGCGCGAGCGGAAGTACTCCGACGAGGCGATCCAGTCGGTGTGGGACGTCCTGGTGCCGTTCTCCGGCTACGCGTTCAACAAGGCGCATTCCTCGGCATATGGCCTTGTCACCTACTGGACGGCATATCTCAAGGCCAATTACCCCGCCGAGTACATGGCCGGTCTGCTCACCTCGGTGCGCGACGACAAGGACAAGATGGCGATCTATCTCAACGAGTGTCGCCGTATGGGTATCAAGGTGCTGCCGCCCGACGTCAACGAGTCCGAGGCGTTCTTCACGCCGCGCGGTGACGAGACGATCGTCTTCGGCCTCACCGCGGTGCGGAATGTCGGCCAGAACGTGGTGGACTCCGTCGTCGCCACCCGGAAGAGCAAGGGGAAGTACAGTTCCTTTCCCGACTTCCTGGACAAGGTCGATGCCGTCGTCTGCAACAAGCGCACCGTGGAGTCGCTGATCAAGGCCGGCGCCTACGACGCCCTGAACCACACCAGGAAGGGCCTGACCGCCCACTTCGAGACCATGATCGACAACGTGGTCCAGGTGAAGCGCAAGGAGGCCGAGGGCCAGTTCGACCTGTTCGGCGGCATGAGCGACGACAGCGCGGACGACGGCCCCGGATTCGGCCTCGACGTGGTCTTCTCCGAGGAGGAGTGGGAGAAGACCTATCTCCTCGCCCAGGAGCGGGAGATGCTGGGGCTCTACGTCTCCGACCACCCGCTGTTCGGCATCGAGCACGTGCTGGGCGAGAAGGCGGACGCGGCGATCCTGGCGCTCAACGGCGGCGACTATCCGGACGGGGCGGTCGTCACGATCGGTGGCATCATCTCGGGCCTGCAGCGGAAGATGACCAAGCAGGGCAACCCGTGGGCCATCGCCACCGTGGAGGACCTCGGCGGCTCCCTCGACTGCATGTTCTTCCCCGCCACCTACCAGCTCGTCTCCACCCAACTCGTCGAGGACGCCGTCGTCTTCGTCAAGGGCCGCCTCGACAAACGCGAGGACGTCCCCCGCCTCGTCGCCATGGAACTCCAGGTCCCCGACCTCTCCGAGGCGTCCGCCGACGCGCTCGTCACCATCACCATCCCCGCCGTCAAGGTCACGCCGCCGCTGGTCGCCAGGCTCGGCGAGGTGCTCGGCCAGCACCGCGGCCCCGCCGAGGTGCGGGTGAAACTCCAGAGCGCCCGGGGCACGACCGTGCTCCGGCTCGACCGCCACCGGGTACAGGCGGATCCGGCGCTCTTCGGTGATCTCAAAGCGCTCCTGGGGCCGACCTGCTTGGCGGGATAATGGCGTGCGTTTTACCTTAACGGGGCATTCCCGGGTCTACCTTCGGTGATGAGTGAATCTCCGTTAGGGGGTGGGCCGAGTGGATGCCCGAATGATAGAGAAGGCCGTTTTCCTGGTGCGTGAAGCGCACGCTTCCCGGGAGGCGGCCGTGCATGCCCTGCTGGAATACTTCCCTGGTTCCGCATTCGAGGACCGACTTCGGTGCGTGCACGAGGCCTGGGACATCGTGCACTGCGGCGCACCGCCCGTACCCGCCTATTCGGCTCGCTCGGAGGTCTCCGACGCCCGCTATTTCGCGGCGGCGCACGAGCGGCACGCCTTCACGGATTAGCCGCGAGGCGTCGGGCGCCTCCACGATTCAACCGAGGCGCGGCCGCGGCGGCGGACCGCGCACCCGAGGGCGCACCCCCCGAGACGGGGGGTGCGCCCTCGCTCGTTCGCCGGCACGCCGCGTGGCGGCGTCAGTTGTGGCCGAACTTCTTCTCGCGCTTGCGGATCTTCGGCTGGTCCATCGTGCTGTCCGACGCCGACGGGTCCTGCCCGGAGCCCGATCCGGAGCTCGACCGCTCCGGTCGCCGGGCGTCCTGCTGCTGCCGCCGGTCGCGGTTCTTGTTCTTGGCCATGATCGCCTCCAGGCTGGGACAGACCGAAACGTCGGTGGGACCGCGGACCCGCGACCAGATTCGCACGGCGCACCATACTTCGCATTCCGGGCAGGGTGTCCGACGGATTCGCCACGCCGAAGATCGAGTTGGCGCAGATAACGGCGGTTCGGTCGGGCAGACTCAAGGCGGGCAGACTGAAGAAGACACTTCTGTGAACGTTCTGGTGAGCGAGGTGCAACGTGGACCGCTGCGTCGTTCTGGTAGATGCCGGCTATCTGCTGGGCGCCGCCGCCAGCCTGCTCGCGGGCGAACCGGCCCGCCCACGCATCACCGTCGACCACGCCGCCCTGATCCAGGCGCTCCGCGAACGCGCGGAGGCCGACACGGGCCGTGAGCTGCTGCGCATCTACTGGTTCGACGGCGCCCCCGACCGCGTGCCGCAGCCCGAGCACCGCAGGCTCCGGGTGATGCCCCGCGTCACCGTCCGCCTCGGCGCGCTCACCCGTAGCGACGGCCGTTGGGCGCAGAAGGGCGTCGACGCCGCGATGCACGCCGAGCTCACCGAGCTGGCCCGCAACCGCGCCTGCGCCGACATCGTCCTCGTCACCGGCGACGGCGACCTGCTGCCCGGCCTGATGTCCGCCAAGGAGCACGGCGTCGCCGTCCACCTGTGGGCCGTCCAGGCCGCCGACGGCGACTACAACCAGTCGGAGGACCTGGTCGCCGAGGCCGACGAGCGCCGGGTCCTCGACCGCGCCTGGATCACCCGCGCCGTCCGCGTCAACGACGCGCCCGCCGTCGACACCGCGCACCACGCCCCGCGCCCCGAGATCGCCGCCATCCTCGCCGCCCCGCTGCCCGAGGGCGCCGGCCCCGCCGGCGAACCGTCCCGGCGGCCCAGGGTGGTCGCCGCCAAGAACGGCACGGCCCCCGCGGAGAGCGACGAGGACTGTCCGCCCGCCC
>NZ_SMKI01000367.1 GCF_004348415.1 Streptomyces hainanensis
GGGGGACGGTGACGACCGCGCCCGCGGCGGCCGTGGCGCGGAGCATCGTGCGGCGGGTCACGCCTGATTCGGAATCAGTCACGGGGTTCACCGTGTCCAGTGGAGGTTCCGGTGAATCGGCGGGCCGCCCGCGGACCGCTCGTCCCGGCCCGGTGACGGCGTGGCCGAGCCGCCCGCCGGACGGCCGAGGGCCACGCCGCCATCGCCCGGAACGGGTCGTATCATCCCGTTATGGGCAGGCGTGGTGAGGGGGGATCGGGGCTCCTGGACGCGGCCCTCTCCCGTGGGACGCGGGAGACCGGCGCGTCGGTGTCGCTGGTGTACGTGCTGCCGCCGGACGGCACCGCCCTGCGGCTCGCGGTGCTGTCGGGGATGTCCCCGAGGATCGCGGCCCCCTGGGTCCGGGTGCCGCTGACCGCCCCGATCCCGGTGGTGGACGCCGTCCGGGAGCGGCGCCTGGTGTGGGTCGGCAACCGGGAGGAGATGGCCCGCCGCTACCCACGCCCCGCGCTGGTGCTGCCCTACGACTTCGCCCTCGCCGCGGCGCCGATCACCGGCGGCGCCACGCTCTGGGGCGGCCTCGTGCTGCTCTGGCCCGGCTCGCACGCGCCACGCCTGGCCGCCGGGGAGCGTGACGCCATGCTCGCCTGCTGCCGCGACCTCGGGGCACGCCTGCTCGGGGCGGCCGAAGCCGGGCACTCCTTCCAGCCGGGCCCCCGCCCGCGGACCCTCGCCCGGCCCCGCGTCGCGGGACCCGAGCCGAGCGCCGCCGAGGCGGCCGCGGCGGTGGAACTCATCGAGCGGCTGCCGGGCGGCAGCTGCGCCCTCGACCTCGACGGCAGGTTCACCTACGTGAGCACGGCCGCGGCGGACCTCCTGGGCGGTGGCGCCCAGCGTCTGCTCGGCACGATGCCGTGGGACGTGCTGCCCTGGCTGAACGACCCCGCCTTCGAGGAGCACTACCGGGGCTCGCTGATCAGCGGGCAGTCCACCCGGGTCACGTTGCCGCGCCCGCCCGACCGCTGGCTGACCTTCCGGTTCTATCCGGACTCCTCGGGCATCACGCTCCACATCACTCCCGCCGTCCCCGACCGGCAGGCCAGGACGGCGTGGCGCCGCCGCCCGTCGCCGCCCGCCGGGATGAGCCAGGCGACCGCCCTCTACAACCTGATGCACCTGGCCGCCACGCTCACCGAGGCCGTCGGCGTCCAGGACGTGGTGGACCAGGCCAGCGACCAGATGCTGCCGGCCTTCGGCGCCCAGGCCGTCGTCCTGATGGCGGCGGAGGAGGGGCGGCTGCGCATCATCGGCTACCGCGGATACCCGGCCGAGCTCATGGCGCGCTTCGACGGCGCCCCCCTCACCTCCGAGACGCCGGCGGTGGTGACCCTGAGACGTGGTGCGCCGTGCTTCTTCAGCACCTTCGCCGACCTCAAGCGCAGCCACCGCGAGGCCGTCCACCAGGACGACAAGGAGGCGTGGGCCTTCCTGCCGCTGATCACCTCCGAGCACGCCATCGGCACGCTGCTGCTCGCCTACGACCGCCAACAGCAGTTCGGTCCCCGAGAGCGCGCCGTCCTCTCCTCGGCCGCCGGCCTGGTCGCCCAGGCCCTGGACCGCGCCCGCCTCTACGAGGCCAAGAACCGGCTGGCGCTGCGCCTGCAGTCCGGGCTGCTGCCCCCCGCCCTGCCCGAACTCCCCGGGCTCGACGTGGCGGCCCGCTACCTTCCGGCGCTGCGCGGCATGGGCATCGGCGGCGACTTCTACGACCTGATCCCGCTGAACGGCCGGGTGGCCGCCACCATCGGCGACGTCCAGGGCCACGACGTGAACGCCGCGGCCATCATGGGACAGGTCCGCACCGCCGTCCACGCCACCGCGGGCGCGCCGCCCGGCGAAGTCCTCGCCCGCACCAACCGGCTGCTCACCAATCTCGACACCGGCCTGTTCACCAGCTGCCTCTACGCGGACCTCGACCTGGAACGGCGGCTCGTCCAGCTGGCCACCGCCGGCCACCCCCCACCCCTGCTGCGCCGTCCGGACGGCCGCACCGAGGCGCTCCAGCTGCCTCCCGGCCTCCTCCTCGGCATCGACCCGTGCGCCGACTACCCCACCACCGACGTCCCCCTGACGCCCGGCACCGTGCTCGCCCTCTTCACCGACGGCCTGATCGAGGCACCGGGGATCGACCTCGGCGAGGCCACCGCCGACCTCGCCCGCCGGCTGGCGGGCGACGAGAGCCCCACCATGGAGTCGCTGGCGGACAACCTCATCGCCCACGCCGAGCGGTCCGCTCCACGCGTCGACGACATCGCGCTGCTCCTCATCAGGGCCGAGTAGCCGCCCCGCCGCCCCGCCGGCACGGCGAAGCCCGCCGGCTCAGCCGGCGACGACCACCCGCAGGCGACGCGGGCCGTGGACGCCCTCCACGCGGCTGAGTTCGATGTCGCTGGTCGCCGAGGGGCCGCTGATCCAGGTGCCCGGGCGGTCGGGGGCGAGCCGGGCCATCGCCTCGGGGACGGTGCCCACCACCTGGTCGGCGCGGAGCACGCACACGTGCAGGTCGGGTACGAGCGTCAGCGCGCGCCGGCCCTCGCCCGGGCCGTGGGTGAGGACGACGGTGCCGGTGGTCGCGATGCCGACGGTCGCGCCCGTGACCACCGCGTCCACCCGGTCCAACTCGGCGGCGCCGAGCCCCGTGTCGGGCAGCGCGCCCGGCGGGGCCGGCCAGGCGAGGCCCGCGGGCACCACCACCCGCCGCGCGTCGTGGAGCGCCGCCGCGATCCGGTCCGGCACCTCGGCCGGCGCGCACCGCGTCACCTCGGCCCGGTAGTCGGCGACCCGCTCCAGGAACAGGTCCACCGGGTCGTTCGCCACGCCGACGGTCCGGTACCCGCGCGGAACCGGGCCCGGCTCCCCGGCGCCCCGCAGGGCGGCGCGCACCCGGCCCAGGATCTCCTCCCGCGCGTTCACCGGCGCCCCCCTCCGGTCCTTCGCCACCAGGCGCGGAACGGTTCCCGCGCCGGGGCCGGCAGGTCGCGGGCGCCGGTCCAGCGCGAACCGGGCCACGGCAGCCAGGAGAACACGCTCCGCCGGGTGACCCGGCGCAGCAGCCCCGCCCCGCGTTGGGCGAGCCCCAGCCGCCGCCCGGACGCGAGCGTCGCCGCGGCCGCCCGCATCGTCACGGCCTCGGCCGCGTGCCGCGCCGTGCCGCGGCGCGCGTCGACCACCTGCGCCCGCAACTCGACGAGCACGCCCGGGATGTCGATGCGCACCGGGCAGGCGTCGAAGCACGCGCCGCACAACGACGAGGCGTACGGCAGCGAGTCGACCTGCTCGTCGGTGCCCACGCCCCGCAGCAGCGGGTTCAGGATGGCGCCGATCGGGCCCGGGTAGACCGAGCCGTACGCGTGGCCGCCGGTCCGCTCGTACACCGGGCAGACGTTGAGGCAGGCCGAACAGCGGATGCAGCGCAGCGCCTGCCGGCCGAGCTCGTCGGCCAGCGCGCGGGTGCGGCCGTTGTCGAGCAGCACGACGTGCGCCTCGCGCGGGCCGTCGCCCGGCGTGAGTCCGCTCCACGTCGACGTGTAGGGGTTCATCCGCTCGCCGGTCGAGGAGCGGGGCAGGAGTTGGAGGAGGACGTCCAGGTCGGTGAAGGTCGGCACCACCTTCTCGATCCCGACGACCGAGACCAGGATCTCCGGCAGGGTCAGGCACATCCGGCCGTTGCCCTCGGACTCGACCACCACCAGCGTGCCGGACTCGGCGACCGCGAAGTTGGCGCCCGAGACCGCCATCCGGGCCCGCAGGAACTTCTCCCGCAGGTGCAGCCGCGCCGCCTCGGCGAGCCTGGCCGGCTCGTCGGTCAGCCCGGCGGGCGCCGGCCGGCCCGCGTCGCCCATCGCGCGGACGAAGATCTCCCGGATCTCCGCCCGGTTGCGATGGATCGCCGGCACCAGGATGTGGCTGGGCAGGTCGTCGCCGAGCTGCACGATCAGCTCCGCCAGGTCGGTCTCCCAGGCCGTGACGCCCCGGGCGGCCAGTGCCTCGTCGAGGCCGATCTCCTGCGTCGCCATCGACTTGACCTTGACCACCTCGGTGATCGCGTGGGCCTCCGCGACGCCCGCGACGATCGCGCACGCCTCGGCGGCGTCCCGCGCCCAGTGCACCGTGACGCCGCGCGCGGTCAACTCGGCCTCCAGCCGTACCAGATGCTCGTCGAGGCGGAGCAGTGCCGCGTCCTTGACGGCCGCGCCGGCCAGCCGCAGCTCCTCCCACTCGTCGACCTCGGCGACGACCTCCCGCCGCCTGGCGCGGATCGTGGCGGTGGCGTGCGCCAGGTTGTGGCGGAGCTGGCTGTCGCCGAGCGCCGCGCGTGCCGCCTCGGGGAACGCCGGCATCCCGACGAACGTCGCCGTCACGACACCCGCTCCGCCCGCGCCCCGGCGCCCTCGGTGGCCGCCAGCACCTCCGCGAGGTGCAGGACCCGCACCCCGGCGCGCTGCCGGGTGAGCAGCCCGCCGATGTGCATCAGGCAGGAGCTGTCCCCGGCCACCAACACCTCGGCGCCGCTCTCCCGGACGTGCCGCGCCTTGTCGGCACCCATCGCGACGGACGTGTCCGGGTTCTTGACCGCGAACGTCCCGCCGAAGCCGCAGCACTCGTCGGCGGCCGGCAACTCCCGGAGCCGCAGGCCCCGTACGGCCTCCAGCAGCCGCCGCGGCCGGTCGCCGACGCCGAGCAGGCGCAGCGAGTGGCAGGTCGGGTGGTAGGTGACGGTGTGCGGGAAGGCGGCGCCGACGTCGGTCACGCCGAGGACGTCGACCAGGAACTCCGACAGCTCATACATCGGAGGAGTGGCCGCCACGGCTTCGGCCAGCTCCGCGTCGCCGGCCCGGCGCGCCACCATGGCGTGCTGGTGGCGTACGCATCCGGCGCACGAGCCCGAGGGGGTCACCACCGCGTCGTAGCCGTGGAACGCCGCGGCGAAGCCCCGGACGACGGGCACCGCCTCGGCCAGGTAGCCGGTGTTGATCAACGGCTGGCCGCAGCACGCCTGTCCGGGCGGGAACTCCACGTCGACGCCGAGGCGGCGCAGCACGGTGACCGCCGCGCGCCCGACGTCGGGGAACAGCGTGTCGTTGAGGCAGGTGACCAGGAGGGCGACCCTCATCGCCGCACCGCCATGGACCCCGTAGACATCGGGTGAAAGGTGCTGGTGATTCCCTGTATTCGGGGTGATCCAGGCATGGGGAACCTTAATCATCGGAGGTGCTGCGCGTACAGTCGCACGGCGGGCCTTCCCCTGGCAACAGGGCGGCCGTGCCGCGAACCCCGGGAAAGATCCGATGTATCCTGCTTCCCGCAGGTCGACGTGGGCACGGAGAGGAGTCGCGGGTGTCGGTCACCGACGACGCCATCGAGGCGATCAAGCAGATGATCGTGGACGGCGAACTGCGGCCAGGCGACCGGTTGCCGCCCGAGCCGGACCTGGCCGAGCGCCTCGGCCTGTCCCGCAACTCGCTGCGGGAGGCGGTGCGCGCGCTCTCGCTGATCCACGTCCTGGACGTCCGGCGCGGCGACGGCACCTATGTCACGAGCCTCGAACCGGCGCTGCTGATGGACGCGATGGGCTTCGTCGTGGACTTCCACCGCGACGACACCGTCCTCGAACTCCTGGAGGCACGGCGCATCATCGAGCCGGCCACCACCGAGATGGCCGCGCTGAAGATGCCGACGGCCGACATCGAGGGACTCTCCGCGCTGCTCGACTCGCTCGGCGAGCGGCCCACCGTGGACCAACTGGTCGAGAACGACCTGGAGTTCCACCGCCGGATCGCCGCCGGCTCGGGCAACGCGATGCTGGCCTCGCTGGTCGAGACCCTGTCCGGGCGCACCCAGCGGGCCCGCACCTGGCGCGGTCTCACGCAGGAGGGCGCCGTCGAGCGCACCCTCGCCGAGCACCGCGCCATCGTGCAGGCGCTCGCCGCACGGCAGGCCGACATCGCCCGCGCCACGGCCACGGTGCACGTGGCCGGCGTCGAACAGTGGCTCCGTCAGGCCCTGATCGAACCCCGCGGGGCCGAACCCCGCTAGGAACCCCACCAGGAACCCCGCCAGGAACGCCGCAGGGGCGGACCCCGCCGGCCCGCCCGGGCCGGCGGGGTCCGCCCCGGTCGCCTCACTGCCCGGGCGGGCGGAGCCGCAGGTCCTGCATGCCGCCGTCCACGGCGATGCCGACGCCGGACGTCGACGTGGCCGAGGGGCTGGCGAGGTAGACCACCGCGTGCGCGATCTCCCGCGGCGACACCAGCCGGCCGTGCGGCTGCCTGGCCTCCAGCGCGGCGCGCTCCGCCGCCGGGTCGGCGGCGCTCTCCAGCAGCCGCCCGACCCACGGGGTGTCCGCGGTGCCGGGGTTGACGCAGTTCACGCGGATCCCCTCGCGCAGGTGGTCGGCGGCCATCGCGCGCGTCAACGCCACCACGCCGCCCTTCGACGCGCTGTACAGGGCGCGTTGCGGCAGTCCGGCGGTCGCCGCGATCGAGCCCACGTTGACGATGGCGCCGGCCCGCGAGCGGCGCAGGTGCGGCAGCGCGGCCCGGCTGGTGCGCACCATGCCGAGCAGGTTGACGTTCAGCACCCGCAGCCACTCGTCGTCGTCGTTGTCGGCGACGGTGCCCTGCGCGCCGATCCCCGCGTTGTTGACCAGGATGTCCAGGCCACCGAAGTGGCCGGTCACGGTGTCGATCGCCTGCCGTACCGACGCGTCGTCGCCGACGTCGGCGCGCACCCCGAGCACGTCGCCCGCGTCCGGCACCTGCGTCAGGTCGAGCGCCGCGACCCGCGCGCCCCGCTCGGCGAGGGCCGCCACCACGGCCGCACCGATGCCCGAGGCGCCGCCGGTCACCGCGGCCACCAGGCCGTCGAACTCGCTCATCTCGTTACCTCGCTTCCGTCGCGACGAACCGCTGGAACTCCTGCCGCTGCCGTCCGAGCCCCTCGATGCCCACCTCGACGACATCCCCGGGTGCCAGGTAGGGGAACCGCCCGGACAGGGCGACGCCCCGCGGCGTGCCCGTCAGGATCACGTCGCCGGGTTCCAGCGCGAGGTAGCGGCTCAGGTGCCACACCAGGAACTCGACGCCGAAGATCATGTCCGTGGTCGTGGAGTCCTGGCGCGGCTCGCCGTTGACCCAGCTGCGCAGTCGCAGCTTCGTGTGGTCCACCTCGTCGGGTGTCACCAGCCACGGTCCGAGCGGCGAGAAGCCGGGGGCGCACTTGCCCTTGCTCCACTGCCCGCCCGACTCGTCCAGCTGGTGGCGGCGCTCGGAGACGTCGTTGCCGAGCACGAAGCCGGCGACATGGGCCATGCTCTCCGCGGGTGACTCCAGGTAGAGCGCGCGGTCGCCGATGACGACGCCGAGTTCGACCTCCCAGTCGGTGCGCTCGCTGCCGGGCGGGATGGTCACCGGGTCGTTCGGGCCGCCGACGGTGTTGGGCGTCTTCAGGAAGATGATCGGCACCTCGGGCGGCGCCGCCCCGGACTCGGCCGCGTGCTCGGCGTAGTTCATGCCGACGCAGACGACCGCGCCGGGCCGGGCGATCGGCGGCCCGACCCGCAGGCCGTCCGTGTCGGGCAGCACCGGCAGCGCTCCCGCCGCCAGGGCGGCACGGGCGGCGGCGACGCCCCCGGAGGCGAGGAAGCCGCCGTCGATGTCGGCCGTCAGGCCGGTCAGGTCGTAGGTCGCGTCGTCGGTCACGACGACGGGCCGCTCATGCCCCGCAGGGCCGAGTCGAGCGAACTTCACCGGACACTCCTCACGCCATTGGTCGGGTGTATTGACGGATCTACCGGGGATCTTAGGCCAACAGGGCGAAGTGGGCGACCCTTGACGATAGAGACATCGGATGTTTATGGTCGCCGCCAAGCAGATCGCTCAAGGGGTACCAGGGAGTGTGTCCGTGACCCGCTTCATCGCTTTGCATACGCACGATGTACGTTTCCCCACCTCGCGGACGTTGGACGGTTCGGATGCGATGAATCCGGATCCGGACTACTCGGCCGCGTATCTCCGTTTGGTGACCGATGCGGGTGATGGTCTGGAGGG
>NZ_SMKI01000368.1 GCF_004348415.1 Streptomyces hainanensis
GGTCGCGTCGACGTATCCGGAGCGGGCCAAGACCCGGAACGCGCGGCGGGACGCCGCCGTGTCGCTCGTGGTGCTGTCGGACGAGTGGAACGGGCTGGTCACGGCGTGGCTCCTCACGGGCGGGGGATCGGTGTCGTCACCAGGATGATCGCCGGTTCGGTCCCGGTCCGGTCCCGGTCCCGGTCAGTCGTCGATGGTGGAGGGGGGCGTGCCGAGCTCGGCCAGGGCGGTCCACAGGGCCTCGGGGACCGACGTCGTCCGCATCCGCTCCAGGTCGGCGATCCGTCGCGAGGCGTTGACGCCGACGACGGTGGAGTGGACGAGCGGGTTACGCAGGGAGAAGTGCAGCGCCGCCACGGGCAGGTCGACGCCGTGGGCCTGGCAGGTCAGGCGGGCGCGTTCGATCCAGGCCAGGAGGTCGGGCGGGCTGTCGCGGTAGGCGTAGCGCGTGGTGCGTCCCGCGAGCAGGCCGCCGCCGAACGGGGCCGCGTTGAACACGCCCATGCCGCGCTCCGTCGCCTCGGCGATCAACGGCTCGGCGCTGCGGTCGACCAGGGTGTAGCGGTTGTGGGTGAGGAGGGCGTCGAACGCGCCGCTGCGCACGTACCGCGTCATCAGGGAGAGGGGTCCGGCGGCGATGCCGATGGCCGCCACCAGCCCCTGTTCCCTCAGTTCGCGCAGGCCCTGCACGGCGCCGCCGGGGGCCAACGCCTCGTCGGCGGTCACCGTGTACGGGTCGTGCAGGTGCAGGACGGGCAACCGGGACAGGCCGAGCCGCGCGGTGCTCTCCTCGAAGGAGCGCCACACCCGGTCGCGGTCGAGCGCGCCGGTCTCGGGGTCGGCGTCGACCTTGGTGATCACCGACCGGCCCCGGCCGAGGCCGTTGGCCCGCAGCTCCCGGCCGAGGACGGTCTCGCTGCGCCCCTGGGCGTAGTTGTTGGAGGTGTCCACGGCGGCGTAGGGCCCGCCGAGCAGGGCGCTGGCGAGTTCGTCGGCGGCCGGGGCGGGGGCCCCGTCCGGCGTGGGCGGGTTTCCCAGGAACGAGGTGCCCAGGGTGATCGGACTGACCTGGATGCCGCAGTCGGCGAGCGGCCGCTCGCCGACGAGGGGCGTGGCGCCGCTCACCGGGGGCTGCTCAGCACGGCGACGCCGGCCACCGGGAGGGTCAGGGACTCGCCCTCGGCGTGTTCCCTCCCGGTGAGCAGGTCGTGGCCGGCGCGTTCGAGCTGGATCATGACGGGCCCTTCTGTGTGGTTGAGGAGGAAGAGGTAGCGGCGGTCGTCGGAGAGCCGCTCGGCGACCTCCACGCCGGCGGGTGCGGGGTGGACGGCGGACACGCCCGCCTGGTCCGCCACGGTCCTCAGCAGGTGCGCGAAGGAGTCGTCGTCCAGCCGGGTGCCCAGGTACACCACCCGGCCCCCACCGAGGCGATGATCCAGGATCGCCGGCCGACCCGCCAGGAATCCCGAGGTGTAGGTGGCGAGCGGCACCGCCGACTCGGCGACGAGGTCGTCCTGCCAGTCGGTCGCCGTGGCGGACCACTCGCCGGTCGCGCCGGGCCCGCTCGCCCCGGGCCCGGTGTCGCCGAGCCCCCTCACGCCGACCCGGTCGTCGTCGGCCAGCGGGGACATGTCGAGCACCTGGCCCCCGATGATGTCCCGCAGCCCGCCAGGGTAGCCGTCGGGGTGTACCCGGTCGTGTTCGTCGACGATCCCGGAGAAGTAGGAGATCACGACGTGCCCGCCCGCTTCGACGTGGGCCCGGAGGGCGTCGCGCTGCGCGGCGGTGATCAGGTACTGGTTCGGCACGACCAGCAGCCGGTAGCCGGCCAGGTCCTCGTCCGGGGACACCACGTCGACGCCCAGCCGCAGGTCGCGCAGCGCCCGGTACTGCCGGGTGACGACCTCGCGGTAGCTGAAGTCGTTGCGGGGGTGGTAACAGCCCTCCACCGCCCACCAGTTCTCCCAGTCCCACACGACGGCGACCCGGGCGGCGCCGGTGGTGCCGGCGACGGGGCGCATCTTCGGGAGCTCGTTGCCCAGGTCACGCACCTCCTGCCAGGAGCGGGCCCGCTGCCCGGAGTGGGGCAGCATCGCGGAGTGGAACTTCTCCTGTCCGTAGCGGGAGGCGCGCCACTGGAAGAACATCACGGCGTCGGCCCCGTGGGCGATCGCCTGGTAGGACCACAGCCGCATCCGCCCCGGCCGCTTGACCAGGTTCAGCGGCCACTGGCTGACGCCGGCGGCGGCCTGCTCCATCAGCATCCAGGGCCGGCCGCCTCCGATGCCGCGCATGAGGTCGTACTGGAACGAGGCGTCCGAGACCGTGTGCGGCCGGGCGGGGTCGGGGTACGAGTCGTAGGCGACGACGTCCAGTTCGCGGGCCCAGCGCCGGTAGTCGAGGCTGGGGTGGAACTGCAGGAAGTTCGTGGTCACCGGGATGTCGGGGGTGATCGACCGCAGCAGGTCGCGCTCGTCGGTCACCAGGCCCAACAGGAGTTCCGAGCCGAACCGCTTGAAGTCGACCTCGCGGGCCGGGTTCGTCCGGCCGCGCACGGGCCGGGGAAGGTGTACCTGGCTCCAGTCGCCGTAGCGCTGGCTCCAGAACAGCGTTCCCCAACGGTTGTTCAGCTCCTCCAACGAGCCGTAGCGCTCCTGGAGCCAGCCGCGGAACAGGCCGTCGCACCGGTCGCAGCAGCACTCGTAGCCGTACTCGTTGCCGACGTGCCACATGGCGAGCGCCCGGTGGTCGGCGTACCGCTCGGCCAGGCGGCGCGCGATCCGCAGGGCGCGGTCCCGGTACTCGGGCGACGAGGGGCAGAAGTGGCCGCGGCCGCCGACGGCGATCCGGGTGCCGTCCCGCTCGACGGGCAGGCTGTCCGGGTGGTCGTGCGCCAGCCAGGGCGGCGGCGCGGCGTTGGGGGTCGCCAGGTTCACGGCGATCCCGTTCTCACCGAGCAGGTCCATCACCTCGTCGAGCCAGCCGAAGGTGAACGTGCCGTCGGACGGCTCCAGGGCGGACCAGGCGAACACCCCGAGGGACACGAGCGTGACGCCGGCCTCCCGCATCAGGCGTACGTCCTCCCGCCAGACGTCGGGCGACCACTGTTCGGGGTTGTAGTCCCCGCCGAACACGATGCCCGGCAGGCGGTCGCGGAATCCGCTCATGAGGTGGGGGGCTGCTGGCATCGCTCGTGCGTCTCCTCGGTCGGACGGCGGCATCCTCTCGGGTGAATCGTTTCATACCGAGCCGGGACGCGGGGACGCAGCGGACGCTTCGAAGGAGCGGGCCTGCCCGTCCGTTCGCGGCCGCCATGTCCCCGGATCTCCGACCGGTGTGGACGCCGCCCGCCCGCTCAGCGGTCGATGGCGGCCATGTTGCCCTCGTCGAAACGCTCGCCGGCGGCCGACGGCAGGTCGTCGAGCCTGGCGATCTGGTCGTCGGTGAGGTCGAGGCCGTCGACGGCGGTGTTCTCCTCCACCCGGGCGACCCGCTTCGTGCCCGGGATGGGGGCGATGTCGTCGCCCCGCGCGAGGAGCCAGGCCAGGGCGACCTGGGCGGGCGTGGCCCCGACCTCGGCGGCGACGGCCCGGACCTCGTCGACGATGCGCAGATTGCGTCCGAGGTTGCCGCCGGTGAAGCGCGGATTGGTGCGACGCCAGTCGTCGGCGTCCAGGCCGTCCAGGGAGCGGATGTTCCCGGTGAGGAAGCCGTGGCCGAGCGGCGAGTACGGCACGAAGCCGATGCCCAGTTCGCGCACCACCGGCAGGATCTCGGCCTCGGGGTCGCGGCTCCACAGCGAGTACTCGGTCTGCACCGCGGCCACCGGATGAACGGCGTGCGCCCGGCGGATCGTCTTCGGGCTCGCCTCCGACAGGCCGATGTGGCGCACCTTCCCCTCGGCCACCAACTCGGCCAGCGCGCCCACGGTCTCCTCGATGGGCGTGTCGGGGGCCACCCGGTGCTGGTAGTACAGGTCGATGTGGTCGGTCCCGAGCCGCCGCAGCGAACCCTCCACGGCGAGCCGGATGTTGGCCGGGGTGCTGTCGGGCTCCGGGCGGCCGGTGTGCGAGAGGAGGCCGAACTTGGTGGCCAGCACGACCCGGTCCCGGCGTCCCCTGACGGCGCGCCCCACCAACTCCTCGTTGGTGTAGGGGCCGTAGAGCTCCGCGGTGTCGATGTGGGTGACCCCGAGCTCCAGGGCGCGGTGGATCGTCCGGATCGACTCGGCCTCCTCCCGGCCGGCACCGCTGTAGAACGCCGACATGCCCATGGCTCCGAGGCCGATGCGCGAGACCTCGAGCCCGCCGAGCGAGATGGTCCTCATCCTGCTGTTCTCCTTCTGTTTCTTCGAGCTGTTGTCTTCGAACTGTTGTCTTCGAGGCCGTCGTGCGGTGTTCGCCCGGACATCGCTCGCCGGCGGGGTTCTGTACCGAGGGGTACCATTCAGGACATGGGTGGTTCCCGGAACGCCGTCCTCGGTCGGCCCAGAGGATTCGACGTCGACGAGGCGCTGGAGCGCGCCATGCGGGTCTTCTGGGAGCGGGGGTACGAGGGGGCGAGCCTCTCCGATCTGACCGACGCCATGGGGATCACCAAGACGAGCATGTACGCGGCCTTCGGCAACAAGGAGCAGCTGTTCCGCAAGGCCCTGGCGCGCTACACCGAGGGGCCGGCGTCCTACGCTTCGCGCGCCCTGGAGGAGCCGACGGCACGCGGGGTGGCCGAGGCGCTCCTCCAGGGGGCGGTTCGCACCACGACCCTTCCCGAACGCCCCTCCGGATGCCTGGGGGTGCAGGGCGCGCTGGCGGCGAGCGAGGGAGGTCGCGCCGCGCACGACGTGCTCGTCGGCTGGCGGAACGACGCGGGCCACCGCCTCCAGGAGCGATTCCGGCGGGCCGTCGACGAGGGCGACCTCCCGCGCGACACCGACCCGGTGCGGCTCGCCCGCTACCTCGCGACGGTGGGGTTCGGCATCGCCGTCCAGGCGGCCAGCGGCCTCGGCCGCGAGGAGCTCCAGGACATCGCCGACACGGCGCTGCGCGGCTGGCCGCACGCCTGACGCGCCCGAAGCGCCCGGCGGCCGCCGGACCACCACGACGACGGGCCGGCCCGAATCATCCGAGGAACGCGGTGAGTTCGCGCACGATGTCGTCGGGGCGTTCCTCGGCGAGGTAGTGCCCGGCCCCCGCCAGTTCGACGAGGCGCACGTCCGTCGCCCTCCCCTCCAACTGCGCGAGGACCAGCTGGTAGTAGATGCCGCCGAGGGCCAACAGGGGCATGGTCAGCACCGGGTAGTCCTCCAGGTCCTCGATGTCCTGCCCGAAGGTCTGGTACCAACCGTTGGCGGCCCGGATCGCGTCGGGCGTGTCGTAGGCGGCGGCGTAGCGGGCCCTGGCCTCCTCGCCGAAGGCCTCGGGGGTGGTGGCCTGGTAGTCGATCAGCCAGTCGACGACGTACCGGAACCGGCCTTCGAGGAGCTGCCCCGGCAGCCCGTCGAGCTGGTTGAACGCGAACCACCAGGGGGCCGGTTGGCCCGGTTGGGGCAGCATGCGGAGTTCGTTGAATATCTCGGTGGGGTGCCCGGTCTCCCACAGGGCGATCCTCCGGGTCGCCTCGGGATGGTTGGCGGCGAAGCTGAAGGCCACCTGCGACCCGATGTCCTCCCCCGCGACGTCGACCCGCTCGTAGCCGAGGAAGCGGACCAGCTCGCGGATGTCCCGGGCCATGGTCTTCTTGTCGTACCCACTCTGGGGCTTGGCGGAGTCGCCCATGCCGCGCAGGTCCACGGCGATCACCCGGCGGTGCTCCGCCAGCGGCGGCATGATCCCGCGGAACTGGTACCAGGTGCGCGGCCACCCGGGCAGCAGCACCAGGGGGTCGCCCTCGCCGCCGACGACGTAGTGCAGCCGAACGCCGTTGACCTCGGCGAACTCGCTGGTGAAACCTTCCATTGCCGGAGCCCCTCAGATCCTGGTTTCCCGGGGAGGGGGTGTCGCCCGCGCCACGCGGCCGAGCCCCCTCCTACTTCAGCACCGATCGGTACTGAAGTAACGGTAACACTTCTGAACCGACTGGGACAGAAGGCGGGTTGGGCGCGGGCCGGAGAGCGGGCGGTCACTCCCCCGAGAGGATGATCACGATGAACAGGACGCAGACGGCGATGTTGATCAGCCAGCTGTGCGTGTTCATCCACTCCCGCACCCTGGGCATCGCCGTGGCGGCGCGGTGGCGGAAGAGCAGCAGCGCGAGCAGCGGCAGCGCCGCGATCAGCACGGTCAGCGCCCAGAACGGCAGCGCGGCCACCGGGCTGGCGTGCGTCTGCCGCAGGTGCACCCCCACGGTCAGCATGACGATCAGGTCGGACGGCATCAGCGCGATCACCAGCAGCCCGGTGCGGAAGGCCCGGACCGGTCCGGCGTCCATCAACGCGCCCAGCCACCTCGGCGGCTCGGCCGTCTCCCGTCCCCGCCAGTTCCGCAACGCGAGCACCACCAGGGCCGCCACCAGGACGTACTTGACGATGTTGCCGGTCGAGCCCCTGTCCGACTCGCTGCCCAGCCCGACCGCGCCGCCGAAGGCGGCCGCGACGCCGAACATCGCCGTCACCCCCACCGCCACGGCGATCGCCACGCCGGCCAGGAACGCGAGCGACACCCGCACGGCGCGCGGGGTCGTCACCAGGATGACCGAGGAGACGAACTGCGGGCCGGCCATCATCGTCACGGCCAGCGGGAGAACCGGGATGTCCATGGCAACGGGGTTACCGGAGCGACGGCCGTCCCACCAGGACGCTTAGGCCGGCTGGCCGCACGGAATCCCCTGGCCGGGCCGGCCGGGAAGCCACCGCGGTCGGGACCGGGGCGCGTCGCCGCGGCGCCGGCGGCACGGCCGTCATCGCCCCCCGGGCGGGGGCGGGCGAGCCGCCCTTCGCGGTGGGACGTGGCGTCCGGGCCGGCCCCGGCGCCCGCTGGGCGACGGGGGAGGTCTCGCGTGCCGCCGGAAGGCCAACCCCCGCTGTGGTGACGGGGGTTGATCACACGCCCCGGCGCCCGGAGGATAAGCCCATGACCTCAGGTGGCCCGGTGCCCTCACCCGCTGTCGCACGGGACGTCGGCGAGTTCGTCGCGGCGATGCGCACGTTGAAGGAGCGCTCCGGCCTCTCCCTGCGGCAGCTCGGGGAACGCGCCGAGGCGCGGGGCGACATCCTGCCCCGCAGCACCCTCGCCGATGTCCTGAACCGGTCCACGCTGCCGCGCCCCGACGTCCTCGCGGCGTTCGTCCGCGCCTGCGGCGGTGACGAGGGCGACGTGCGGGAGTGGCTGGCCGCCAGGGACCGGGTCGCCGCCCCGCCCCCGCCGGAGGCGGACGGAGCCGGAACCCCCCGGCGCCGCCGCGGGCTCGTCCCGGCGTCGATCGGGCTCGGGCTCGCGGTGCTGCTGGCGGCCGGTACGTGGGCCCTGTGGCCGGACGGCGAGCCGGCGTCGGACCCCGGCACGCCCACCCTGCCCTTCCCGGACGGCGAGGTGGAGATCCGCCCGGCGCACGCCCCCGACCTGTGCCTCACCGAGGGCCGCCAGCGCAGCGGCCGTTACGGCTCCGCCGTCGCCGTCGAGGGGCCCTGCGACGCGGCGGACGGCCCGCGCACCCTCCTGCGGGCCGTCGGCGTGGACGACTGGTACTTCGTGGAGTGGGACAAGCCCTCCGAGGGACGCGGTTGCCTCAGCCTGATGGCCGAAGGCCCGGCCGCCGGCCTCCTCGAACCGGTGAACGCGGTCAACTGCGGCGCCGGCCGGCCCGAGCAGCACTTCCGGCTGGAGCCGGTGACCCCGCCCGCCGGTTCGGAGGGACCCGCCTACCTCCTGCGGAACGAGCAGAGCGACCAGTGCCTGGCCGTCGCGGACGATGCCGAGGCCGCCGGGGCGGAAGCGATCCAGGGACCCTGCACCGGCGACTCCGCGCGGGGGTTCCTCATCAACGCCGTTTCCTGACCGGCTCGTTCCGCACGGCGGGCCGCGACCCCCGCTGATCCTCGACACCGGCTCCCGCCGACGCCGTTCGTCGACACCGGCCCCCGCCACGGC
>NZ_SMKI01000369.1 GCF_004348415.1 Streptomyces hainanensis
GTGGGGGGCCGGCGGGGGTCTGGAACGGCTCTACCCGTGGCCTGACCGCCGCAACGCCGCGCGGACGTGGTCGGTCGTGTGTGCTGAACTGCCTCCATGAGCAACCGTGTTCTCTACCTGCTCGGCTGTGCCGCGCCCCCGGTGCGGTACGTCGACCGGGCGATACGCGACGCGCGGGCCAGGGGCTGGGACGTCTGCCTCGGTCTGACGCCGACCGCGGCCGGCTGGCTGGCCGGCCGTCTCCCCGAGCTGGCCGGGGAGACCGGCCACCCGGTGCGCGTGGCGCACCGGCTGCCGGGCGCGAGCGACGGCTGGCCGCCGGCGGACGTGAGCGCGGTGGCGCCGGCGACGCTGAACACGGTGAACGCGGTGGCCCTCGGCCTGACCCCGACGTGGGTCGCCGCGCACGCCTGCGAGGCGCTGGGGAAGCGCCGGCCGCTGATCGTCATGCCGTGCGTGAACAGCGCCTACGCCTCGCACCCGCAGTTCGACCGTTCGGTGGCGACGCTGCGGGACGCCGGCACCCGGGTGCTGCTCGGCGGTCCCGACGGCTTCGTGCCCAACCGGCCGGGGGAGGGGCGGCCCGAGGAGTACCCGTGGCACCTCGTGTTCGAGGCCGCGGAGGCGGCACGCTGAGCCGCCGGGGGCGAGCCACGCCCGCGAGTGGACCAATACCCCGGGTCGCGGGGTGGCGGGCGGTCTGATCGGCAGTGACGTTCCGTCGATTCCCGATTTCCGATCAGGAAGCAGGAGAGTACAGACATGCGCATGCGTAGCGCCATCGCCGCCACCGCCCTGGCCGCCGTCAGCGTTCTGGGCGCGGCCGGCGTCGCCAACGCCGACTCCAACGCGATCGGCTTCGCCAGCCACTCCCCGGGCGTGCTGTCCGGCAACAACATCCAGATCCCGATCGACCTGGACCTGCAGGTCTGCGGCAACACCGTCAACATCATCGCGCTGCTGAACCCGACGTTCGGCAACGTCTGCGTCGCCAAGTGAGCTGACCGCGGACATCCGTCGCCCCCGCCGGCCACTGGCCGGCGGGGGCGACGTCCTTCCGGCCCTCGGGGGGCCTTCGGGGGGCTCAGACCAGGCGGACCAGCGCCTGAACCGGGGTGTGGTCGGAGGGGTAACGGCCGTCGCGACGGTAGGTGTTGATGGCCGCGCGCTCCACGCCGACGCCGCCGTTGGCGAGCACCCAGTCGATGCGGTTGCCGCCCTCCACCGGATCGCGGTAGTTGGGGAAGGTGCCCCAGGCCGGGGTCAGCCGGCGCTCGGCGGAGGCCCAGGTGTCGGTCAGCCCGGCCTCCTGGGTGAGGATCCGGTACGACTCGGAGGTGCCGGCGGGGGTGTTGAAGTCGCCGGTCAGCAGCACCGGGAGCGCCGGGTCGAAGCCGCCGATCCGGTCGCGTACCAGGCCGGCGCTCCGCTGGCGGGCGTTCTCCGACTGGTGGTCGAAGTGGGTGTTGACGTGGACGAACTCGCGGTGGGTGCGCCGGTCGAGGAACCGCACCCAGGTGACCATCCGCACCACCGTGTTGCCCCAGCTCGCCGAGCCGATCACGGACGGGGTGTCGGAGAGCCAGAAGTGGTCGTAGTCGAGCGGCTCGACCCGGCGGGCGTCGAAGTAGATCGACATGAACTCGCCCCGGCCGCCGCCCTCGCGGCCCAGACCGATCCAGTCGTAGTGTCTCGGCAGGTCGTCCCGCACCTGCTTGACCTGGTGGTACAGGGCCTCCTGGACGCCCAGCAGGGTGGGCCGCTCCAGGTCGAGGAGGCGGGCGAGCACCGGTCGGCGGTCGGTCCAGGAGTCGGGGGTGCCGGGCGCGGCCTTCGCGTCCATGCGGATGTTGAACGTCATCACGTGCAGCCGGTCGCCGGTCGCCTCGCCGATCAGCGCGCCGCGCGAGCGCTCGTCGGCCGCGGCCGACGTGGCGCCCACGCCGACCAGGCCGGCGGCACCCGCGACGCCGGCCGCGCCGAGCACCCCTCGTCGGGAAATCCCCATGTCAGTTCTCCTCGTGGTGGGAAGTCAGCGTCCGACGAGGAACTGTCGTCCCCGCACGCGTCCATGTGTCGAACGGCAGCCGAACGTGGGGAGGTGCGCCGGTTCCCGTCGCGTTTTGTCGAGCCGGTACAAGTTTTCCCGCGCGATGGCCCTGGGCATCAACTCCACGTAAGTTCCCGGAAGTTAAGGGGACCGGGCCGGTCGTGGCGGCCGCGTGCCGTCTTGCGGTGGGCCTGATTCCGGACGTAGAGATGTCAGAAGTGTCCGCGAGCCCACCAGCCGGGGTTCGCAACCGTTTATCCGATCGGGGGGTTAACCATGGCCACTCCGCTGTCCGCCGACAAGCTGCTGAAGGCGCTGAGGGACGAGGGCGTCGAGGTCGTCGAGTACAAGTCGTGGCGGACGCACAACCGCAACAGCGCGGGTCCCTGGGGCCCGGTGCACGGGGTGATGATCCATCACACGGTCACCTCGGGCACCGACTCCTCGGTGGCCCTCTGCTACAACGGCCGGTCCGACCTGCCGGGGCCGCTGTGCCACGGCGTGATCGCCAAGGACGGCACCGTCCACCTTGTGGGCCACGGCCGCGCCAACCACGCGGGCAGAGGCGACGGCGACGTGCTGGCCGCCGTCATCGCCGAGCGCGGCCTGCCCGCCGACAACGAGGCCGACACCGACGGCAACACGCACTTCTACGGCTTCGAGTGCGTCAACCTGGGCGACAACAAGGACCCGTGGCCCGCCGCCCAGGTCGAGGCGATCGTGCGCGCCTCGGCGGCCCTGTGCCGGGCGCACGGCTGGGGCAAGGACGGCGACACCTCGGTGATCGGCCACCTCGAGTGGCAGCCGGGCAAGATCGACCCGCGCGGCCCCGGCATCACCATGGGCGGCGTCCGGTCCCGCGTGGCCGAGCGCCTGCGGCACGCGGCGAGCTGGAGCCCGGACAACGACCAGGAAGACGAGGAGGGGGACATAGTGCCCGATCGGACCCTGTTCACCACCAACGCGTACGTCCGCACCATCAAACCCGACACGTGGACGACGCTCCACTTCAACCGCCAGTACACGGGCGGGAAGTGGGTGGACCGGGAGCCCCAGGCCAGCGTCCTGTTCGGGTCGGTCTACTACACGCTCTCGGTCGGCGTGCACGTCAAGGGCCTGAAGCGGGGCCAGGAGTTCCAGATGCGGATAGCCGAGTACCGTGAGGCGAGTGACGGAAGCTTCGTGCGCGAGCTCACCATGCCGATCAACTCGCCCGTGCACGACGACGGCGACAGCCACTTCACCTACACCTGGACGGGGCACATCTCCAGCGTCCGCAAGGGCCGGCTGCGCGTCGAGGTCAAGCAGTTCACCGACGTCGACCTGACGGTCGAGTCGGCCCGCGTCGAGGCACTGCACTGGCCCGTCTGATCCCGAGGACCTTCGGGTAACGCTCTCCCGTCCCCGTGCCAAGTAGTGACGTAGCAACCGGCACGAGGACGGGAGACGCGTACGTGAAGATAACCAGAAGCCGCGGTGGGCCGGCCGCGGCCGCCCGGGACCCGGAGCTCTTCGAGGAGTTCTACCGGGAACACGTCGACGCGGTCACACGCTTCGTGGCCCGCCGGGTGGACGACCCCCACACGGTCGCCGACCTCACCGCCGAGGTCTTCCTCGCGGTCATCGACTCCGGCCACACCTACCGGCCGGCGCTCGGCAGCGAGCGCGGCTGGCTCTACGGCGTCGCCCGCAACGTCGTCTCGGCCGAACATCGCCGCGCCGCCCGCGAGCAGGTTCTCAGCGGCCGGATCGCCGGCCGCCGGCTGCTGGAGGCCGACGACATCGCGCGCCTCGAGGAGAAGCTCGTCGCCGAGAACGAGGGCCGGCGACTGGTCGCCGCCCTCGCCGAACTTCCCGAGGGCGAGCGGGCGCTGCTCGAACTCATCGTCGCGGACCAGCTCTCCGTCACCGAGGCCGCCAGCGCCCTCGGTATCCGCCCCACCACCGCCCGGGTCCGGCTCTACCGCGCCCGCGGCCGGCTGCGCGCGGCGCTCGATCAGACGACCGAGACCGCCGACACCCCGGAACGGCCCACCGAGCCCGTCACATCTCTCAGGAGCGCGCTGTGAACAACACCTTCGAGGACCGCCTGCTGGCCGAACTCACGCACGAGGTCCGACTCGCCGCCGCCACCGAGGCGCCGCCCGCGCCGCGCCGCCGCGTGCTGACGCCCGCCCGCGCCGGCCTCGGCCTGGCCACCGCCGGGGCGGCCGCCGCCTCCTTCCTGCTCCTGCCCGGCGGCGGCGCCTCGCCGGCCTACGCGGTGGAGCGGCAGGACGACGGCAGGGTGGTGGTCGACTTCACCACCTACGGCTTCGACAACTACGACGAGCTGCTGGCCGACCTGCGGGCCGCCGGCGTGACCGTCATCGAGGAGCCGGAGCGGGAGCTGCGGTGCGCGGACGGTACGTTCCTCCCGCTGCCGGAGGTGGAGGCGGAACGGGTGACGCCGGACGACGCCTTCGACGCCTTGCCGGAGAGGGTGACCGCCGGCATCGTCCTCGTTCTCTTCGGCGACCAGGTGGAGTGGCCGTCGCTCACCCAGCCGGACAGCGGGGAGGTGGGCATCGTCCTCAACCCGGGCGACACCGCGATCCACGACACCAACGGCGCGGCGCACTCCCTGGGCTTCTTCAGCGGCTCCTGCGAATAGCCCCGAACGCCGGACCGCGGCCGGTACCGTGGCGCGCATGCGCTACGAGGCACGGCACAGTGCGAACCGCGGCTGGTACGTCGTCTCGGACGAGGGCCACCTCGCCCACGTCCCCGACCCCGACACCTCCCACCTCAGGGCCGCCCTGTTCGAGCGGCGGGAGGACGCGGAGCGCTGCGCGGCCGAGCTCAGCAGGCTCGGCCAGCTCAGCTGACGCCCCGCACCAGCTCGATGTAGCGGTCCCAGTCCCAGTGTGGGCCGGGGCACGTCCGCACCACATCGGGAACCTCGTTGTGGCCCACGATGTGCTCCCGGTCCACCGGGATCCCGTACCGCCGGCAGATCCCGGCCACCAGCCGCGCCGACGACTCGTACATCGCGTCCGTCAGGTAGTCCGGCTCGTCGACCCAGCCCTCGTGCTCGATGCCGATGCTGCGCTCGTTGAAACTCCGGTTGCCGGCCTGGAAGGCGACGTCCAACTCCCGGACCATCTGCGCCACATGGCCGTCCTGCGAGCGCACCACGTAGTGCGCGGCGGCCTGGTGGCCCGGGTCCTGGAAGACCCGCAACGTGATGTCGTAGGTGGCCTCGGGCATGTGGACCACCACCCGGTCCACGGCGTAGTCGCGCGGACGGCTGGCCCGCCGGTAGTTCGCCGAGGACGCCGGCACCCACTCCGCGCCGGGGTGATCGACCTCACCCTCCTCGCGGGGCGTCTCGGACCCCGAGTACCGCCACCACCACTGGCTCAGCCCGTCCCGGGCCGCGTAGCCGGCGAGGCCGACGGCGCCCGCCGTGCCGCCGAGCAACAGCGCGCGCCGGCGCAGGTCACCGCGCGTGACGTTCCCATGCTCACTCATCCAAGCCCTCTCCCGCCCCTCCACCCGCTCCGGAGCCGAGAACGCCCGCGGCCCTCGGCCGGTTCCACCCGGCTCGTAGAATCGGTGGCACCATGCCCTACTTCGACCATGCCGCCACCACTCCCATGTTGCCCGAGGCGATCGCGGCGATGACCGCCCAACTCGCCAGGACCGGCAACGCGTCGGCGCTGCACGGCTCCGGGCGGCTCGCCAGGCGCTCGGTCGAGGAGGGACGGGAGGCGCTGGCCGCCGCGCTCGGCGCGCGGCCGAGCGAGGTCGTCTTCACCGCCGGCGGCACCGAGGCCGACAACCTGGCCGTCAAGGGCCTGTACTGGGCCCGCCGGGCCGCGGACCAGCGCCGCGACCGGATCCTGGTCAGCCGCGTCGAGCACCACGCCGTGCTGGACGTCGTCACCTGGCTCGCCGAGCACCAGGGGGCCAGGATCGACTGGCTGCCGGTCGACGCCGTCGGCCGGGTGCACCCCGAGGCGCTGCGCGCCGCCGTGGAACGCGACCCGGACGATGTGGCGTTGATCACGGTCATGTGGGCCAACAACGAGATCGGCACGGTTCAGCCTATCCACGAACTGGCCGCCATCGCCCAGGAGTTCGGAATTCCGATGCACGCGGACGCGGTGCAGGCCGTCGGCCAGCTGCCGGTCGACTTCGGCGCCTCGGGCCTCGCCGCGCTCACCGTCTCCGGCCACAAGATCGGCGGCCCCTACGGCATCGGCGCCCTGCTGCTCGGCCGCGACTGGACCCCGACGCCGGTGCTGCACGGCGGCGGCCAGGAGCGGGAGGTCCGCTCCGGCACACTGGACGTGCCCGCCATCGCCGGCTTCGCGGCGGCGGCCGAGCTGGCCACGGAGCGCCGCGACTCCTTCGCCCGCGAGGTCGGCGCGCTGCGGGACCGGCTGATCGACGCCGTCGCCACCGCCGTCCCCGACGCCCTGCTCGGCGGCGACCCTGACCCGGCGGGCCGGCTCCCCGGCAACGCGCACTTCGCCTTCCCCGGCTGCGAGGGCGACTCCCTGCTGCTGCTCCTCGACGCCCAGGGCATCGAGTGCTCCACCGGCTCCGCCTGCACCGCCGGCGTCGCCCAGCCGAGCCACGTACTGCTCGCCACCGGCGCCGATCCCGAACTGGCCCGCGGCACACTGCGGTTCACGTTGGGGCACACGACGACCGCCGACGACGTGGCGGCGGTCGCCCGGGCCATCGGCCCGGCCGTCGCCCGCGCCAGAACCGCCGGGCTCAGCTGAGCCATGGGCCGTACCCTGGATGACGTTATGACTGACACACGTCCTCAGCGGATGCGGGTACTGGCCGCCATGTCCGGCGGCGTGGACTCGGCCGTCGCCGCCGCCCGCGCGGTCGACGCCGGCCACGACGTGACCGGCGTCCACCTCGCGCTCTCCGCCAACCCCCAGTCCTTCCGCACCGGCGCCCGCGGCTGCTGCACCGTCGAGGACTCCCGCGACGCGCGCCGGGCCGCCGACGTCATCGGCATCCCGTTCTACGTCTGGGACCTGGCGGAACGCTTCCGCGAGGACGTGGTCGAGGACTTCGTCGCCGAGTACCGCGCCGGCCGCACCCCCAACCCGTGCCTGCGCTGCAACGAGAAGATCAAGTTCGCCGCGCTCCTCGACCGGGCCCTGGCGCTCGGCTTCGACGCGGTGTGCACCGGCCACTACGCGAGCGTCGTGCCCAGCCCGGACGGGGGCCGGGAGCTGCACCGCTCGGCCGACCTGTCCAAGGACCAGAGCTACGTGCTCGGCGTCCTCGACGAGCGGCAGCTGGCGCACGCGATGTTCCCGCTGGGCGACACCCGGGCGACCAAGGCCGAGATCCGCGCCGAGGCGGAACAACGCGGCCTCGCGGTGGCCCGCAAGCCCGACAGCCACGACATCTGCTTCATCGCGGACGGCGACACCCAGGGCTTCCTGGCCAGCCGCCTCGGCGCGGCCGAGGGCGACATCGTCGACGAGTCCGGCCGGAAGGTCGGCACCCACCAGGGCGCGCACGGCTTCACGGTCGGCCAGCGGCGCGGCCTGCGGATCGGCCACCCGGCGCCGGACGGCCGGCCGCGGTACGTGCTGGACATCTCACCGGTCGACAACCGGGTCACGGTCGGCCCGGTCGAGGCCCTCGACGTCGTCGCGCTGACCGCCATCAACCCCCGCTGGTGCGGCACCCCGCCGGCCGGCCCAGGCCACTACACCGCCCAGCTCCGCGCCCACGGCGGCGAGACGCCGGTCGCGGCGGAGCTGGGCGACGACGACACGCTGCGGGTCCGCTTCGCGGCGCCGGTCCGGGGGGTGGCGCCCGGCCAGGCCGTCGTCCTCTACGACGGCCCACGGGTCGTCGGCTCGGCGACGATCGCCACGACGGAGCGGGCGCCGGCGTCGGCGTCGGCGACGGCCTGAGGGGGCGCGGGCGCGGGCGCGCGGCGTCGCGCCTGCCGGTGGGGTTTTCCCCCCACCCACCCGC
>NZ_SMKI01000036.1 GCF_004348415.1 Streptomyces hainanensis
CGCCCGTTCAGACCTCCCACTGCCCCTTCAGCAAGACCCGCCCGACTCTGAAAACATGGAGCGATGACGATGGACCGAAGCGATCACGTTCTGGCAAAGTCGCCCTAACACTCCAGGTCAGAAAGAGTGCTCCCCGCGCGAGCGGGGGTGTTCCGAGCGGCACGCTCCACGAAGAGGGCTGCTGGCGTGCTCCCCGCGCGAGCGGGGGTGTTCCGCCCTGGATCAGCGGGGCAGGGGTCGAGCACCCGTGCTCCCCGCGCGAGCGGGGGTGTTCCGACGTCGGAGGGGCAGTACATCTGGCAGCCGTCGTGCTCCCCGCGCGAGCGGGGGTGTTCCTTCCGGACCGAAATACGCGGACATCAGGCCGGAGTGCTCCCCGCGCGAGCGGGCGTTCCCCGGCGGCACGGGAGTTCCAGGGTCCAGGAAGTGGCGTATCCCACGCCAGCAGGGCAATCCGAGCTCAACAGCTGCTGGGAGTACGGAGGGCAGGTGTTCCCGATGCAAGCGGGACTGAGCTCAGTACTTGTTAACGCCACTCAGCACAAAGCGCCACGCGCCGGGGAACAGTCGGGAGGTGGAACTCCAGAAGACCTAGTCGGGCGGTGAGGCGATCTCAGGAGGCTCTTCCGGCCGGAATGCGATGAGAGTGAGGCCGTCGAAGTCCAACGGAATGCGGCGGCGTTCACCGGCGGTGCGGAGTGCGTAACCCTGTTCGTTGGCCTCCGGGTGTACGAGGACTGCGGCGCCCGCGCCGATAGATGCGCTGACGACGTGCCAGAGTTCGTCGCGGACGCGGCCGGAGAGGGTGCCGACATAGAGACCGGGTGTGGGTTCGATCATCCAGCGCGTGAGAGCACCGCGGACGTGGTCCGGGACGGCGGTGGTGTTGAGCACGGTGAGAGAGGACATGAACGGCGCCCTTCTAGAGGCGGTCAGGCGTCAGGGAGTCGGACGGAGATCGGCGACGTCTCCGTCGGGTGCCGGATCATCCAGATCGACGCCGTCCAGCGAGTCAAGGCGCCCGGCATAATTCACGCCGGCTGGGACGGAGCCGACCTCGGGGTCCCAGAGGTTGACCAGTTGGACCGACTGCCCGTCAGGGGCAGGCTGAACTTCGTCGGGAGAGAGGAGGGACTGGACGTCCGTGACGATCCGAGGCAGGAGTTTGAAGAGGCGTAGTCCTTCACGGAAGCCCCGCCGGGCCATGCCCTCGGGGTTCGGCGTGTCGTGGAGCGAAAAGGCGAGCGGAATTGTGAGTTCCGCTTTGTAGAGGTCGGCCACGTCGTAGACCATCGCGTGCTGTTTGCCCTGGTGCACGAACCCCAGAGCAGGTGAGCAGCCCAGTGCGACCAGCGCGGCGTGGACGATGCCGTACAAGCAGGTGTTGGCCGAGGACAGAGCACGGTTGACCGGGTCCTGGTCGTCCCAGGCCGCCGGGTCGTAGTTCCGTCGGAAGCGGGCGATGCGGTGCTGTTGGGCCAGGTGCTTGTAGAGGGACTTGACCCGCTGCCCTTCGAGGCCACGCAGCGTGTTCAACGACGCGGTCGGCGGCACGGGCACATTGAACCGCTTGATGTACATCTGGCGGGCCACGGCCAGGCGGCGCTCCGGGTCGCTCCATTGGTGTACCTGGTGTTCCAACCAGCGGGTGGTGAGGGCGTCCGAAACCGTGGACGAGTAGCAGCGGACTCCTCCCGATCCGCTGCTGACCACTGTGGTGCCGTGGCGCGCGAACGTGGTCATGGCCGGTTGTGTGATCGAGGTACCTGGCCCCAGGAGGACACAGGAGAGCGCCGAGGTCGGGAGGTAGACGCGGGTGATGTCTCCGTCGGCCGAGGTGGTCTCGGCGCAGACGCCGGTGTCGTCCTGGACGATGCGGACAACGTCGGCGTAGAGGAAGGACAGCGAGTCGCCGACGCGGGGCAGCATGGCAAGCGTGGGGGCGGCGATCCGGCGACGAGCCGACGCCTTGTCGTGGGGTGATCCGTCCGGTACGGGTGATGGCACAGGCTGTCCCTTCAAGCTCCGAGCGCGGTTGGGGCGATACTGAGCAGCCCGCAACCGTAGGACTTACCGCGGCCGATGCCGGTGAGGAGCGCCTCGCGTAGGGCATCGGCATCACGGATGGTCGCTGTGCCCTCGAAGCGGGTGGTCTGATGTGGAACCCGCACGTGGTTCTCCTGTCGGCGGGGGGTCTTGCTCGGCTTCGCCTCCGGGGTGGCGCTCGTGCGGTCGTGGATCCGGTGCCATGCGGTGAGAGCTTCGCCGGGTTCGGAGAGGATGGTGTGCGGCATCAGGCCGGCGGCTGGGGCGCGCTGGGCCCACCAGTTGTCCGCGTCCTGGCCGTGGAGCGGAATGGCCTGCTTCCAGCGTCCCTCGGTGCTGTTGCGTCCGCAGCGCCGAATGGTGTTGCCGAGCAGCCGATAGCGGACGACGAACCCGGGACGCAACGCGGTGAGCAAGGGGCTCATGTCCTTGCTTCGCGTCTCGGCGTAGCCCGGAGGAAGAAGTTCCGGATCGAGTGGAGTACGGCTCTGGACGAGGAGGAGGAGCCCGCCAAGTGCGTTCGTCTCCAGGCGGAAGAGGATGCCGGCGCGGGAGCGTGGGCTATCGCCGAAGTCGTCGTCCGGCAGCAGTTGCATCACCCGACGGTGCAACGCGGCGGCGTCGGAGAGGTCGCGCCGCACAGAGTGGCTGGCGGAGTTGAGAAGCAGCTGCGTCAGCCACGCGGTATGGGCGGCGTGGAGGGCCGCAGGAGGCGCCGCGATGCTCATGGCTCGGTCCGTTCCGGGGTGGAGGGGTTGAAGTAGGCGTCGATCGCCTGGAGATAGTCGATGCCGTAGCCGCCGCAGAGGTCGACGGGCAGGGTGCAGCTGGTCGTGTACGAAGGGCGGCTCCGGTAGACCCGGTCCTGGGGCTTGAGCCGCACCGGCTCGTCGTTGAGGGTCGTGACAGCTGCCCTACTGGACTCCGTCGGTGGGATGTCGGAACCGAAGGGTGCGTCGGAGGTGAACTTCACGGTGACTTCCGTGTCCTTCTTCGCGCTCCGGGGTTTTGGACGGGCGAGGGGAAGCCGCAGCAGGTCCGCGACGGGGTTCGGCCGGTCGCGGCCGAGTACCAACAGCGCACCGGGCGGGCAGGAGCGCCGTCCGAGGTGGAGTGGCCAGCGTGGTGTTTCCAGGGCTTGAACGCATTCGGGGAGTAGATCCACGTCGGTGGGTGCGGTGACGGCGACGGTGAACGCGGCGTCGGCCAGATAGTGCCGGTGCGAGACGATGGTGCCCTGACCGGCCTTACGCCGCCCACCGCTGGCCGTGGGTGCGGTACGGTGCGGAGGGTAGCCTCCGCCGACGGTGTGGTAGTCCCGCATCCGGGTGCCGATGCGGTCGTGGCGGATCGTGAAACGGAGACGGCTGAGGCGGCCGAAGTGCGTCACCATCCCGTCCACGGGGTCGGTGACCGCGTCCGCCCGTGTGATGCCAAGGGCCGCCGCGATCATGCCGATCAGCCCCGACCGCGTCGGGTGGGCCGCCGAGTCGCGGTCCGTGAAAGCACTGTGCTCGCCCCAGGACTGCATGGGTGCGCTCAAGTGGAGGAGGAAGCCATTCACGCGCTGGCGCTCCCGTTCCCCGGCCAGGCGGCAGCGATGGCACCAGCGACCAGGGCCGGGTAGGAATCGGCCCTGTCTCCAAGCCCCTCACGGTTGTTGTCGTCAACGCCGGCATGGGAACTGTGGAGGACACCTGAGGCGCCGATCAGTTTGGCCACTTTCGCCGCATAGGAACGAAGAGCCTCCCGGGACGGCTCTCCCCACCCGCCGCGTCCGGCCCTGACCGGTTCCTCGAAGGCCGCGGCCAGGGAGACCGGCCGGTCGGAACGGACGACGAGGTGCACCAGGTCGGGCACGGTGTGCGGGGCGGTGGAGTTCTTCTTGGCGGACGGCAGGCTGTCGATGAACGCCGTGACGAACGACTCGGCCAGTTCCCTGGCCATGCCCGCGTCCGCGACGTTCTCCGCCAGGTCGCGAAGGTCGAGGGTGGCGTAACGGTAGAAAACGCCGCTGCTGAACTCGGCGGAGTTCATGTGGGCACTGCCGGCGTCGGTGGCCCACTGGTCGACATCGTCCACCGCCGTGAAGAAGTCGGCCTGCACGGAGGTGCTGTGCGTGGTGAACGCGTGGGCGACCTGCACCGCACCGTCGACTCCGGCACCGGGAATCTCAGCGAGCATACGTCCGAAAAGCGCGATGGACCCGTTGCGCGACTTCATGACGTCGTGCACGGCGTCCTTGGGCAACTGAGCTTTGGCCGCCGATTTGGTGCCGAGCGCCTTCTCCAGCTTGGCCCGCCCCTGCTCTGCGATGTCGGCGAGAGCCTCGGCCGCGCCATCCGGGAGGAACAGGAGGGAGGCCGTCTGCCCCTCGTTCTCCAGGTCGAGTTTGGATTCCGTGGATCGGATCACCTGGGCGCCCGCCAGGTCGGCGAGGTCCTGCGGCCAGCCGCGTGCCACCAGCGCCTTGGACACCTGGAGCGGCAACCGGCGGGTACGCAGGGCGCGCTGGCCGATCCTCACCTCGACCGCCTTGCGGGTGGGCCGCTTCCAAGCCTGGCTGGAGACGCGGGTCCGCGTGCTGCCCCCGAAGACCACGGTCTTGGGCGACCCCAGGTCATCCCGGTTGACATTGCTAAAGGGCAGGGACTGGAGGATGTGTACGTCGAGGAAGCGCGGCGCTGGCTGCCCGGCGTCCTGTGTGGGGGTAACGGTAGGCGTCGAGGTGGTCATCGTCGGGTGCTCGTTTCTGTGAGGACGGTGATGGGCGGCGTCTCGTGGAAGGTGTCAGTCGTCTCGCGTGGCGCGGCGGATCGTGCGGTAGAAGTCCTCCAGCCAGCGCATGGCCGTCTCACCGCGCTGATAGCGCCAGAACGCGATGTCGTGGAGCAGACGCCCGTAGTCAATGGGAACGCCACTCGATCCGAGGTGGCGTGCGATGGCCGGCAACATGCGATACATACCGTCGGTCTCCTGGCGCACCAGCAGGTGCAGCCGGGACTCGATGCCACCGGCCCGAGTGCCATCCGGGCGATCCCGGGTGACGGCCTGGGCAAGGCTCGTGCCCAGGCTGGTGCCCCAGGACGGCCGCTGATCCGTCGGCCGTTCGGTCTCCGATCCGGCCGTGTGGGCCGGATCGGCGCCGGACGGGTCCGCGACGCCTTCGTCCTGACCCGAGGCCGCGCCGGCGTCCTCCGGCTCCATCGCGTGGTCGTCGGCCTTGCGCATGGTGCGCGGTCGGGCCGCGATCAGGGCTGCCACGGCGTAGTAGGCGCGTTTCTCGGTTGGGCGCGCGGAGTCGGGAACGAGCCCTCTGCGGAGCAACGCCGCATGGGTTCGAGCAGGCATTTCGTCCAACGGCTTGCCCAGTCCTCGGCGGAGCGCCTGCTGAGTGCCGGGCTCCCCGCACGCTTCACGTACTTTCATGACGAACTCGTCGTACGGTGCGAGCCGGTCGACACGAGGTTCCGCCAGCGCCGAACTGTCGTGCCCGGCGGGAGTGTCGACTTCTGCCGTAGTCATGGGCATTTCCTCCTACGGTTCCTGGTCCTGGACGGCGATGTCCCTGGCTGTTCGCTTCAGTTCCCGAGGCGCCGTCTGCCATCAAGAGGGGGCACGGCGTCAGGGCTGGCGGTCCGAGAGCAACGACCGGACAAGGCCGCGGGCCTTCTCCCTGGCCCTCGCGCCTCGCGGTTCGTCAGCCACCGACGCCGTGACGTCGTCGAACGCGCTCAGGGCAATCCGCCCGAAGTGCTGGAGGGCGTTGGTGAAGTCCTTGGCGTCGAAGAGGCCCCAGAACTGTCCCTCGGCCGCCGGCCAATAGACCGCAAGGGCCGCCTCAGGCCAGGGGCCCTTGCCCTTGGTTGTTCGGCCGCCGGGCTGGTCATCGGTGAATGGCAGCGTGTATTCGCGCCAGGCGGCACGCAGCGCTGTCTCGAGGCGCCAGGCCGCTGTCTCCGCCGCTTGCTTCCCGGTCTCGACACCGCGTGCCAGGCGTGTGTCGGGTTCGGCATCGGAGTCTTCGAGCAAGCTGATCAGATGTGGCGTGACGGCCGAGAAGTACGTCCGATCTCTGGTCTGTCCGTCCTGATCGAATCCATAGGCGACGACGCGCAAGCCTCGAAGGACCGGTTCAGGAAGTTGGCCGCCTGTCAGGCTGTCCAGAACCGGTGGTCGTCGTCCGCCCCGCGCCCTCTGCTGGAGGATGAGGGCGTCCAGATCGCGCCACAGCGCACGTTCCGCCTTGGCGTCACGGGGTCGGAGACTTCCGTCCTTGGCTTCATCCCAGATGAGGTACGGGTCGGCCACCTCCGGCCGGTTGACGCGCAGCCCCCAGGTGATCGTCGCGTCTACCACGTGATCGCCGCTGGGATCCGGGCGCAGGAGCACGGCGTGCTGAAATCGGCCGGTGAGCATCGCCATGGGCCCGGACGGGGGCTTGGGCGCCGCCTCCAAGGCCGCGAGCGGCCGGTCGTGCTCCCAGGGACAAAGGTCGTCCTCGGGCCGAGAACTGTTTCCAGGCCACGTGTCGGGGGCCGGGATGCCCAGCAGCAGGGTCTCGTACAGATTGCGGCCGACGGGATGGCAGGACAGGACCCGGCGCAGCGGCCCCGCCATGGTGTTCCCGAAGCGCTGCCCGTCCACGGTTCGTGTAGTGCACTGTCCCGAGGGGCCGTAGTACAGCTGGGCGAGGAGGTGAAGCATCGCCTCCCCCGAGGGCAGCGCCACCTGCCGAGTATCGACGAAATGCCCAAAAAACACCGGGTTGTTGCCTGCTGGCCGAGAGAGCACAAGCTTGTTGACACCGGAGGTGCCGGAACACTCGTCGGCCAGACGAGGCTCCTGGAGAAACGGACGTGCGGGATCGTGGAGCCGCAGACCATCCGCGTGCCGGTCGAAGTACTCGTCGACGGCTCCGGGGTCGAAGGCGGCTGTCTCCTGGAGCAGTCCGAAGCGCCGGTCCAGCCAGGCATCGATGCCGTCCCGGGCCGTGTCCAGCCCGGTGATCCGGGCGGCCATGGCGTACAGGACACGCATCAGGCCGGAGGCCGCCGGGGGGACGGTGACCGCAAGCCCCTCCAAGTAATGTGCGGCGATGAAGAGTTCACGGAAACCCACACGACGTGTGACTCCGCCGGCCGAGACCGGCACGCAGGGCCGAAGGCCGAGGGGGAAGCGGTCATCGGCGACCGCGTCGGCAGACACGAGAGACGAACACCTCGATCGATGAGACTGACCGCTCCCTGGATGAGGCCGGGGAAGAGGTCGTACTCTGCAGGGAATCTCCGCGGTGCGGAGCGGAACTCCGCGCGGGCGGAGGTGGACCGGTGAGCAGTAGGGGCAGCACATGCCACCCCTCGGTTTCCCCGCGCGAGCGGGGGCGGTCTCGCCAGTTGATGACAACCTACGTACTCGCGGGCCGCTGCACCGGAGAATCACGAAAGGTGATTACTAGGGGACCTTTCACCCTTACACTTCGCTCTCCATCACCAGCCCCAGGGCATCGTCGGAGATCACGCGGAAACGGCCCATGACAGCACCGGTCACTCCCCCCTGCGGGTCCACCTGGTGTGGGAGAAGCACCAGTCGGGCCAGCCGCGGCTCCTTGGTCCATGAGATGGGTGGCTCGTTCGCCGGGCCACACGCCGCGCGCCATGCCCCGTGGGCGAGCGGCGCCGCGTAGGCGAGCAGATCGCGAACCTCGGGGATGGTGAACCGCTTGTCCCGCCCACGCCCCGTCTCGGGAAGCGGAACGGTGCACGCCGTGTCCAGCCACCTGCCCTCTCCGTTCTCGAAGACGGGCAGCACCGGGACCGACTCGGCGCCCAGCCGGGTTCTGATCAGGTCTTCGTCGGCTTCGCTGGTGGTCAGTGTCTGCAAGGAGAGGACGCGATCGGGTCGGGGCAGGGCGACCATGTCGGCAAGAGCGCTGCGTGCCATGTCGTCGGCGAGCCGCTTGATGTCCTGATCGACCAGGCGTTCGGGGGCTGTGGACACGAACTCGTCGGCGTATACGGCGTCCACGAGCGACTGCACGTCACCCGGCACGGCGATCGCGCGGCCTCCGCGGCGTTCCAGTAGTTCGAGCGTCCGCATCAGCAGCGACGTCTGGTAGACCTCCCCCCAACTCCTGGGAATGGCGAGCCGACGCCCTCGCGCGGTGGGGGCCAGGACGACGAGCCTCGGTCCGGTGGACCAGGATGGTCGAGGTGGTGCTGGGTCCAGGTGTCGCCAAACCCGCCCAGCCCGTTGCAGCAGCATGGCCATCGGCGCGAGGTCGGAGAGCAGCAGGTCGAAGTCGAGATCGAGGGACTGCTCGATCACCTGGGTGGCGACCACAATCGCCCCTCGCGGGCCGGCGGGCCGCCGGACGCCCGGCTTGTCCGTACGCCCGAACCACCGCTCGGCCTCGGCAGTCAGCGCGGCTCGCCGACGGCCGGGAAAGCGAGCGTGAAGCAGGCGGAGTCGGGGCCCAGCGGCTGCGTCCTCACGCTCCCGGTCCTCAACGGAGCGGTAGTCCCAACCGAGGTACCCGTCGCCGTGACAGGCGTGGAAGTGGTCGCGGAGAGCCACGTAGGTCCGTTGTGCTTCAGCGACCGTCGTGCAGATCACCGCCGCGCATCCACCGCCGTCCGTGAGGGGTCCCAGCTCCCTGATGACAGCGGCCAGCCGACCGTCGGTCCGATCCGCCTCGTAGCTGTGAACGACATGGCGGACGTCCACGGCCAGATGTCGCTTCCGGTCACTGGCCAACGGCCCTGACTGCTCGATGACCAGATCGTCCTCGGCCGATGCGTAGAGCCACCCCGGATAGGACGGCACGGGAAGCTGTCGCGTGGCATTGGCCGGATTGGCTCCGGAGAGGTATGACCGCACCATGCCCCGGGCGAGTTCGCCGGTCAGAGTGGCGGAGAGCAGGACGACCGGGACACCCAGCGCCCCCAGCCACTCGAGAAGCCGAAGGAGCAACGCATGGGTGTACGCGTCGAAGGCGTGTGCTTCGTCGATGACCACCGTCTTCGTGGACAGACCGAGATGCCGCAGAGCGTTTCGCTTCAGAGGCAGCACTCCCATGAGCGCCTGGTCGATGGTTCCGACCGCCAGCGGAGCCAGGATGCCCCGCCCGCGTCTACGCAGCCACCGGCCGGCCTCGATGGAGACCGGAACACCCTCGGCGGCACGACCGCTTTCGCAATCGGACAACACCCTTGGCTCGGGCACGTCGACCGCCCCCTGTACACCACCCGAGTACGGAGCGAAGAGGTCGGCCGAGCCGTGAAGCAGAGTGAGCTGGGACGATTCCAAGAGGTTCCGCTTGGCGAACACCACCAGGCGGCCGTACATCTGGTTCGCCGTGGCCTGCGTCGGAAGGGCGAAGAACAGGCCGCTACTGCCGACTTCCTCCCCAAGCAACGAGGCGGCGTACAGCGCCGTCTCCGTCTTCCCCTCCCCCGTGGGAGCCGTTACCAACAGAATCCCTGGCCCGGCCAACCGCGCGCCCGCCAGCCCCTTCTCAACGCTGCTCTGCAGCGGAAACGGCGATGCGATCTCGGGAAACAGGTCCCGGAATCTCCCGGAGCGGAACGTCGCCTGCCCCAGGCCGGCGTCCTGCAGAAGCGCGTCTGCCTGATCTGCGACTCGCCGCGCATGCGTGTTCAAAGCGTTCGGGGAACGACGGTCCGGCAGTCGCCCCATCGCTTCCTGCTGCTGTTCAATCAGGTGTTCCTGGCTGGCGATCCAGTCGGAGACGATCACCATGCCCGCCAGCACGACCGCGAGGTGCACGGGCATGGCCCGACACCGAGGGGCAGGCGGACGCCCCAGAACCCCGTACAGGGCCGCCACGTGTTCGGCACGCTGATCCGCCCACGCTCCGGAACCGAGTTGAGGCAGCCGTTGCAGAGCGTTGCGCAGATCCCGCGGGTCGTTGTCCATCGGATAACGACCGTGGTGCCCACCCAGAACCTGCGCCACTTGTGTCAACAGCAACTTGGCCAACCGGCCGTTCGTGCCCGGGTACCCGAGCTCGATCAGGAAACGCGGCAGCACCGCATGAGTTGCTACCTCATGACGGATCCTGCCGGCCGAGTTGTCCACCGACCGATCGTGCGCGTACGCGGTTTCCCCCAGGAAGGCACAGTGTGCTGGCCGACTGCGCAGGATCATGTCCTGAAACTGCGGAATGATCTTCCCGAGGTCGTGCAGCCCAGCCCAGAACATGAGTGTCTGCCTGGCCTCCCCCGCCGGCACACCCAACGCCTCAGCGAACAGCCGTCGTTGCCGGACAGTCAGCACCCGATCCCACACCGCGCCGCACACCATCGCCGTGTCGATGAGATGCCCGATGACGGGATAGGGCTCATCCAGCCCATCGGACTTGCCACATAACCGAGCGTCGAGCACCACGCACCTCTTTCCAACCATGCTGAACCGGGGCTGGGTACTCAAACACACGCCTCTGACAACATGGAGCGGTGACGGCGAAGCCCTACCTTCAAGAGTCGGCAAAGTCGCTCCAACACCCCAGGTCAGTAAGGGTGGTCCCCGCGCGAGCGGGGGTGTTCCGACCGAGAAGGAGGCGAAGGAGCGAGCCCCGCAGTGGTCCCCGCGCGAGCGGGGGTGTTCCGTCGCTGACGATCCAGAAGGGCGTGCCGCTGACGTGGTCCCCGCGCGAGCGGGGGTGTTCCGGCGCCGCCGACTATGGACAGCTGACCGTCGAAGTGGTCCCCGCGCGAGCGGGGGTGTTCCTGGCCGAGGAGTCCGAACGGCTGCACCGTATCGTGGTCCCCGCGCGAGCGGGGGTGTTCCGTCGGTGACGACCGTGTACCAACTGTCGTCAGTGTGGTCCCCGCGCGAGCGGGGGTGTTCCGAGCAGCACAACCCCGAGGCGCATCGCAATGTCGTGGTCCCCGCGCGAGCGGGGGTGTTCCGTTCGTGCTGCTGGACTGCCGGGTGTTCACCGGGTGGTCCCCGCGCGAGCGGGGGTGTTCCGCGCACGGTGTGCCTCCGGGTGGTGCGGTGTGGGTGGTCCCCGCGCGAGCGGGGGTGTTCCGAAGCACGACGAGGTGAACGGCTACGACGTGGCGTGGTCCCCGCGCGAGCGGGGGTGTTCCGCTCCTCGTGGGCAGCGGTACCAAGTCGATCCCGTGGTCCCCGCGCGAGCGGGGGTGTTCCGGTCTGCTACGGCCTCGGCTTCCTCGTCGACCCGTGGTCCCCGCGCGAGCGGGGGTGTTCCCGCGGCCGAGTGGGTGTCGGGGTGGCAGGCGAAGTGGTCCCCGCGCGAGCGGGGGTGTTCCGTACTCGTCGATGGTGTGCCAGGTGGCGGCAGCGTGGTCCCCGCGCGAGCGGGGGTTCCGGGCCAGAACGGCACGGCCGCCAAGAAGATCTGGTGGTCCCCGCGCGAGCGGGGGTGTTCCGGCCGGCTGGACGTGGATTCGCCACATGCGCCCGTGGTCCCCGCGCGAGCGGGGGTGTTCCGCGCGGGCGAGCTGGGCCGGCGCCTTGACCCGTGTGGTCCCCGCGCGAGCGGGGGTGTTCCGGGTGCCCTGGACCTGGCTGCGGCGGCCGAGGTGTGGTCCCCGCGCGAGCGGGGGCGTTCCAGTGGCGCGCAATCCGGCCGCCGAAATTCGCATGTGGTCCCCGCGCGAGCGGGGGTGTTCCGTAGTTGCTCCCCAATCGCCCGAGCGCCCTTGGGTGGTCCCCGCGCGAGCGGGGGTGTTCCGGAACTTGCCTCGGTGTTCGTCGACCCCGAGGCGTGGTCCCCGCGCGAGCGGGGGTGTTCCGGTGCCGTCGTGGATCTGGGACCGGTAGTGGTCGTGGTCCCCGCGCGAGCGGGGGTGTTCCCCCGGGGTTCGGCGGGCGGACCGGCAGCGGCGGCGTGGTCCCCGCGCGAGCGGGGGTGTTCCGTGCACCACGTCGTGTTCGTGAGCGGTACCGGCGTGGTCCCCGCGCGAGCGGGGGTGTTCCGGACATCTGGACGGGTGTTTGTGACCGGCACGTGTGGTCCCCGCGCGAGCGGGGGTGTTCCGGCGCGGATGACGCCGCCGACCAGGCCGCCCTCGTGGTCCCCGCGCGAGCGGGGGTGATCTGCTGATCACTCAGCCGCCGGTCCGCCTTTCGATGAGGTCGTCGCGCAAGTGATGTTGAGGATCCCGGCCATGGGTGACAGGGCGGATAACTGGCCGCACCGTCAAGCGTCTGGGCCAGATGCGCGTTGGGAAGGCCGTGGAGTTGTGACGGCCTCCCCCTCCAACTCGCTGTTCAGGGCGTATTCCGCCCCAAACACGACGAACGAAAGAACGGTGAGGTACAGGGGGACGGCGAGAAGGGCAAGCGGGTCAAGGACGAAGGCAGCAGCAGCGCAACGATCAACTTGCTCTCAATTGCGAAGCCATACCGAACGCGGCTCGGTAGAGCCGCTCCAGTTCCCTGGCACAGCGGGCACAGTAGAACAGTGGCACCACGCCCAGCTCACCGACCACCTCGCCACTGCTGACCAACGGCTCTTCGGCCTCGCCACACCGCCAGCACTGGAGACTCGCCCGCAACGCGGTGCCCACCCGCCGCATCGTCTCGGCGCCGTCGTCGCACACGGTCGGCACGCCTTTCACAGCTCCCCTCGCCGTCGGTACTCGGCCAACAGGCACTCCAGCAACGCGCCGCCATGAGTGGTCGGTCGGCGATGCGGCTCCACCCTGGTGAGCCAACGTCGGCCACAGCACGCCCGACGTCCGTCCGCCAGCGTGAGATCGAGAGCGGGGAACTGGCTGGTCCCGCGAGGCCCCACGCGGAAGACGTCGCGCAACTCACGGCGCGCCGGCCAGCCGGAGGCCGCGCCCGGCGGGATCAGAAACTCCACGGTCTCACGAGCCGGCACCTCCAACACCGGGCCAATGCCGGCGACATGGCGAGGGAGACGTGCCAGAACCGCCCACCCCAGCGGTCGGGAGACGCGGACCACGTCCCACGACCGTCCCACCGGCACCGAGACGGCCCTCCGCGACCGCCAGGCGTCGATGACGTCCTCCTCGACTGCGCCGGCGGCCACCACCCAGGCGACGGCCGCCATCAGATCGCCGCCCAGCGGCGCGGCGGGCCAGCAGGCACCGCAGACTCGTACCGCCCAGCCGAGACATCCATCCGGAGTACGGGTGTAGGCGTGGCCACCGGGCCGGAGGCCGACCGCCGTCCCGCAACGGGCGCACACCTGACCGTCGAGTCGCCGCTCTATGGCTTCGGAGGCATTGGCCAGATCCAGGAAGAACGACAGCACGTCAGGTGCGTCGGCCGTGTTCATCGTGGTACGGGCAGCCCTGGCCGGCTCCAATTCGGCAGTCGCCATCCCAACCCTCCTCGCTCGTGGTGTCACCAGTGACACAGAGCGTGGCGGTCAACCATGGAACACGACCATGCCAAGGGAGGTCTCATCTCGTGCCCGTCGCGGTGACGCGTCCGCTCACCGGGGCATCACCTGGGTGTCACGTGGGTCGGCGTCCGGGCGATGGCTCGGTCCAAGGCTGCACACTGATGCCTGGCAGAGGCACGCCGCGCCCCGCCTCGTCACGCAGCCGACACAGGGGTGAGCAGATGGAAGCAAGGACGCTGCTACAGGTGCTCGTTCGGCAGCTGAGGTGGTCGTACGACCGGTTTCGGCGGGCGTACGAGCAGGGCGCTCGCGAAGTCGCGACGATGCGGGGTGATCCGCACATCGCCAGCGCGACGGTAGCTGAGCCGACATTCCGCCGGTGGACCTCCGGCTCGATCAGGACCCTCCCCAACGAGCCGGCGCCGACAATCCTGGAGCACATCTTCCGGAAACCGGCAGGCGAGTTGTTGGCCGCGCCCAGAGAAGACGCCGTGCCGCTGCCGGGCGCATCCGCCATCAACGAGAGTGAGATCACGATGACTGCGCGCAACGCCGCCGAACACGCCGGAGAGGCAGCCTCCTGGGCTCTGCCGGACATGACCATCGACCAAATCGAGGACGACGTGCGTCGGCTGGCCAGGACCTACCTCGCCACCGCCCCGGCCGAGTCCTACAGACGTGGTGCCGAACTGCTCCAGTTGGCGAGAACAATGCTCGACCGCACCCAGCGCCTACGACAGCGCGAGCGGCTCTACCTGCAGGCCGGCGCCACCGCTGCCGTGATGGCCAGCGCCTCCTTCGACCTGGGCAGCCTGCCGTCTGCCGTCCAACTCGCCCGCACTGCTGCCCTCTACGGAGAGGTCATCGACCACGGCCCACTCCAGGCGTACGCGCACGGTGCCCTGGCCTACCTCGCCTACTGGGACGGCCGGCCGGCGGAAGCGGTTCGCTTGGTCACCATCGGACAGAACTTCGGCGGCCTCGGGGACACCGCGACGACCCGACTGGCCACGATTCGGGCTCGTGCGCACGCCCACCTTGCCGACCCCGAGTCCGCAGAGCACGCCATCGCGTCACTCGATAGCCCCGCCATGGGTCGACGTGACGATCTGCACGACGACATCGGCGGCGAGTTCGGCATGCCGCCGGCCCGGGCCGCCATGTCCAACGCCACAACCTGGATCCTGCTGCGCGACGGCACCGGTGCACAAGCCGCGGCCGAACGTGCGCTGGAGCTCATCGAAGCGCGGCCGACCGCGGAGCAGCCCGCCCTGCGCGGCAAGGCGGCCGTCGACCTCGCCCGCGCGCGAATGCTCCAGCGAGACCTGGAAGGCGCGGCCGAGGCCGTCGAGCCGGTGTTCGCGCTGGAGGCCGACTGGCGGACCATGGGTGTACTGGAGCGCATGGCCGGGCTGCGGCACGACCTGATCCGGAGTTCACTCGCCGACGCTTCCGCGGCGAAAGCCCTCGGTGAACGCGTCGAGGAGTTCACGGCGACCAGCTCAGCCAGCCGGAGCCTGGCCTCGACCGGCCCGCTCGCGCTCGGCCTCTGACCGAGTCTGATCGCGTCAGCTCGCGTTCTACCCGCCGGCGACCGAGGCCAGGATCTCCCGCTCCCGCTCGGGCGCGATACCGTGCTCGTCCCAGCGCGGATGCTCCACCGGCACGCCTCCGCTCTGAAGCCAGGCCCAGGTGTCAGCCACGGTCTCGGCCAGTGGCCGACACACCAGCCCGGCCGCGAACGCGCGGCTCGCGTCCACAGCCCACCCCCCGGGCGCGGTACGCCACAGCGGTAGTTCCGTCCATTGCCGCACACCGGCCTCGACCAGCACCTCGTTCGGCACCCACCGCAGTCCGCCGCGGCTACCCGTGATCTCAAGGCACGTTGTGAGCAATCCGCCCATCGTCTCGCGCCCGATCGGCGCCGCGATGTTGAAGGCGCCCCCGGTGCCTGCGCCTGCCTGATCCAACGTGAACGCAGCCACGTCCCGAACATCCACGGGCTGGATCGTCTGCCCCGGTTCGCCCGGAGCCAGCACGGGCCCCCCTCGCTCGGCTCTACGTAGCCACCACGGCAGTCGGCCGACGTACTCCTCAGGACCGAGGATGACGCCCGGACGCAACATCAGCGCGCGGTCAGCGCCGAACGCCTCGATGACGGCCCGCTCCGATCCGGCCTTCTGGATTCCGTACTGCCTTGCCGGCGAGCCGTCGCTGCCGAACTCCTCGTCGGCGTCCGGCGGTGCTTCCCGAAGTGGAGAGTCCTCCGAGAGGGGCTCGTTGGGCCAGCCCACGTAGGCGTTGACCGTCGACACGTATACGTACCGCCCGGCCACCGGTTCGAGGGCACGCGCCCCAGTGAGAATCCGCCGCGGCGCGAACTCTGCGGAGGACGTGTCGATCACGACGTCCCACGGCCCGGCGTCGGCCAACCGTTTCAGGTCCGCCTCCACCTTCCGATCACCACGAATCGACCGGACACCGGGCACATCCCGGCCCGACCTCCCACGGCTGAACGTGCTGACGTCCCAATTACGTTCGAGCGCCTGCCGTGCGACGGCACGCCCGAGGAACCAGCTCCCGCCGAGTACGAGAATCCGCATGCGTCGATCCTGCCCCACGCATGGACATCGTCAGCACCATCTGATCAAGCGGCAACGAGTTTGCTACCTACCGGACGCCCCCTGGCGAGCGGCAGCGCGCTCCCTGCCTCGAGCGAAAAGGCAACCTCATCAGGTCGTTCCTCCGTGCCAGGTGGTCGACCGCCTTCTCGACGCGGGACACCCCGCTTTGGCCAACGGGGCCGCACGCTCGGCCCGGTCACGACCCCACGGCCTCGGAGCCCGTCCCATCATTCGGCCGAGGCTGGGGACTCGCTACATCGCAGCGGGCACCGGAGTCGTTCTGACACCATGGCGAGGTGAAGACGGGCAGCCAGGGTTACGAATCGGCAAAGCCACTGTAGCGCCGCAGGTCAGAAAGGGTGTTCCCCGCGCGAGTGGGGGTGTTCCGCCGAGGATGTCGGCGAACACCTCCTCCGACTGGTGTTCCCCGCGCGAGTGGGGGTGTTCCGCCCAGCAGCACCTTGGGCTTGCGGTCGCCGGCGTGTTCCCCGCGCGAGTGGGGGTGTTCCGCCCCAGTTGACGGTGGAGGGGCGGGCGCCACGGTGTTCCCCGCGCGAGTGGGGGTGTTCCGTAATTGGCCCGCTGAGCCTTTCCGACGTACCTGTGTTCCCCGCGCGAGTGGGGGTGTTCCGGCGGTAGCGGCGATCCTGGCGGACCCGCAGAAGTGTTCCCCGCGCGAGTGGGGGTGTTCCGTTGCCGGGTGAGGTGTCGGCGAGCACCCCGAAGTGTTCCCCGCGCGAGTGGGGGTGTTCCGCCGGCATCAGGTGGCCCACGTGGTTGCGGTAGGTGTTCCCCGCGCGAGTGGGGGTGTTCCGGGCTCCCGATCTTCGGGCGTCGCGCAGCATGGGTGTTCCCCGCGCGAGTGGGGGTGTTCCTTCGGTGGCCGTGTCGGTGTTGAACCACCCGACGTGTTCCCCGCGCGAGTGAGGGTGTTCCGAGCTTCGACTCCATCCAGGAAGGTCTCCTGTTGTGTTCCCCGCGCGAGTGGGGGTGTTCCGCTGCGGGCCTGGCGTCGGTTCTTCGTCCATCGGTGTTCCCCGCGCGAGCGGGGTGGGCCGGTGACGTTCACCGGCTGGAGAACGGCCTGACGAAAACCGGGCTGGACACGCTCCTCGACATTCCGCCCGCCTTCCTGATGCCCGGCGGGCCGCCGCTCCCCGAGGAGTAGCCCTGGCCGTCGCCGCCCACCCCGAGGACGATGGCCAAGGCCCTGCGTGCTGGCTCGTCTTGACTCGGACCAGCGGCGGTGCCTGCTGGTGCCGCTCGGGGAACACCAGCAGCAGACGACCCGACAGGACGGGGGTGGGTGTCCGCTGCCGGGAACATCAGGGCGGCTCCAGCGACTCCAGGCTGGCGAACCACGCGCGACCCGTAGCTGTCAGACCGGCCGTGGCAACGGAGGCCACGCCACCGGCAGCGCCAGCGCGACGCGGACGACGGTCATCGGAGGGCCATCTGTACCAGCACTTCCGACAACCACCCGGCGACTCACCCGGCCAGCAACAGCATCACGCGGCGGCGCGCGCACTCACGGGGCATCGGCCACCGCCACCAGGACATCGGGGTGGGCCTTCCACTCCCACCCGCTGCCGTCGACCGGCCGGACGTGTGCCTCGGCCGCGATGACCCGGCAGGAGCGTTGGCCACGAACTCTACGACGCCGTCCAGCCGACCGACACGGCCCGTGGCGGGGTCGGTGACCAACTGGCCCATCAGCGTGTGCGGGTCCCGTCGTTCATCGCGCGGCCGCCGTTCCGGGGCGCCAGCAGCAGTTGGCCGCGTGGTCGTTGTCGGACACGATCTCGCGGTCGCAGTAGCCGCACGTCACCGGCGCGAGGCTGATAACGGGCCCTTCCAGGCCGGTCACCATGAGGAGGTGCGCGGTCTCGTCCATGCCGGTGACGCTACAGACATGGGCGTGATCGTTTGCGGAGCACCCGCCTCGGAACGGCCACGGAACGTGGCCGTCTGTTACAGGGCCCGCAAGTACGTGCCGAGCGCGGCCTGATCACGTGTCAGCGGGCGCCGGCGGGCGCGCTGTACCCGTTGGAACACGTTCCTGGCCATCTGCTGGTGCCGCAGCCACTCCGGGGAGATCCGGTGCAGGCGGCCCAGGATCGCCAGCGCCTCGTCGCCGGTGCCCTCCATGGCGTGGGCCATCGCCACGTCCAGGAGGTGTCGCCGCCCGAACGTCGGCGTCGGCGGAGGGGGCATCCGCTCGGACAGGCCGAGCGCCCGCCGCGGCTGTTCCGCCGTCATCGCGTTCTCGATCGCCTGGTAGGCGACCGTCCGCCAGTCGAACCTGCCCCAGGTCCCCGTGTCGACGGCTGTCGCCTTGCCGAGCGCCACACCGGCCGTGCGGGCCAGCCGCAGCATCTCGCGAGCCTCCGTCGGCCGGTTGTTCCTGGCCGCCGCGCTGGACGCGTGGACCAGCAACTTGCCCCAGGCGCCGAGGTCCGCCCTCGTCGCCCGGGAGATGCGCGGCTCGGACTGGTCGGCCGTCGCGATCGACACCTGCTCGGCCTCGTCCAGTCGGCCCTGCCGGATCAGCAGCCAGCCCTGCTGGTAGACGGACGCCGACACCCCGCCCTGGTCGTGCGCGTCCGCCGAGTCCCGCACGGCGTCCCGCAGCGCGGTGTGTGCCAGATCGTAGGCGCGGACCTGGACGAGGTAGCGGCCGGCCATCTGGAGGACGCGCCCGCGCAGCCGCCGCGCCTCGGTGTTCTCGGGCCCGCCGTCGTAGTGCCCGACCGCGGTGTGGGCCGAGCGGATCAAGGCGGGCAGGGACTCGGCGACGGTGCCGTAGGCGTCTCGGTAGTACGCCTCGGCGACGGCGTCGGCGGCCCGCCGGAGGTGGTGGAGGTCCGGTTCCGGGTCGGCGTCCGCGCGGTGGGAGAGCGGGCCGAGGGCGGTCACCGCCGGGGCGATGGCCTGTCGCAGGGGCATGAGTGCCGCGTTGTCGGCGTCGGGGTCACGGGCCTCGGCGTGTGGCGACGGGCCGTCGATCAGCCGGCTGGTGCGCACGCCGAGGGCGCGGGCGAGAGCGTGATACGTCTCCACGCGCGCCTGCCCGCCGCGCTCCAGCTTCTTCACCACCCCGAGGCTCAACCCGGCGCGTTCGGCCAACCCTTCCCGGGTGAGCCCCCGGGCCCGCCGGATCTCTCGAAGTCGGTCGCCTCGTGAGCCATCGTCACGCATGACGGAACCCCGTCCGTGTCGGCCAGTTGGTCACTTGTCAGCATAGGGCGGGGTTTCCGGCGCGGAGCCCCTTCGCGCCGACGGGCCCCGATAGGGTCACCCGACATGTATCCGGTGACCCTCGCCCATGGGCGCCTCGCCCTGCGGGAACTGCGCTTCGACGATGTCGACGACGTCCACGCCGTCTACGGCGACGAGGAGGCGACGCGGCATCTCTCGTTCGAGCCGCGCTCCCGTGAGCAGGTCGGGCAGATCGTGGCCGGCTGCATGGTGTCGGCGACCACTCGGCCGCGGGTCGAGTACGCGCTGGCGGCGTGCGAGGCCGACGGCGGCCGGCTGATCGGGTTCGCGCGGCTGGCACTCGAGGGGCAGCGGGCGGCCACCATCGGCTTCGCGATCCGGCCGGACCGCTGGGGGATCGGCTACGGCTCGGCGCTGGTCGCGCTGTTGCTCGGGCTGGGCTTCGACGGCCTGGGGCTGCACCGCGTCTGGGCCGCCAGGGCTCCGGAGAACGAGGCGTCGCGGGCGGTGTTGGAGCGGGCCGGGCTGGTGGAGGAGGGCCGGATCCGCGACCACGTGCATGTGCGCGGCGCCTGGCGGGACTCGATCGTCCACTCGGTGCTGGAGCACGAGTGGACGCGGGCCGGCGCGTAGCGGCGGCCGCCTGCCGGGAGCAGTCGACCGGGCATCACGGCTCCGGGCCCGGCCGAAGCCGTGGTGCTCGCTCAGTCGGGCAGCGTGACGAGCCCCGTCTCGTGGGCGATGATCACGAGCTGGACCCGGTCTCGGGCGTCCAGTTTGGTGAGCAGGCGTGACACGTGCGACTTGGCGGTGCCCACCGTGATGAAGAGGTCCGCCGCGATCTCGGTGTTCGTCCGGCCGTGCCCGATGAGGGTCAGGACCTCCCGTTCCCGCTCGGTGATGCGCGCGTCCGGCCGTGGGGTGCGCCGTCGGGGCTTGCCGACGAGGTCGGCGATCAGCCGGCGCGTGACCCCCGGCGCGATCAGCGCGTCGCCGACGGCTACCACGCGGATCGCCGCGAGGATGTCGTTCAGCGCCATGTCCTTGACCACGAAGCCGCTCGCTCCGGCCCGCAGCGCGCCGTAGACGTAGTCGTCCTCGTCGAACGTGGTCAGGACGAGGACGCGCGTCGCGGTCGGGCCGGCGGTGATCAGGCGGGTGGCCTCGATTCCGTCCATGCCGGGCATCCGGATGTCCATCACCACGACATCGGGGCCGACGTCCCTGACCAGTCGGACCGCCTCGGCGCCGGTGGCGGCTTCGCCGACGACCTCCAGGTCGGGGTGATCGGCCATGACCAGCCGCAGGCCGGACCGCACCAGTGGCTGGTCGTCGGCGAGTACGACGCGTACCGGACCGGCGGTCATCGGACCTCCACCGGAACTCCGACGGGGTCGGGCAGCGGCAGCCGGGCCGTCACCCGGAAACCGCCCTCGGGACGCGGCCCGGCGCTGAGGTCGCCGTACAACAGGGCGACCCGCTCCCGCATGCCCACGAGACCGAAGCCGTGGGACGAGCCGTTCCTGGTGGTACCGCGCCCGTCGTCGACGATCTCCACGGACAGTTCCTCGTCCCGGTAGTCGACGAGCACCCGACAGCGCCCGGTGCCCGCGTGGCGGACCACGTTGGTCAGCGCCTCCTGAACGATGCGGAACGCGGACAGGTCGATGTCCGCCGGCAGAGGGCGCTCCGCCCCGCTGCGGCGCACCTCCACCTGTACCCCCGCGTCGGCCGTGGCCGCCGCCAGCCGGTCGAGGTCCGCCAGACCAGGCCCGGGCGCGAGGGCCGCCTGCCCCCGCGCGGCCGCCGTGCCCGGCTCTTTCTGACGGAGCGCCACCAGGGTGCGCCGCAGGCCCGACAGGGTCTCCCTGCTGGTGGCCTCGATGGCGCGCAGTGCCTCACCGGCCTCCGTGGGCCGGGTACGGATAACCTGGCTCGCCGCCCCGGCCTGGATGGCGATGATGCCGATGCTGTGCGCGACCATGTCGTGCAACTCCCGTGCGATCCGCAGCCGTTCGGCGATCAGGGCCTCGGTCACCTCCTGCGAGCGCAGCGCCACCGCGTGCTCGCGGCGCTCGCGGCCCAGCAGCCCGACCGTGCAGGCCGCGGCCATCGCCAGGAGGGCGATCACGAGATCGGCGATCTGGTTGGGCCCGTGCGAGAAGCCACCGATGACCAGGAACTGGACGACGACGGATCCGGCCACGGCGACGATCGAAGCCCGCCGCGCGCGGGTGGCGACGACGAGGCCCAGAACGAGGTCCGCCGCCAGGTACGACAGGAACTGGCCCTGATCCGAGGCCGACAGGTGCGCGGGGGCGCTCGGGACGCCCACCACCACGGCAGTGGAACCGAGAAGCGTGAGGAACAGGGCCAGGAGCGGCGCGCGGCGCAGCACACCGACGAGCAGGCTCGCGGCGAGCAGTGTCCCGACACCGTGGACCCAGCCCGAGGCGCGCGGCGCACCTCCGATGAGCAGAGCCACCGCGAGGAGATAGCCGGCGCCACCGACCCAGGCCGTGATCTTCGTTCTCATCATCGGTGGTGCGGCCTCTCAGGAGGGAAGCCGCGCTGAGCGACGCACGCGGGCGACGGGGCGGTCGGTGTGGCGTCCATCCCGCGAGACTACCGAGCCGCCGCCCCCGCGGAATCAGCCCGCGGACGTACGCCCACGGGCGAAGGCGGCCCCGCGGTTGCCGCCCACGGCCCCATGACCGGACGGGCCCCTCCCGGCAGGGTTGCCGAGGTGATCGAGGTCAACGAACTCACCAAGCTCTACGGCGGCAGGACCGCCGTCGACCAGCTGTCCTTCACCGTGCGACCGGGCCAGGTCACCGGTTTCCTCGGCCCCAACGGAGCAGGCAAGACCACCACCCTGCGGATGATCCTCGGACTGGACGCCCCGACCGGCGGCTCCACCACCGTCAGCGGCGTCCCCTTCCGCAGCCACCCGCGCGGACTGCGGCACGTCGGCGCCCTCCTCGACGCGGGCCACGTCCACGGCGGACGCACCACGGCGGCCCACCTGTCGGCCCTGGCCCACAGCAACGGGCTCTCCCCACGCCGGGTGGACGAGGTGCTGCACGAGGTGGGCCTGGCCGAGGCCGCGACCCGCCGGATCGGCGGCTTCTCGCTCGGCATGAGGCAGCGGCTCGGGATCGCCACCGCGCTGCTCGGCGACCCGCCGGTGCTGATGTTCGACGAGCCGGTCAACGGCATGGACCCGTAAGGCGTGCTCTGGATGCGCCGCCTCTTCCGGCGCCTCGCGGCCGAGGGCCGTACGGTCTTTCTCTCCAGTCACCTCATGTCGGAGATGGAGAACATCGCCGACCAGCTGGTCGTCATCGGGCGGGGACGGCTCATCGCCGCCGAGTCGGTACGGGACTTCGCGGCACGCGGCACCCGCCTCGGCGTCGTGGCGGGCACGCGGCAGGCCGCCGAGCTGACGTTGGTGCTGACCGCCGCGGGGGCGTCGGTCGAGCCGGAGGGATCGGCGGACGGCGAGAGGCTCGCCGTCACCGGGCTGTCCACGGACCGGATCGCGGCGCTCGCCTTCGAGAGCCGGATCCTGCTGAACGAGCTGACCACCCGAACCGCCTCACTGGAGGCGGCCTTCATGGAACTCACCACCGACAGCGTCGAATACCAGGCAGGACAGCCGCGATGACCACGCACTCCTCGGCCACCCCGACCGTCTCCGCCACGACCCACGCCGAGCCACCCGTCCGGTTCCGCGACCTGCTCGTCTCCGAGTGGATCAAAACACGGTCCCCGCGCTCCACCCAGTGGGTCCTCGCACTCACCACCCTGTTCGTCATCGGGTCCGCCGCCGTGGCGGCGATGGCGGAGATCGACGGCCTCCGGTCGATGAGCGCGGCCACCCGGGCCGATCAGGGATTCCTCGTGTTCGTCGCGTTTCCCGCGACCGGTTACCTGACGCTGATGCTCGTCGCCGGCAGCCTCGGCGCCCTCACCGTCGTCAGCGAGTACGGCAGCGGCCTGATTCGCACCACCACCGTGGCCGTCCCCGCCCGTGGCGCGGTGGTCCTGGCCAAGGCGGTCGTCACCGCCGCGCTCTGGACCGCGGTCGGCCTGGTCGTCTCCACCGGTTGCCTCCTGGTCTCCCAGGCCATCCTGAACGGGCAGCGGGCCGGGGTTCCCCCCACCCATCCCGGCGTGCTCCGGGCGCTGGTGGCGTCCGCCCTGCTGCCCCCGGTCTGCGCGCTGATCGGCCTCGGCCTCGGAGCTCTGATCAGGAACAGCGCCACCACCATGGTCACCAGCGCCTTCACCCTGCTGATGCTGCCGTCGATCTTCTCGACGAACACACGCTGGTCCGCCGCCGTGAACCACGCGATGCCGGCCATGGCGTGGCGGCGTCTGATCCGGAAGTGGACACCGGATCCCCATGCGCTCGCCCACAGCGCCACCGTCCCCGGCTCGTGGGCCGTGTACGTACTCTGGCCGCTGATCGCGGTCGTACTCGCGGTGGTCGTCGTGCGGCACCGCGACGTGTGAACGTGCCTCCGAGACGCGCACACCGCACACCGGATGGACGCGGACGACGCCGAGCGCCACCCGTGCCGGAGCCGCCGCGGCGGCGGTACCGGCCTGGGCCGGTCTCGTCGCCGCGGCGGCTCCCGGCTGCTAGCTCTCCAGGGACGGGTCGGTCGACTCGATGGCGGCCGGGCGGAGTTGGGCGGCCCGCACCCGGGAGACGTCCAGCTTCCCGGTGCGGTCGAAGCGGTAGATCCCGTTCTGTTCCTGGAAGACGTCGGTGAGTTGGGTGTAGCAGTAGCCGAACATCTCCGGGTGGTCGAGGAGTACGCCGGTGAGGCCCGCGAAGCGGGCGTGGAACTCCTCCTCGTCGCGGGGCCGGTCGCCGTAGCCCCACGACTCGCGCCGGTCGTCGCCGCGCGCCTCGGCGGCGGTCTCCGGGTGCCACCAGATGCCGCCGAACTCGCTGACGAAGTACGGCTGGCCGCGGTAGGGGACAGACCACGGGCGGCCGTCGGGTGAGGCGTTGACGAACGGCTCGTTCTTGTCGAGCCCGGTGAACAGCTCGGCGAAGGCGGCCGGATCCTGCTCGTAGGTGTGGGAGTCGTAGACGTCGGTCTCCGGCACCCGGTGCGCGTAGCCGGAGGCGTCGAGCACCGGCCGGGTGGTGTCCATCGCCTTGGTGGCCAGGTACATCGCGCGGGTGACGTCGTCGAGGTCGGTGATCCGGTCGTGGAGCCACTGGTGGGTCTCGTTCAGCGGGCACCAGCCGACGATCGAGGGGTGCGAGTAGTCGCGCTCGACGGCCTCCAGCCACTGGGCGACGTAGGACGCGTCGGGCCGCTGGTTGTTCTCCGAGGTGGCGCCGGTCGCGCAGCCCCAGTCGCCGAACTCGCCCCAGACCAGGTAGCCGAGCCGGTCGGCGTGGTAGAGGAAGCGCTCCTCGAACACCTTCTGGTGCAGCCGGGCGCCGTTGAAGCCGGCGGCCAGGGCGAGTTCGATGTCGCGCACCAGGGCGGCGTCGCTGGGGGCGGTCATCAGGCCGTCCGGGTACCAGCCCTGGTCGAGGACCAGGCGCTGGAAGACGACGCGCCCGTTGAGGGTGATGGCCCGGCCACGCCTGCCGACCGAGCGCAGGCCGGCGTAGCTGTCCGCGGTGTCGACCAACGTGCCGTCACCGTCGAGGAGTTCGAGGCGCAGTTGGTAGAGGTGCGGGTCCTCGGGGCACCAGACGCGGCGGCGGTCGTCGGGCACCGGTAGGTGGAGGCGGGGGGCCAGGTCCAGGTCGGCGCGGGCCTCGGCGCGGGCGACCTCGCCCGCGGCGTCGCTGAGGACGGCGCGTACCCGGTGGCCCGGACGGTTCTCGGAGATCGGCAGTTCGAGGTGGAAGGCGGAGCCGGCCAGGTCGGGGGTGATCCGGGGCCGACGCAGGTGGGCCTCGGGGACCGGCTCCAGCCACACGGTGCCCCAGATGCCGGTGACCCGGGTGTAGTTGCAGTCGTGGTTGGCGTACTTCACGGCCTGCTTGCCGCGCGCCTGCGGCCCGTGGCGGTGGTCCCTGGCGCGCACCACGAGGGTGACGTCCCGGCCATGGGCGGGCACCTCGCCCAGGTCCGCGGTGAACGGGGTGAAGCCGCCGCGGTGCCGCGCGACCTCGACGCCGTCGGCCCAGACCGTGGTGTCGTGGTCGACGGCCTGGAAGTGCAGCCGCGCCCACCGCCCCGCCCAGTCGGCGGGCAGGGTGACCGTCCTGCGGTACCAGACGGCCTCCAGGAAGTCGGTCTCGCCGACGCCGGAGAGTTCCGACTCGGGGCAGAAGGGGACGGTGATCTCGCCGTCGAGGTCACCGGCGGGCAGGCCGCGTTCCAGGCCGCTGTCGCCGCGGTCGAACGCGAACTGCCAGGTGCCGTTGAGGTTGAGCCAGTCGCCGCGGACGAACTGCGGTCGCGGGTACTCGGGCCGCGGCACGGCGGAGGGGGTGGGCACACGAACTCCTGTCTGGATGTTGCGGTGGTCGGTGAGGGTCAGGCGCCGCCGAGGCCGGTGGTGGCCACGGATCTGACGACGCGTCGTTGGAAGAAGAGGAAGACGACGATCAGCGGGGCGGCGGCCACCACCGCGGACGCCATGGACTGGGCGTAGACGAGGCCGAAGGTGTCCTTGACCGTGGCCAGGCCGACGGGCAGCGTCATCAGGTCGGGGTCGTTGGTGACGATGTAAGGCCACAGGAAGTTGTTCCACGCGCCGATCAGCACGAAGACGGAGACCGCGGCCACGATGGGCCGGGAGAGCGGGAGCACCACGGAGCGGAAGACCTGGAGGTCGGAGGCGCCGTCGAGCCGGGCGGCCTCCTCCAGTTCGCGCGGGATGGCGTCGAAGAACCGCTTGAGGACGAACACCATCATCGGCGCGACGGTCTGCGGCAGGATGACGGCCCAGTAGGTGTCGACCAGGTTGAACGCCAGCATCTGCTGGAACAACGGGACGATCAGCAGCTGCGGCGGCACCAGGATGGCGGCCACCGTGACGGCGACCAGTGCCCGGCGGCCGCGGAAGGTGCCGCGCGAGAGGCCGTAGGCGGCGAGCGTGGACACGACGACGGTGATCACGGTGACCGCGCCGGTGATCAGCACGCTGTTGAACGCCCAGATCGGCACGTTGCCGCCGTCGAAGATGTCGCGGTACGCCTGCAGGGTGAGGGGGCCCTTGATCGGGCTGAGCCCGGGGGACGCGGCATCCTGCTCGCTCTGGAGCGAGCTGAGCAGCGTCCAGGCGAACGGCAGCAGCCACGCGGCGGCGAACAACGTGAGCGCCGTGCCTCTGCTCGTTGAGGTAGTCCAGAGCGGCCAGCTTCTCGGCGAGGTCGGGATCGTCGTACTTGTGCAGCAGTTCGTCCACCGCGGTCTGCATCTGGTAACACATCGTCTGCAGTTTGGTGGTCGCACC
>NZ_SMKI01000370.1 GCF_004348415.1 Streptomyces hainanensis
GGCGAGGGCGGGGGCGGTCAGCAGGGCGGCCGAGCAGGCGGTTCCGAGCAGGGAGGCAAGCAGTGCACGCATGAAATGATCTTGTGCATACCGGGCTGAATCTGTCTAATCAGGGAGTTATCGGTCGAATGCGGAGCGTGGCCGCCCGCGGCGGGCGCCACCGGCGTGGCCCCCGCCGGGGCCGGACTACGCTGACGCCGTGAACATCGCCGACCGCACCCCCGCCGACCTGCTGCGTTCCGCGCTCGCCGCCGACCCGGGCCGGCCGCTGCTGACCTACTACGACGACGCCACCGGGGAGCGGGTCGAGCTGTCCGCGGCCACCCTCGCCAACTGGGTGGCCAAGACCGGTGGGCTGCTCCAGGACCAGCTGTCCGTCGCCCGCGGCGAACGGCTCGCGCTGCTGCTGCCCGCCCACTGGCAGACCGCCGTCTGGCTGCTGGCCTGTGCCGCCGTCGGCGTCGTCGTCGAGGTGGACGGCGACCCGGCCGAGGCCGACGTGGTGGTCGCCGGCCCCGACCGGCTCGACGCGGCCAGGGCCTGCTCCGGCGAGCGGATCGCGCTGGCGCTGCGCCCGCTGGGCGGCCGCTTCCCGCAGCCTCCCGAGGGGTTCGCCGACTACGCCGTCGAGGTGCCGGGCCACCCCGACACGTTCGCCGCCTACGATCCGCCGGGCCCCGACGACCCGGCGCTCGTGGTGGCCGGCCGCGCCCTCACCGGCGGCGAACTGCTCGCGGCCGCTCGCGCCGACGCCGCGGAACGCGGCCTCGGCCCCGGCGACCGGCTGATGTCGCTCGCCGACTACGACACCTGGGACGGCCTCGCGGCCGGCCTCTACGCCCCGCTGGCCGTCGGCGGCTCCGTGGTGCTGTGCCGGAACACCGACCGCCTCGACGTCGCCGCCCTCGCCGCGCGCCGGGAGAGTGAGCGCGTCACCCACTTCGCGCACTGACGGTGGCCGGCCCCGGCCGGCGCCCGCAGGATCGTCACCATGACGGTGCCGAGACAGCCCGCCTACCGCGTGCCCGACCGTGCCCCCGGCCCGGAGCTCCCGCCCGAGCCGCCGGGCCTCGGCCGGCGCTGGTCCCGGCGCGTCAGGGCCTGGTGGGGCGAACTCCGGCACGGCCGGCCCAGGCGCCGGAACCGGCTGCGCTGGGTGGCGGCCGCCGTGGCCCTGCTGGTGCTCGGCTCGGCCACCGCCGGCTGGTGCTACCTCCGCGGCCTCGACGGCAACATCGTCACGGACGTCACCACCGCCGACGAGCTGGAGCGGCACCGCGCGGAGCGGCCGGCCCGCGCGCCCGGCAGCGAGGCCGAGAACATCCTGGTGATCGGCACCGGCGAGCGCAGCCCTGACACCGTGCTCCTCTTCCACCTGGCCGGCGACCGGCGCAGCGCCACCGCCCTCGCGCTGCCGCGCGCGCTCGGCGTCGATGTGCCGCGCTGCGCGGGCCCCGAGGGCACCGCGCTCGCCGCCCGGCGCGGCACCCTCGACGCCGCCTACGCCAGCGGCGGCGCGGCCTGCCTGATCCGCACCATCGAAGGGCTCACCGGCATCCGGGTCGACCACCACCTCATCGTCGACTACGCCGTGGTCGGCCGGGTCGCCGACGCCATCGGCGGGATCGAGCCCTGCACGCTCGACGCGCTGGCCAGAAAACTCGTCAGCAGCGGGGTCCTGCTCAACCCCGCCAAACTTTTGCCAGTGCTTGACGCCCTGACCTCATCCATCACATCCGACACGGAACTCAACTCCCTTCGCGAGCTCTATGACCTGCTACGCGAAATTCGCTCGGTACCGCGCGACGCGCTCCGATTCCTCACCGTTCCGACGGCGCAGGACGACCGCACCGCGCTCGTCGAGGCCGACGCGGAAGCCCTGTTCACGCGGCTGCGCGAAGACCGGCCGGTGTCCGCCGACGACGGCGGTCCGCCCCTCGTCACGCCGGATGACGCGGCAGCGAACACCATGTGCGGGTAAAGAGCAAGGCGATAAAACCCCAGAAAGGGGGAGGAGCAGGAGGATTGGCGTCGCTGACGGGGGTGGAATGCGTCACCGCGATCGCTCCGTGCGGAACCTGGCGGCTAGTGTGTGCCGTCTGATCCTCGAGCAGGCACACGGAGGGCGCACGGAGACGTGGACGCGCAGGGACGTGGGGGAGCGGGCGATATCGACCCCGCGGATCAGTGGGTACTGAACCCAGAAACCGGTAACTACGAGCTGCGCCTTCCGGGCGCCCGGCAGCCCGGGCGGCCCGGCGGCGCCGGCGGCCGGGGCCAACGCCCGGCCGGCGACGCCGGGTCGGCGGCCGAGGGGGGCGCGCGCTCGGCGCGTAACACTCCGCCACGGCAGCGTCGCGCCCCGTCGTCCTCGCCCGGCGACAGCGCGCCGCCGAAGGCGGGCGACAAGCCGGTGCCGGGGCAGCGCGACCGCCGCGCCCAGGTCAACCGACGCCGGGGCAAGAACGTCAAGAAGAGGCGCAGCCGCACCAGAAGGGTGCTGACCTGGCTCGGCGGCACCGTCGCGATGCTGGTGCTGATCGCCTCGCTCGGCGCCTGGTACCTGTGGGAGCGGCTGAACGGCAACCTGACGCGGGTAGATGCCGGCGTCTCCGCCGACTACGGCGACGGCGACCCGGTCAACATCCTCTTCATCGGCACCGACAGCCGCACCGGCGAGGGCAACGACTCGTACGGCGGCGACGCCAGCGAGGGCAACGACACCACGATCCTGATGCACTTCTCGGCCAACCGGGAGCACGCCACGGGGCTGAGCATCCCCCGCGACATGATCACCGACATCCCCGAGTGCGAGGTCACCAACGACGACGGGACGACGGAGACCATCCCCGCCTCGGAGGGCGTGCGGTTCAACCAGTCGATGGGGGCCCTGGGCCGCGACCCGAGCTGCGTCGTCAACTCCGTCCAGGAGATGACGGGCGTCACCATCAACCACCTGATCATGGCGGACTTCAACGCGGTCAAGGACCTGTCGTCGGCGGTGGGCGGCGTGCCGATCTGCCTCGAGGAGCCCATCGACGACCCGAAGTCCGGGCTCGACCTGGCGGCCGGCGACCACACCGTGGAGGGCGAGGAGGCGCTGTCCTTCGTCCGCACCCGCTACGGCGTGGGCAACGGCGGCGACCTGGACCGCATCAAGCTCCAGCAGCAGTTCGTGGCCTCGATGGCCCGGCAGATCACCGACGGCGGCATCCTCTCCAGCCCGACCCGGCTGCTGGAGCTCGCCGACGCCGCCACCAGGGCGCTCACCGTCGACGACGAGATCTCCAACGTCAACGACCTGCGGCTGCTCGCCGAGGACGTCGGCCGGGTCCCGATGTCCGACATGAACTTCGTGACCGTGCCGGTGGTCGACAACCCGGACGAGCCGGAGGACGCCCGTGCCACCGTCGTCCTGGACGAGGGGCGCGCCGCGCCGATCTTCCGGATGATCCAGGAGGACATCGACCCGAACCAGGCCGCCGAGGAGGAGGCCGCGGCCGAGGAGGCGGCGGCCGAGCCCGTGCCGGCCGCCGAGGTCAGGGTCGACGTCTACAACGGCGGCGACGTGATCGGCGCGGCCCAACAGACCCTGGACTGGCTGCAGAACGTCCAGGGCATGCCGCTGAGCACCAACAAGAGCAACGCCCCCGAGTCGCAGGAGACGACGACCCTGGAGTACGGTGCCGACCAGGCTGGCCAGGCCGCCACGCTCGCCGAGGTCATGGGCCTCCCGAACGCGGCGCTCCAGCAGGTCGACGAGGACCGGGGCGACACGCCCATGGTGCTGGTCCTGGGGAACGACTTCCGCGGCCCGGGCCAGCCCATCGAGATTCCGGCGGAGCTGCCGGACGACGTCGACAGCATCACCGCGGACGACGAGAGCGTCTGCGCGAGTTGACTGTGCCTGTCTAACCTGGCCGCGCCCGGCCCAGGCGGTGTGACCTCCGCCAGGCCGGGCCGAGCCGATCACAGTGGAAGTGGAAGTGGGGGGTCCCGTGCGGAGGAGCGGTATACGCGGGGAAGGCGAGGGGGGCGGAGGTTCCGCCGACCGGGACCTCGGCGACGGCACGGTTCCGCTGCCGCGCGCGACCGAGCCGACCGAACCGGCCGAGGCGAAGCAGACCGCCGGCGACGCGCCGGCCTCCGGAGGCGGGCGCGCCGAGGCGCGTCGCGGCCGGAAGAAGCCCAAGCCGCGCTGGCGGCGCGTCCTGCTGTGGACGTCCGGCTCGCTCGCGTTCCTGGTGCTGGCCGCGGCCGGCGCCGTCTACTTCTACATCGAGCATCTCAACGGCAACATCGAGTCGGACGACCTCAACCTGGGCAACAGCCGCCTCGACCGCGCCACGCCCAACGCGGACGGTCAGGTTCCGCTCAACATCCTGCTGCTCGGCTCCGACTCCCGGGAGGGCGGCAACCAGGCACTGGGCGGTGGCAGCGAGGGCGGCGAGCGCGCCGACGTCCAGCTGCTGATGCACGCCTCCGCCGACCGCAGCAACATCACGCTGATCAGCGTGCCCCGCGACACCATGATCACCATCCCGGAGTGCACCGACCCGGAGACGGGCGAGGTCTACCCCGAGAGCTACGACCGGATCAACGCCTCGCTCGGCCACGGCGGCCCCGGCTGCACCGTCGCGACCTGGGAGGAGATGACCGGCATCCCGATCGACCACTTCATGATGCTGGACTTCGAGGGCGTGGTCAGCATGGCCGACGCGGTCGGCGGCGTCCCGGTCTGCGTGGACGCCAACGTGGCCGACCCGGAGTCGCACCTGCGGCTGCCGGCGGGCGACAACGTCGTCGAGGGCGAGCAGGCGCTCCAGTGGCTGCGCACCCGGCACGCGTTCGGCGACGGCGGCGACGTCGGCCGCACCAGGGGCCAGCAGATGTACCTGAGCAACATGGCCGACGAGCTCCAGGGCAGCACCTCGCTGACCAACCCGGGCGAGCTGATGGCCCTGGCCGAGGCCGCCACCAACGCGCTGACCGTCGACAACGACCTCGCCAGCGTGCAGGACCTCTACGGCCTCGGCGAGAACCTGCGCTCGGTGCCGGGCGACCGGATCAACAGCATCACGATGCCGTGGCTGCCCGACCCGGAGAACCCGGAGGTCACGGTGGTGCCCGACCCGGCCGAGTCGGAGGCGCTGTTCGCGCTGGTCAGGGACGACATCCCGTTGGACGACCAGGACGCGGCCCCCGCCGAGGACGAGGCGTCGGACTCCGCGGAGACCGGGGACGCCGGCGAGCCCGAGACGCCCGAGGCCACCGCCGATCCGCCGGCGGACATCACCGTCCTGGTGCGCAACGGCACCGGCGACCTGACCACCGGCGAGGCGCCGGTGGACGGCCGGGCCAGCGACATCACCGAGGAGCTCCTGGCCCGCGGGTACACGGGCGCGTCGACCGACCTCGGCTCGGAGTCGCAGGCCGACTCCGTGGTGCTCTACCCGACGGGGGCGGAGCAGGCCAACGCCGAGGCGGTGGCGGAGGCCATGGGCCTGCCGCACTCCGCGGTCCGGATATCGCCGAGCGCCGCGGGGATCACCCTGGTCGTCGGCAACGACTGGCGCGAGGGCGCCGACTACCCGGAGCCGACCGAGGAGGAGACCGGCGGCGAGACGGGCACGGGCGGGGAGGAGCAGGCCGTCGACGACGAGGCCATCCTCTTCGGCGACGACAAGGACTGCATGTCGGTCAACCCCGACTACACCTGGTAGCCGCGAGGGCCGCCGGGACCACGGTCAGGGCTGCTCCGCGGCGACGGGCTCCCGGCGGGAGGCGATGACCTGCCGGGCCAGCTTCCTGGGGCTGGTCAGGAACCCCCAGCCCCAGGAGAGGTGCATGGTGGCGAGCGCCAGCGGGATCCGGAGCCGCGCGCCGAGGCCGAGCCCCCTGCCGGCCGGCACCGAGCCCAGCGTGATCGCCGCCAGGTAACCGCCGGGGACCAGCAGGCCCCACGGCGTCAGCACCACACCCACCACCAGGCCGGCGGCGATCGCCACCAGCGCCACCGGCGGCGCCAGATAGCGCGGGTTGATGGAGCCGGCGTGGTAGCGGGCCACCACATGCCGCCAACGGCCGTAGTTGCGGTACTGCTTGGCCAGCGCCGCCACCGAGGGCCGCGGCCGGTAGGACACCAGCAGCTCGGGCGAGAACCAGACCAGACCGCCGGCCTGCCGGATGCGGAAGTTGAGCTCCCAGTCCTGGGCCCGGATGAACTCCACGTTGTAGCCGCCCTGCCGCTCCAGCACCTCGCGCCGGAACACGCCCAGGTAGACGGTCTCCGCCTCGCCGGCCGCGCCGCCGGTGTGGAAGGCGGCGTTCCCCACGCCGATCCTCGACGTCATCGCGGCGGCCACCGCGCGCTCCCAGTCGTTCTCGCCCTCCGCGTGCATGATGCCGCCGACGTTGGCGGCGCCCGTCTCGTGGAGCAGCCGCACCGCCGTCGCGATGTAGCCGGGCGAGAGCATCCCGTGGCCGTCCACCCGCACCACCACCGGGTGCGAGGACGCCTCGATCGCCGCGTTGAGCCCGGCCGGCGTCCGGCCGGTCGGGTTGGGGACCGTGCGCACCCGGGCGTCGGCCGCGACCAGTTCGGCGGCGATCTCGTCGGTGCGGTCGGTCGATGGGCCGAGGGCGATCACGACCTCGATCTCGCCCGGGTACTCCTGCTCGAGAATGTGCCGTACCGAGCTGCGCAGATGCCGCTCCTCGTTGAGCACCGGCATGATGACGGACACGGCGGGGGTCGGAATGCTGGTCACCGGCTCACGTTACCGCGAACGGGGGACCCCGGAGCGCGCCGGCCCCGGAACGAAGATCGTATGGACATACGGTGGCCGCGGGAGGTGCCCGGATGTCCACCACCAGCACCACGACGTCACGCCGCGGCCGTCGCCGAGACCTTGCCCATCGCCGAGGACTTGCTCGCCGCTGGAGCCTGCGGATCGCCGGCGGGCTCGCCGCCCTGACCCTGCTGACCAGCGGCGTCGGCCACGCCATGGTCGACTCGGCCGCCAAGGGCGTGCGCCGCGTCGACCCGTTCGACGGCCTCGACGCCCGCCCCGAGGCCGGTCGCGGCCTCAACATCCTGCTGATCGGCACCGACTCCCGCGAGGGCCTGACCGACGCGGAGCGCGGCCGCTACCACGTGGGCGACGTCGGCTGTTACTGCGCGGACGCCGTGATGCTGCTCCATCTCTCCGAGTCCCGCGACCGGATGACGGTGGTGAGCCTGCCGCGCGACAGCTACGCCAAGCTGCCGGGGCACGACCTGGTCCTCGCCGACGGGCACCACGACGCCCACGCCGACAAGCTCAACGCCGCGCTCTCGCACGGCGGCCCGCCGCTGATGGTGCGGACCGTGGAGGCACTGACCGGGCTGCGCGTCGACCACTACCTGGAGGTCGGCTTCGGGGGCTTCGCGGGCGCGGTCGACGAGGTCGGCGGCGTCGCGGTGTGCACGACCGAGCCGTTGCGGGACGAGAACGCCGGGCTCGACATCCCCGCCGGCCGCACCGTTCTGGACGGCGCCGGCGCCCTCTCCTACGTCCGGGCCCGGCACGTCGACGGCGGCTCCGACGTGGACCGGATGGCCCGGCAGCAGGACTTCCTGGCCGCCTTCTTCGACCGGGTGATCGACGACGGCGTGCTCCTCAACCCCACCAGGCTCGGCCGCACGGTCGAGGCCCTCCTCGACTCGGTCGCCGCCGACCCGGGCTTCGGAGCCGAGGAGATGCTGCAACTGGCCAACCTGATGCGGGACTTCGACACGTCGAACGTCACGTTCGCCTCGGTTCCGGTCGCCGAACAGGGCCGCGAGGTCGACGGCCTCGGCGCGACGGTCATCTGGGACCGCCCCGAGAGCGACCGCCTCTTCACCGCCCTCCGCGCCGACGACCCCACCGCGGCCCGTCCCCCCACGGACGCGGCTTCCGCCTCCCCGAAACCGAAGCCCGCCGACTGCTGACGCCGGGTTATGCCGGACCGGCAGGACGTCCCTGGTCAGCGGGTGGTGACGAAGGCGTCGGGCGTGCG
>NZ_SMKI01000371.1 GCF_004348415.1 Streptomyces hainanensis
GGGCGAGCCGGGGCGGACGGCGGGTTCCGGCCGCGGCCGGAAGAAGTCCGGGGACGGCCCGGCCGAGCCGGCGGGCGGCGGGCGCCGCCGGGGCCGGCGGCGGGCCGGCGAGCCGGACGCGGGCGGCGACGCCGCGACGCCGTCGCCGGGCGCGCCCGGCGACCACACCGAACGAGGCGGCCGCGGCGGGGCGCGGCCCGACGACGGGGCGAGCGACGGCGACCGCCGGCCGGTCGGACCACCGGCGGCCGACGACGAACCGGACGGCCCGTCCAGGAGCGCCGACCAGGAGCCGTCGCCGGGCACCCGCCGCCGCAGGGCCGGCGGCCGCCGACCGGCCGCCGTCGCCGCGACCGACGCCGCGACCGACGCCGGCGGTGAGGCCACCCCGCCGGAGGCCGCCGTCGCGGCGCTCGACGCCGACACCGACACCGACACCGACGCCGACGCCGCCCCGCCGGGCGCCGGCAGTGGGCCGAAGGCGTCGGCCGCGGCCGAGTCCGACGCCACGCACATCGACGGCGACGAGCCGTTGCTCGCGGCCCGCGTGCACCGGCCGGCCGACCTGCTGCGGGTGCTGCTCGGCCTGGCCGGCATCGCGGTCGTGCTGGCCCTCGCCACCTGGGCCATCGGCACCACCGCCGGCATCGAGCGCGACGTCGACAAGGGCGCCGCCCAGGCGCCGTCGCTGCTGATCAGCTTCGCCGGCTTCGTCTCCGCCATCGCCGTCCTCGTCGTCCCCGTCGCCTTCGCGATCGAGCGGCTGATGAGGCGCGACGGCCTGCGGATCGCGGACGGCGTGCTGGCCGCCGTGCTGGCGCACGGCGTCTCGCTCTCCTTCAGCCTCTGGGTGGCCCGCCTGGCCCCCGATACCGTGCAGGACGCGCTGACCAGGGACGGCCCGGGCGGCGTCACCACGGACCCGGTGCACGGCTATCTGGCGCCCGTCATCGCCTACGCGACCGCCGTGGGCATGACGCACCGGCCGCGCTGGCGGTTGGCGATGTGGGCGGTGCTGCTGCTCGACGGGTTCGCCGTCCTGGTCGCCGGCTTCACCACGCCGTTCTCGATCATCGTCACCATTCTCCTCGGCTGGACCATCGCCTACGCCACCCTCTACACGGTCGGCTCCCCCAACGTGCGCCCGACGGGGCAGCAGTTGCTCGCCGGCCTGCGGCACGTCGGCTTCCGCCCGGTCAGCGCGCTGCGCGCCGAGGACCGGGGCGACACGGACCGCCGCGACCAGCACGACTACTCGGAGCCGACCAGGCGCTACCTGGTCACCCTGGAGTCGGGGCCGCCGCTCGACGTCACCGTCGTCGACCGCGCCCAGCAGGCGCAGGGCTTCTTCTACCGCGTCTGGCGCCGGCTCGCGCTGCGCGGCATCACCACCCGCCGCAGCCTGCCCTCGTTGCGCCAGGCGCTCGAACAGGAGGCGTTGCTCGCCTACGCCGCGATCTCGGCCGGCGCCAACGCGCCCAAGCTGATCGCCACCTCGGAGCTGGGCCCGGACGCCGTGATGCTGGTCTACGAGCACACCGGCGGCCGCAACCTGGACTCGCTGCCCGACGACGAGATCACCGACGAGCTGATGCGTGCCGCCTGGCGACAGGTGACGGCCCTGCAGACCCGCCGGATCGCGCACCGTAGGCTCGACGGCCGCTCACTGCTGGTCGACCGGATCGGCACCGTCTACCTCACCGACCTGCGCGGCGGCGAGATCGCCGCCAGCGACCTGCTGCTGCGGATGGACGTCGCGCAGTTGCTGACCACCTTGGGCCTGCGGGCCGGCGCGGAGCGCGCGGTGGCGGCGGCCGTGGCCATCCTCGGCCCGGACGCGGTGGCCAACAGCCTGCCGCTGCTCCAGCCGATCGCCCTCAGCCGCAACACCCGTGCCACCCTGCGGCAGTTGGCCAGGGAGCGGTCGCAGCGCGAGCGCGAGGCGGTGCTGGAGGCCACCCGGGTCTACCGGGAGGCGACCGGCAACCTGCTGGAGAACGCGGACCGCAAGACCACGCGCGCCGCCCGGCAGGCCGAGAAGCAGGTGATGGACGAGGCGTTGGAGAACGCCACGGAGCCCGACCTGTTGTCGCTGATCCGCGAGCAGGTGCTGTTGATCCGCCCGCAGGCCCCGATAGAACCGGCCCGCGTGCAGCGGCTGCGGCCGCGCACCCTGGTCACGATCATCGCGGCCGTCTTCGCGGCGTACTTCCTCACCATCCAGCTGATCAGCCCGGAGTTCCAGCGGGTCTGGGAGGGCGCCAACTGGGGCTGGGTGCTGATCGCGGCCGGCTTCTCGGCCCTCACCTACTTCGCGGCCGCGATGAGCCTGCTCGGCTTCGTGCCCGAGCGGGTCGTGTACCTGCGCACGGTCACCGCGCAGGTGGCGGGCTCGTTCGTCAAGCTGGTCGCCCCGGCGGCGATCGGCGGCGTCGCGCTCAACACCCGCTACCTGCAACGCCAGGGCCTGCGCCCGGGGCACGCGGTGGCCAGCGTCGGCGCGTCGCAGCTGTTCGGGCTCGGCAGCCACATCACCCTGCTGCTGGTCTTCGGCTACCTCGCCGGCACCGAGCACACCCCCTCGCTCTCGCCGTCCCGCACCGTCATCGCCGGGCTGCTGACGCTCGCCGTGGTGGTGCTGATCGTCACCGCGGTCCCCGCCCTGCGGAAGGCGCTCTACGACCGGATCCGCACCCTGTTCGCGGGCGTGGTGCCGCGCATGCTGGACATCGTGCAGCAGCCGAAGAAGCTGCTCAGCGGCATCGGCGGGATGCTGCTGATGACGCTGGCGTTCGTGATGTGCCTCGACGCCTCGCTGCGTGCCTTCGGCTACGAGCTGAGCTATCCGACCATCGCCGTGGTCTTCCTGGCGGGCAACGCGCTGGGCTCGGCCGCCCCGACGCCGGGCGGCATCGGTGCCGTCGAGATCGCGCTGGTCGCCAGCCTCGCCACCTTCGGCGTCCCGCGGGACGAGGCGCTCGGCGCGGTGCTGCTGTTCCGGCTGATGACGTTCTGGCTGCCCGTGCTGCCCGGCTGGCTCGCGTTCACCCACCTCACCAGAAAACAGGCCATCTGACCCCAGCCACCCCCGGGCTCGCGGCTGCGAGCCCGGGATCCGGGATGACCTTGCGGATGCGAGCCGATCCCCCATAATCTCCCGCACATGCGTTCCTACAGCATCGGCCGTGCCGCCCGGCTGCTCGGCGTCAGCCCCGACACGGTCCGACGCTGGGCCGACTCGGGACGGCTGCCCACCCGCCGGGACGAGGCCGGCAAACGGCTGATCGAGGGCGCGGACCTGGCGGCGTTCGCCGTCTCGCTGGCCCAGGACTCCGCCGGCGCCGACGCCGGCGACGACGAGTCACGCACCTCGGTACGCAACGCGTTCCCCGGCATCATCACCGCCGTCCGGCTCGGCGACGTCGCGGCCCAGGTGGAGGTCCAGGCCGGCCCGCACCGGCTGGTCTCGCTGCTCACCAGGGAAGCCGTCGAGGAGCTCGGCCTGGCCGTCGGCATGGAGGCCGTCGCCCGGGTGAAGGCCACCAACGTCCACATCGACACCGTGTGAGGCCCCTGTGCGACACCACGCCAAGCTCGCCGCCCGCTCCCTGCTGGCCCTGACCGCCGCCACCGCGCTGCTCGTCCCGCTCGCCGCGTGCGGCAGCGACGACACGTCCTCGGCCGGCACCGACGACGCCGCGACCGGCGAGGAGTCGGCCACCCTCACGGTGCTGGCCGCCGCCTCCCTCACCGACGTGTTCGAGGAGGCCAAGGAGGTCTACGAGGACGCCAACCCCGGCACCACGCTGGAGTTCTCCTTCGCCGGCTCCCAGGAGCTGGTCGCCCAGGTCGAGCAGGGCGCCCCGGCCGACGTCCTGGTCACCGCCGACACCCCGACCATGGACGGCGTGGCCGACGAGACCGCGGTCGACCCGGTGGTGATCGCCCGCAACGCCCTGACCATCGTCACCCCGCCGGACAACCCGGCCGGCGTCGCCGCCCTCGCCGACCTGGCCGACCCGGACCTGCGGCTGGTGCTGGCCGCGCCCGAGGTGCCGGCCGGCCGCTACGGCCGGCAGATCCTGGAGGCCCAGGGCGTCGAGGCCACGCCGGACTCGGAGGAGCCCAACGTCCGGGCCGTCCTCGGCAAGGTGCAGTTGGGCGAGGCGGACGCCGGCCTGGTCTACGTCACGGACGCCACCGCCGCGGGCGACGGCGTGGCCACCGTGGAGATCCCCGAGGACCAGAACGTCACCGCCGAGTACCCGGCCGCGCCGCTGGCCGACTCCGCGCACCCGGAGGCCGCGGCGGACTTCGTCGCGTGGCTGAGCTCGGCCGAGGCCCAGGCGCTGCTCACGGGCGCCGGCTTCCAGGCCCCGTGACGGCCGCGTCCACCGTGTCCCCGACGGCCTCGCCATGAGGGTCCGCGCGCCGCTCACCCTGGTGCTGCCCGCCGTGCTGGCCGCCGGTTTCCTCGCCGTCCCGCTGCTCGGCATCCTCGCCGACGCCCCCTGGTCGGACCTCGTCGGCCGGCTCACCGAGCCGGCCGTCACCGAGGCGCTGCGGCTCTCGCTGCTGGTCTCCGGCTGGACGCTGCTGTTCTCGCTGCTGTTCGGGATACCCCTGGCCTGGCTGCTGGCCCGCGTCGACTTCCCCGGTCGCACCGTCGTCCGCTGCCTGGTGCTGCTGCCGATGGTGCTGCCGCCCACGGTGGCGGGCGTGGCGCTGTTCCAGGGCGTGGGCCGGCGCGGGCTGTTGGGCGGCTACCTCGAGTCGCTCGGCGTCGTGCTCCCCTTCTCGACCGCCGGCGCCGTGGTGGCGTCGACCTTCGTCGCCATGCCGTTCCTGGTGATCAGCCTGGAGGGCGCGCTCGCCGGTCTCGAACCGCAGTACGAGGAGGCCGCCGCCACCATGGGCGCGGGCCCGCTGCACACCCTGCGCCTCGTCACGCTCCCGATGCTGGCGCCCTCGCTGATGGCCGGCGCCGCGCTCTGCTGGGCGCGGGCGCTCGGCGAGTTCGGCGCCACCATCACCTTCGCCGGCAACCTGCCGGGCACCACCCAGACCCTTCCCCTCAAGGTCTATCTGCTCCTCCAGGACGACCCGACCGGCGCCACCGCCGTCTCGCTCCTCCTGGTCGCCGTCGCCGCCGCCGTGCTGTTCGCCCTCCGCGGCCGCTGGCTCCGACCGCTCCGCTAGGGCCCGGGCCCCCTGTCCGGCCTACGATTCGTCGGCCGGGGTGGCGGGACGGAGCCGGTCCAGCTCGTCGTTCATGGTGCGCAGGAAGCGCACCACGACGGCCAGTTCGTCCGCCGTGAAGCGGCGCCGCGCCGACTCGGTGCTGGCGGCCAGCGGGCTGAAGTACTCGCGGGCCACGTCCTTGGCGGCCGCCTCGTAGTGGAGGTGGACGACGCGGCGGTCCTGGGCCGAGCGCACCCGCCGCACGTGCCCAGAGCGCTCCAGCCGGTCGAGGCAGGCCGTCATCGCCGGCGAGGTGAGGTCGAGTCGCAGCCGGAGCACGCCGGGGGTCATCGGGCCCTCGTCGCCGTGCTCGGCGTCCAGGATGGCGATCAGGGCCCGCATGTCGGTGAGGTGGAGCCCCTGCGCGTGGGCGAACTCCTGGGCGATCCGGTTGAACTCGCTGTTCATCCGGCGGAGCAGCACGGCGAAGGTCTTCAGCCCGGTCTCGTCGCCGCGCGGTGGGGCTGCCGGGATGGGTTCGACGGACACCCCCTCAGCATAAGAGGTGGCTCGACCATGGTTATGCTCGGTCATCGAAATACTCCACGATCGAGATGATCTGGGGTCGAGATACTGGGGATGTCGAGGCGCGCATGAGGGACACACGGCGATGGCTCCGATGGCTGCTGCCCGGCCTGCTGGTCGTCGCGTGGTTGGGGGTCGGCGGCACGCTCGGCCCCTACGCGGGGAAGCTCGGCGAGGTCGCCACCAACGACCAGGCGTCCTTCCTGCCGCGCGGCGCGGAGTCGACCAGGGTGCTGGACGCCCAGGACGACTTCGACCAGTCGCGGACGCTCCCGGCGATCGTGGTCTGGACGGTGGCCGAAGGGGAGCCGGCGGTCACCCCCGCGCAGCGGGAGGCCGCGACCGAGGCGGTCGGCGCGCTCGCCACCCGCACCGGGGTCGCCGGACCGCCGTCGCCCGCCCTGGTCTCCGAGGACGGCCGGGCGCTCCAGGCCGTCGTCCCGCTCGAGTCCGACCTGTCGGACGAACTCCTGCCCGAGGTGCTGGAGACGGTGCGGGACGCGGCGGCCGAGGTGCCCGGCACCTCGGCGCGGATCGCCGGCCCCGCCGCGAGCCAGGTCGACCTCTCCGACGCCTTCTCGGGCATCGACGGGCTGCTGCTCGGCGTCGCCCTCGCCGCCGTGCTCGTGATCCTGCTGCTGGTCTACCGCAGCCTGCTGCTGCCCCTGGTGATCATCGTGAGCGCGGTGCTCGCCCTCGGCCTCGCCAGCGCCGTGGTCTACGCGTTGGCCGACCGGGACGTGGTCCGCGTCGACGGGCAGGTGCAGGGCATCCTCTCCATCCTCGTCATCGGCGCCGCCACCGACTACGCGCTGCTGCTCGCCGCCCGCTACCGCGAGGAGGTGGTGCGCCACGACCACAACCTCGCCGCGGCACGGGCCGCCGTGGCCCGGTCCTCGGGCGCGATCGTGGCGAGCGCCGCCACCGTCGGCCTCGGGCTGCTCGCCCTGCTGGCCAGCGACCTGACCAACAACCGGGCCCTCGGGCCCGTCGGCGCCATCGGGATCGTCTGCGCCGTGATCAGCACGCTCACGTTCCTCCCCGCCGTGCTCGTCCTGTTGGGCCGGGCCGCCTACTGGCCCGCCCGGCCACGCCCGGCCGAGGACGGCGCCGGTGCCGGCACCGGGAGCACCGGCGGCCGCGGGGTCTGGCCGCGGATCGCCCGACTCGTCGACCGCCGGCCCCGGCGGGTCTGGGCGGCCACCGCCCTGCTGCTGGCCGTCTGCGCCGGCTTCGCGCCCACCCTGAACTCGCAGGGCGTGCCGCTCGACGAGACCTTCGTCAACGACGCGCCCTCCGTCGCCGCCCAGGAGACGCTCGGCGAGCACTTCCCCGGCGGCGCCGGGAACCCGGCCGTGATCATCGCCGACGCGGACCACACCGCCGAGGTCACCGCCGCCGCCGAGGCGACCGCCGGCGTCGCCTCCGCCGCCGTCGTCACCGCCTCGGGAGCCCCCGCGGAAGCGGCCGAACCCCTGGTCGTCGACGGGCGGGTCCGGGTCGACGCCACGCTCCAGGACGCCGTCGACAGCGAGGCGGCCCAGGGGACCATCCGGCAGCTGCGGACGAACCTGCACGCGATATCCGGCGCCGACGCCCTCGTCGGCGGCTACACCGCCCAGCAGTACGACACCCAGGCGACGGCCGGCCGCGACCGTCTCGTCATCGTGCCCGTGGTGCTCATCGTCATCCTGCTCATCCTCGTGGCCCTGCTGCGCTCCCTGCTGATGCCGCTGCTGCTGGTGACCACCGTCGCGCTGAACTACCTCGCGACGCTCGGCGTCTCCGCGCTCCTCTTCCAGCAGGTGCTCGGCTTCTCCGGCACCGACGCCTCGGTGCCGCTGTACGGGTTCGTCTTCCTCGTCGCCCTCGGCGTCGACTACAACATCTTCCTGATGTCGCGGGTCCGCGAGGAGACCCTCGGACACGGGACGCGGGAGGGCGTGCTGCGCGGCCTGGTGTCGACCGGCGGGGTCATCACCTCCGCCGGCGTGGTGCTCGCCGCCACCTTCGGGGCGCTCACCGTGATCCCGCTGGCCTTCCTGTTCCAGATCGCGTTCATCGTGGCCTTCGGGGTGCTGCTCGACACCCTGGTCGTCCGCTCGCTGCTGGTGCAGGTGACGTAGCCGCGTTGGAAGTTGTGGTACCTGATGTGCGGGTTCTCGGCGACGAGCGTCAGGCCGCCCGGGTCCTGGTCGACGCCGTCCATCCAGGAGGTGACGGACGTCCCGATGACGG
>NZ_SMKI01000372.1 GCF_004348415.1 Streptomyces hainanensis
CGAGCCTGTCCATGCCCTTCAGCGACCGGAGTCTGAGCCTGCCGGAATGGAGCACGCTGCGCGGGCTTCCCGCCCTGCGGTCCGTCGTCCTCACCGCGCGGACCCTGCGGAGTCTCGTCGCGTGCGGCGCGACGCGGACGGCGCGATCGAGCCGATGCTGGCCACCTCGTGGGAGCAGGTCGAGCCCACCGCCTGGGAGTTCGACCTCCGCGCCGGCGTCACCTTCCAGAACGGCGAGCCGATGGACGGCGCCGCCGTGGCCGGCGCCCTCACCCACGCCCTGGAGACGACCGCGCCGGCCTCCGTCTTCTCGCCGGAGACCGTGACCGGGGTGACGGCCGTCGACGAGGACACCGTCCGGATCACCACCCCCGAGCCCGAGTTCCTGATGCCGGAGCGGCTCGCCACCCCCAACACCGGCATCCTGGCCCCCGACGCCTACGGCGAGTCCGCCACCGACCCGCGGTCGGCCTGCACCGGGCCCTTCACCATCGTCGAGGAGGTGCCCCAGCAGTCCGTCCGGCTGGAGCGGAACGCGGCCTACTGGGGCGGCGAGGTCCGACTCGACGCGGCCGAGGTGCGGTTCGTCACCGACGCCACGCTGCGCGCCACCCAGATCCAGACGGGCGAGGCCCAGATCTCCCGCAAGATGCCGATCACCAGCGTGAGTTCGCTGACGGAGCAGGACGGCGTGACGGTGGAGACCGCGGAGCTGTCGCGGACCACGGGACTGATCCTCAACAACGCCCGCGCGCCCTTCGACGACGAGCGGGTGCGGCGCGCCGTCCAGGCCGCCGTCGACACCGCCGAGATCAGCGACGCCGTCTACCCCGGCGCCTCCCGGCCGGCCGTCGGCCCGTTCGCCCCCGACGAGCCGTTCGCGCCCACCGGCGCCGAGCCCGTCACCGCCGACCCGGAGGCGGCGGCCGCGCTGTTCGAGGAGGCGGGCGTCGACCCCGGCTCGCTCGACCTCACCCTGACCGTCTACACCGAGGGCACCGGCTTCGCCGACCTGGCGGCCGTGATCCAGGAGCAGCTGCGGGCCGCCGGCGTCACCGTGGAGATCGAGACCGCCGACTACGCCTCCGTCGAACCGAGCCTGCTGGACGGCGACTTCGACATGGCGCTGCTCTCCCGCAACCACCTGGGCGACATGCCGGACCCGCTGGGCTTCCTCACCGCCGACTACTCCTGCGACGGCGGTTTCAACATCACCCAGCTCTGCGACCCCGAGGTGGACGAGCTGATCGCCCGGGCCGGCGACACCGCCGACCGGGACGAGCGCTACGCGACCTACGCGCAGCTGGCGGCCGACCTCCAGGAACGGGCCGTCAACGTCTTCCTGGTGCACGAGACGGAGACGGTGGCCCACGCGGGCGTCACCGGGTTCGTCCTGCACCCCTACTACACCCTGACCGCCGACCTGGCACTCGCCGACGGCTGAGCCGTCCACGCCACCCCCGGAACCAGCCCCGGAACCAGCCCGGAAACACACCGCTCAGAGAGGGAATCAGATGATCGAGTTCCGCCCCAAGTTCATCACCTTCGACTGCTACGGCACCCTGACCCACTTCCAGATGTCCGCCGTCACCCGGGGGCTCTACGCGGACCGGGTCGCCGCGGAGCGGATGGAGGACTTCCTGGACGACTTCGAGGCCTACCGGATCGACGAGGTGCTCGGCGCCTACCAGCCCTACCCGGACGTCGTCACCCACGCCCTGAAGCGGGCCACCGCCCTGTGGAACCTCCCCTACCGGGAGTCGGACGGCCAGGCCGTCGTGGACGCGGTGCCCACCTGGGGCGCGCACCCGGACGTGCCGGAGGCGCTGGCCAGGCTGGCCGAGGCGTTCCCGCTGGTGATCCTCTCCAACGCCGCCGACGACCAGATAGTCCACAACGTGGCGAAGCTCGGCGCCCCGTTCCACTCCGTGTTCACCGCCCAGCAGGCCCGCGCCTACAAGCCGAGGCTCGCCGCCTTCGAGTACATGCTCGGCCAGTTGGGCTGCGCGCCGGGCGACCTGCTGCACGTCTCGTCCAGCCTGCGCTACGACCTGATCCCGGCGCACGACCTGCGGATCACCAACAAGGTCTACCTCAACCGGGGTTACGAGCCCAGCACGCCGTACTACGGCTACACCGAGATCTCCGCGCTGACCGAACTGCCCGCGCTGCTCGGCCTGTAGCCCCGGCGACGAGGCCCCTCCGAGAAAGGAAGGCCTGGACGTGAAGTCCGTTCCCTACTGGCTGGACACCGCACCGGCCGCGCCCGACCGCACCGGCGTCGCCCTCGAGGGCCGCACCGACGTGGCCATCGTGGGCGCCGGCCTCACCGGGCTCTCCGCCGCCGTCCACCTGGCCCGCAAGGGCGCCGCCGTCACGGTCCTCGAAAAGGACACCGTCGGCTTCGGCGCCTCGGGGCGCAACGGCGGGATGTGCACCACCGGGCTCGCCATCGGCTTCCTGACCGCCGTGGCACGCTACGGGATCCCCACCGCCAAGGCCCTCTACCTGGCCTACAACGACGCCATCGACACCGTCGAGAAGCTGGTGACCGAGGAGTCCATCGACTGCGACTTCACCCGCACCGGCAAGCTCAACCTGGCCTGCAAGCCCGCCCACTACGAACGGCTGGCCCGCACCCACGAGGCGCTGGCCGACATGATCGGCTACCACACGGAGCTGATCCCCGGGAAGGACCTGCGCACCGAGGTCGGCACCGACCACTACCACGGCGCCATGGCCGACCCGCGGGGCGCCGGGCTGCACGTCGGCAAGTTCGTGCGCGGCCTGGCCGACGCCGCGGAACGCCTCGGGGTGCGGATCCTGGAGGGCACCGAGGTGACCGGGACCCGCCGGATCGGCGGCCACCGACACGACGTGGTCACCCCGATCGGCACCGTCCGCGCCGACCAGGTGCTGTTCGCCAGCGGCGCCTACACCGGCTCCTCGTTCCGCTGGCTGCGCAACCGGATCGTGCCCGTCGGCAGCTTCATCGTGGTCACCGAACCGCTGCCGCGGCACGTGGTGGACGAGCTGATGCCCACCCGCCGGATGGCGTCCGACTCCAAGAACATCCTCTACTACTTCCGCATCACCCCGGACAACCGGCTGCTGTTCGGCGGCCGCGCCAGGTTCGCCATGTCCAACGCCGCCTCCGACCTGAAGAGCGGCAGGATCCTCCGCAAGGGCATGCTCTCCGTCTTCCCGCAGCTCTCCGGCGCCCGGATCGACTACTGCTGGGGCGGCCTCGTCGACCTCAGCCTCGACCAGATGGTGCACGCCGGCGAACACGAGGGTCTCTTCTACTCCGCCTGCTACTCGGGGCACGGCGTCCAGATGGCCACCCACATGGGCCGCCAGATGGCCGACGTGCTCGGCGGCGACGCCTCGGCCAACAGCTGGCGCGGCCTCGCCTTCCCCCGCGTGCCGGGACACTTCGGCCCGCCCTGGTTCCTGCCGTTCGCCGGCGCCTACTACCGGGCGCTCGATGCCATCCGCTAGCCGGCCGACAGCCGACGGCCGACGACGGACGGCCGGAAGGAGGTGTGCGTCCCATGCTCAGATTCGCCCTCAGACGGGCCACGGTCACCCTGGCCACGCTGCTCGTCGTCTCCCTGCTCGCCTTCCTCATCCCCTACCTCAGCGGCGGCGACCCGGCCCGCGCCGTGCTGCGCTCCCGGGTCTCCGACAACGCCCTCGACCCGGCCGCCGTGGAGGCCCTGAAGGCCGACCTCGGCCTGGACCGGCCGCTGCTCGCCCAGTACGTCAGCTGGCTCGGCCGGGTGATCGGCGGCGACTTCGGGCTCTCGTTCACCAGCCGAGGACCGGTCTCCGAGCTGCTGGGCAACGCCCTGGGCGTCTCGGTCACCCTGGCCGTCGTCGCCCTGGGCACCGCGGTCCTGATCGCGGTGCCGCTCGGCACCCTGGCGGCCACCCGGCACGGCAGCCGGCTCGACCACGGCATCACCCTGGTCACCCAGGGCTTCGTCGCCATCCCCGAGTACTGGCTGGCCCCCGTGCTCGTCCTGGTGTTCTCCCGCCACCTCGGCTGGCTGCCGTCGGCCGGGTGGGAGACACCGGCCTCGCTGATCCTGCCCGCGCTCACCCTGACCCTCCGCCCCCTCGCCTACGTCCTGCGGATCACCAGGGCCGCCATGATCGACGTCCTGGCCGCCCCCTACATCACGGCGGCCAGAAGCCGCGGCCTCGGCTCCCGCGCCACCCTGCTGCGGCACGGGCTCCGCAACGGACTGCTGCCGGTGCTGACGCTCTCCTCGGTCTGGTTCGCCGGGCTGCTCGGCGGCTCGGTGGTCATCGAGGTGCTGTTCAACATTCCCGGCATGGGCCAGCTGGTCTACCGGGGCGTCGTCAACCAGGACATCCCGGTGATCCAGGGCGGGCTGCTCTGCGTCGTCGCGCTGGCCATCGCCATCAGCACCCTGGCCGACCTGCTCGGCGAGCTGATCAACCCCACCGCGAGGGTCCGCCATGACGCTCACTGAACGGGCCGCCGCGCCCGCCCGACTCCCCGCCGCCGGGGCCAGGTTCACCCTCGCGCTGCGCCGGGTGCGCGGCCAGCGCTGGCCGGTGCTCGCCGGCGGCGCGGTCTTCGTCGCCGTGGTGCTCGTGCTGCTGCTGACCCCCTGGATCGCGCCCTTCGACCCGGCCGCCCAGGACCTGACCCAGCGGCTGGCCGGCCCCAACGCCGAACACTGGCTCGGCACCGACCACCTCGGCCGGGACGTGCTCAGCCGGCTGATGCACGGCGGCCGGTTCTCGGTCACCATCGCCGCGATCACGCTGCTGCTCTCGGCGCTGGTCGGCACCCTGGTCGGCGCGTTCAGCGCCCGCGTCGGCGGCCTGGTCGACGAGGTGCTGATGCGGGTGGTCGACCTGCTGATCGCCATCCCCGACGTGGTGGTGGCGCTGTTCCTGATCGCCGTCCTCGGCACCGGGCACAGCACGCTGATCGCCGCGCTCACCATCGTCGGCTGGACGCCCTTCGCCCGGCTGGCCCGCGGCCTGGCCCTGGAGATCAACGGCCGCGACTTCATCGAGGCGGCCGAGGCGCTCGGCTGCTCGCGGACCTTCATCGTGGTGCGGCACGTCATCCCCAACGCCGCCCGGCCGGTGACCGCGCTCGGCTTCCTGCGGTTCGGCCACAAGCTGATCACCGTCGGCGGCCTCTCCTTCATCGGGCTCGGCGTGCAGCCCCCCGACTCCGACTGGGGCGCGATGCTGCTCGACGCACAGCCCTACATGGAGCAGTCGACGCTGCTCGTGCTGGTGCCGGGGCTGGCGATCTTCGTCACCGCGCTCAGCGTCACCCTGATCGGGCAGGGGGTGGAGCCCAGGACCGACGACCGCGCATGACCGCCGCCGGCCGCGGCAACCGGCCGACCACCCGCCGCACGGAGGAACGAAGCGACCGCGATGACCACCTCACACATCACCCCCATCCCCCGCCGCACCCTCGTCTCCCAGGTCACCGAGCAGCTGCGGGAGGGCATCTACCACGGCGTCTTCCTGCCCGGCAGCCAGCTGCACGAGGCGGAGCTCGCCGAACGCCTCGGCGTCAGCCGCGGCCCGGTCCGCGAGAGCCTGCAACGCCTCATCCAGGAAGGGCTGTTGTCCAGCCAGCCGCACCGCGGGGTGTTCGTCCCGGTGCTCAGCGAGGAGGACATCGTTGACGTCTTCTTCGCCCGCGAGGCCGTGGAGGCCGCGGCCTTCCGGCAGGTGATGGCCTCCCCCGCGCCGGCCGAACTCGTCGACGCGCTGCGGCGGGTGGTGGACGAGATGGCCGGCGCCGTGGACACCGACAACTGGCGGGCGCTCGGCGACATCGACGTGCGCTTCCACCGGCTGGTGGTGAACGCCGCGGGCAGCCACCGCCTCAGCCGGATGTTCGACACGCTGATCTCCGAGACCCGGCTCTGCCTCAACATGTACGCCGATCTCCAACCCGCCAGGCTCGATCTGCTCCCGGAGCACCGGGAGTTGGTGGAGCTGATCGCCGGCGCCGACCTCGACACCGCGCTCGTCACCCTGCAACGGCACTTCGCCGAGGCGGTGGTGACCCTGCGGCACCGGCTCCGCCAGTCACCACGCTGACCGCCACCGGCCAGGGACCGCCAACCAGAGACAGGGAGGCCGGAGATGAAACCGCGACCCCACGAACCCCCGAGCACCACCCCCCGGAAGGCGGCCGACGCCACGTCCGACACCACACTCGACATCCGCGGCCTCCGGGTGGCGTTCGGCGACGCCGCCGTCGTGGAGGGCCTGGACCTCACGGTCCGGCGCGGCGAGATCCTGGCCCTGGTCGGCGAGTCCGGATCGGGCAAGAGCGTCACCGCCCGCGCCGCCATGGGCCTGCTGCCGCCCGGCGCCCGGATCACCGGCGGCTCCATCGCCCTGGACGGCGAGGACCTGGTCGGCCTCCCGCCCCGCCGGATGGACCGGATCAGGGGCGGCCGGGTGGCCATGCTCTTCCAGCAGCCGCGCGCCATGCTCGACCCCACCGCCACCGTCCGCGACCAGGTCGCCGAGCCGCTGTGGCTGCATCGCGGCCTCAGCCACCGGGAGGCCAGGCGCCGGGTCACCGGGCTGCTGCGGGACGTCGGCATCCCGGAGCCGGAGCGGCGGGCCCGCTCCTACGCGTACCAGCTCTCCGGCGGCATGGCCCAACGGGTCATGATCGCCGCCGCGTTGGCCGGCGAGCCGGGGCTGCTGATCGCCGACGAGCCCACCACCGCGCTGGACGTCACCGTGCAGGCCCAGATCCTGCGGCTGCTGAAGCGGCGGCAGCGCGAGTCCGGGATGTCGGTGCTGCTGATCACCCACGACCTGGGCATCGTCGCCACCACGGCCGACCGGGTCGCCGTGATGTACGCCGGGCGGATCGTGGAGGACGGCCCGGTCGCCGAGATCTTCGACGCGCCCCGACACCCCTACACGCAGGCGCTGTTGCGCGCCTCGCTGCTCCGCACCGAGGCCGACCGGCTCTACACCATCCCCGGCAGCGCGACCCGGGCCAGGGAGCTGCGCCGGGGCTGCCGGTTCCGGCCGCGGTGCCCGGTGGCCGAGGGCATGGGCGTGGCGCACTCCTGCGAGAACGAGGAGCCCACGCTGAGCAGTTGCGGCTCCGGACACCGCTCCCGCTGCTGGGTGCGACCGTCCGGGGCGGTGGGGGCGTGACGGCGCCCGCGCCGGCGGCGCCGCCCGCGCCGCTGGTGAGCGTCGAGGGCCTGGTCAAGCACTTCCCGGTGGGCGCCCGCTCGGTGATCGGCCGCCGGCAGGCGGTGCACTCCGTGGACGACGTCTCCTTCGCCATCGCGCCCGGCGAGGTACTCGGCCTGGTCGGCGAGTCGGGCTGCGGCAAGACCACGCTGGCCAGGGCGGTGCTCGGGCTGGTCGCCGCCGACCGGGGGCGGGTGCTGTTCGACGGCGCCGACATCGCCGGGCGCGGCCGGGCCGGCCGGCGGGCGCTGCGGCGCGAGATGCAGCTGGTCTTCCAGGACCCGCACGCGGCGCTCGACCCCAGGATGCGGCTCGGCACCAGCCTGGAGGCGCCGTTGGCCCAGCACCGCGTCGCCGGCCGGGCCGAGCGGCGCGAGCGGATCGTCTCGGTGCTCGAACAGGTGGGCCTCGACGAGTCGTTCCTGTCCCGCCGGCCCGCCGAGTGCTCCGGCGGTCAGCTGCAACGCGTCGTGGTGGCACGGGCGTTGCTGCTGCGACCGCGTTTCCTGGTCTGCGACGAACCGACGTCGGCGCTCGACGCCTCGATCCGCGCGCAGATCCTCAACCTGCTGCTGGAGCTCAAGGACCGGCTCGGCCTCACCCTGCTGATCATCTCCCACGACCTGCGGGTGGTCCGGCACGTCTGCGACCGGGTGGCGGTGATGTATCTCGGCCAGTTGATCGAGGTCGCCACGCGCGACGACCTGTTCGAGCGGCCCGCCCACCCCTACAC
>NZ_SMKI01000373.1 GCF_004348415.1 Streptomyces hainanensis
CCCGACCTCCCCGCCCGTCGACCGCCCGCGCTCAGCCCTGGGCGGCCGACGCGTAGCGGGCCAGGAACAGCGCCTCCGTCACCGACATCCGCTCCAACTCGTCGGGGGAGACGCTCTCGTCCACCGCGTGGATCCGGGCCGCGGGCTCGCTCAGCCCGATCAGCAGGATCTCGGCCTTCGGATAGAGCCCGGCCAGCGTGCTGGTCAGCGGGATCGAGCCGCCCTGGCCCACCACCGCCATCTCCACCCCGTCGTACGCCTCGCGCATGGCGGAGGCCATCGACGCGTACGCCGGGCTCGCGGTGTCCGCGCGGAACGCCTGCCCCTCGCCGGTCGGCCGCACCGTGACCCGGGCGCCCCACGGCGCCCTGGCCTCCAGGTGCGCGCCCAACAACTCGCTCGCGGCCGACGCGTCCACGCCCGGCGGCACCCGCAGGCTCACCAGCGCCCGGGCGCTGGCCTGCACGGCCGGGGTGGCGCCCACCACCGGCGGGCAGTCGATGCCGAGCACCGTGACGGCCGGCCGCGCCCACAGCCGGTCGGCCACCGAACCCGAGCCGATCAGCTCCACTCCGTCCAACACCCCGGCGTCCGCGCGGAACGTCTCCTCCGGGTAGTCGGTCCCGGCCCAACGGCCGTCCCCGGCCAGCCCGTCGACCACCGTGGAGCCGTCCGCCGCCCGTAGCGAGTCGAGCACCCGGATCAGCGCGGCGAGCGCGTCGGGCGCGGCCCCGCCGAAGGCCCCCGAGTGCAGGTTGCCCGCCAGGGTGTCCACCTGGATCCGCACCATGGCCATGCCGCGCAGGATCGCCGTGACGGTCGGCTGCCCGGCCCGGAAGTTGCCGGTGTCGCCGATCACGACGGCGTCGGCCGCCAGCAGGTCGGGGTGCTGCTCGGCGTAGCGCTCGAGGCCGCCGGTGCCCTGCTCCTCCGAACCCTCCACGATCACCTTGATTTTGACCGGGACCCCGCCGTTGGCCCGCAGCGCGCGCAGCGCCAGCAGGTGCATCAACACCCCGCCCTTGCAGTCCGCCGCGCCCCGCCCGTACCAACGGCCGTCCCGCTCGGTCAGCTCGAAGGGCGGCGAGGTCCAGGCCGCCTCGTCGAGCGGCGGCTGCACGTCGTAGTGCGCGTACAGCAGCACGGTCGGCGCGCCCTCGGGTCCGGCCGACTCCCCGTACACCGCCACCGAGCCGTCCGGCGTCTCCAGCAGCCGTACGTCCTCGAAGCCCTCGGCCATCAGCGCCCGCGCTATCCACTCCGCCGCGGCGGCGCACTCGCGGGGCGGGAACTGCTCGGCGTCCGCCACGGAGCGGAACGCCACCAGCTCGGCGAGCTCCGCCCTGGCCCGCGGCATCAGGGCGGCGACGGTCCCGGCGAACGCGGCGTGCTGCGGGCTGTGCTCCATGAGAGGCTCCATCGTGAGGGCGGCGTGGACAGCCGCGGGCGTCGGGTGCGCGGTGTCGGGGGGTGTCGCCGATCATCCCACAGCCCAGGTCGGCGCACGGGTGATCGTAGGATGCCGTTCGGTGGTCAGAAGACGTACGCGACGGGGAGCTACAACACATCGTGAGCAGCGAGAACGAAGCCGGGAACCGGAGGGTTTGGGACGTCGTCGTGGTGGGCGCGGGCCCCGGCGGGGCCTCCGCGGCCAGGGCCGCGGCGGAGACCGGCCGGCGGGTGCTGCTGCTCGAGAAGGCGGAGTTGCCCCGCTACAAGACCTGCGGCGGCGGCATCATCGGTCCCACTCGGGACGCGCTGCCGCCCGGCTTCGAACTCCCGCTGCGTGACCGGGTGCACGCCGTCACGTTCTCGCTCAACGGCCGCCTGACGCGCACCCGTCGCTCCAAGCGGATGCTCTTCGGCCTGGTCAACCGTCCCGAGTTCGACCAGCGCCTGGTGGAGGCCGCGGTCAAGGCCGGGGCCGAGCTCCGCACCGGCGCCGCCGTCACCCGGGTCGAGCAGCACGGCCCCGCCGTGCCGGACCGGCGCACCGTGGCCGTCGTGCTGGCCGGCGGGGAGACGCTGCTGGCCAGGGCGGTGGTCGGCGCGGACGGCAGCGCCAGCCGGATAGGGGCGCACGTCGGGGTGCGCCTCGACCAGGTCGACCTGGGCCTGGAGTCCGAGATCCCCGTGCCGCCCGAGGTGGCCGGCGACTGGGCGGGCCGGGTGCTGATCGACTGGGGCCCGCTGCCCGGCTCCTACGGCTGGGTGTTCCCCAAGGGCGACACCCTGACCGTGGGCGTCATCTCGGCCCGCGGCGAGGGCGCGGCCACCAAGCGCTACCTGGAGGACCTCGTGGCCAGGCTCGGCCTCTCCGGCTTCGAGCCCAGCGTCTCCTCGGGGCACCTCACCCGCTGCCGCACCGACGACTCGCCGCTCTCCCGCGGGCGGGTGCTGGTCTGCGGCGACGCCGCCGGGCTGATCGAGCCCTGGACGAGGGAGGGCATCTCGTTCGCGCTGCGCTCCGGCCGGCTGGCCGGTCAGTGGGCGGTGCGGATCGCCGAGGCCAACGACGCGGTGGACGCCCGCCGGCAGGCGCTCAACTACACCTTCGCCATCAAGAGCGGCCTCGGCGCCGAGATGGGGATCGGCCGCCGGCTGCTGTCCGTCTTCGCCCACCGGCCCCGCCTGGTGCACACCGCGCTGATCGGGTTCCGGCCGGCCTGGACCGCGTTCGCCCAGATAACCCGCGGCTCCACCACCCTGGCCAGCATCGTCCGCACCCACCCCGTCGCCCGCCGCACCCTCGCCGCCCTCGACCGAGGCGAGCGGGCGGGGCAGCACGACGAGCCCGGGGCGTCCGGGGCGTCGGAGGAGCCCGGCGCGCCCGGCCGCTCCGACGCCTGAGGCCGACGCGGATACTCCCCGTGGAGTAGGCGGGGAGCCGACTCCGGGCGGACGCCGCTTTCGGGGCCACGGAGCTAGCGTGGACGCGTGACACCCCGTTCCGCGGCACCGCGCGACACCCCGGGGGGCGCGGCGCGCGGCGCCCGCCCGCCCTGGCCGTCCAGCGCGGCCGTGCTCGTGATCCAGCTGGTCGGCTCCGGCGTCGCCGCCCACGGCCAGCCCGACCGCGCCGCACTGGACGCCGTCGGGCTGTTCCTGCTGGGCCTCGGCCCGCTGCTGCTGTTCGCCCGCCGCGCGCTGCCCAGGCTCGCCGTCCTCGGCGCCGCCGCGGTCACCCTCGCCTACCTGGCGCTCGGCTACCCGTACGGTCCGGTCTTCCTCAGCGTCGCCGTCGCCACCGGCCACGCCGTGATCGCCGGGCACCGGCGGGTGGCCGTCGGCGCGATGGCGCTGCTGTGGGTCGGGCTGGTGCTGACCGCCGAGGGGCCGGTGAACTGGGGCGCGGCGGCGGCCATGGCGGCGTGGATGGTGGCCGTGCTCGCGGTCTCCGAGGTGGTGCGCACCCGCCGTGAGCAGCGGGCCGCCGAGCGCGCGGAGCGGGCGGCGGCCGAGCGGCGGCGCGCCGACGAGGAGCGGCTGCGCATCGCCAGGGAACTGCACGACGTCCTCGCGCACAGCATCTCCGTGATCAACGTCCAGGCCGGGATGGGCCTGGCCCTGCTGGACTCCGACCCGGAGCAGGCACGCACCGCGCTCACCACCATCAGGTCCGCGAGCCGCGAGGCGCTCGGCGAGGTGCGCCAGGTGCTCGACACCCTGCGCGCGCCCGGCGCTGCCCCGCGCACGCCGGCCCCCGGGCTCGACCGACTCCCGGATCTCGCCGAGCAGGCGGCCCACGCCGGGCTGCGCGTCGAGACCAGCACCGAGGGTCCCCCGGTGCCGCTGCCGCCCGGCGCCGACCTCGCCGCCTTCCGCATCGTCCAGGAGGCGTTGACCAACATCGTCCGCCACTCCGGCTCGCGCGCCGCCCGGGTGCGGCTGCGCTACGCCCCCGAGCTGCTCGAACTCCGGGTCGAAGACGACGGCCCGGCCACCGGTTCCGGCGGCGCCGGCGGTGGAGGCAGAGGGCTGCTCGGCATGCGGGAGCGCGCCGCCGCCCTCGGCGGCACCGTCACGGCCGGGCCGGTGCCCGGCGGCGGCTTCCGCGTCGTCGCGCGGCTGCCCCACGTCGTGCCGGACCGACCGGCGGCGGCCGAGACCGAGACCGCGACCGCGACCGAGATCAGGGAGACGACGTGATCCGGATCCTGCTCGCCGACGACCAGATGCTGGTCAGGGCCGGCTTCCGGGCCCTGCTCGACGCCCAGCCCGACGTCGCGGTGGTGGCCGAGGCGGCCGACGGGGCGGCGGCCGTCGAGCTCAGCCGCGCCCACCGACCCGACCTGGTGTTGATGGACATCCGGATGCCGGCGCTCGACGGGCTCGCCGCCACCCGGCTGATCACCGAGGACCCCGACCTGGGCGAGGTGCGGGTCGTGATGCTCACGACGTTCGAGCTGGACGAGTACGTCTTCGAGGCGATCCGCTCCGGGGCCTCCGGCTTCCTGGTGAAGGACACCGAGCCGGACGAACTGCTGCGCGCCGTGCGGGCCGTGGTGGCCGGCGACGCGCTGCTGTCGCCCGGCGCCACCCGCCGGCTGATCGCCGAGTTCGCCGCCCGCTCCAGGGTGCCGGCCGGGACCGCGCGCCTGGCCGAACTGACCGACCGGGAACGGGAGGTGATGGCGCTGGTGGGCCTCGGCCTGTCCAACGACGAGATCGCCAGGCGGCTGGTCCTCTCGCCGCTCACCGCCAAGACCCACGTCAGCCGCGCGATGGTGAAGCTCGGCGCCCGCGACCGGGCCCAACTCGTGGTGATGGCCTACGAGTCGGGGCTGGTGCGGCCGGGCTGGCTGGGCTGAGCGGCCGGCTTGCGCCGCACGTACAGCTGCTTCCGCACCCGCGCCACCACCGTGCCCTCGGCGGCGGTGACCACGCAGTCGAACCACGGCAGCGCCTTGCCGCCGTCGGCCGTGGCCGCCCTGATCTCCTCGACCCGGTCCTCGGTCAGCTCGAACTCGACATAGACGTGGCCGCGGCCGGGGGAGACGTACTCGATCTCCGCCGCCTTGTCCCACACCACGTAGCCGGGACCGAGCCGGTGCAGCACCAACAGGGCCCAGAACGGATCGCACATCGAGTAGAGCGAGCCGCCGAACTGGGTCCCGAAGTAGTTCCGGTTCAGCCGCCCGAGCCGCAGCACGACCCGCGCGCCGCTCCAGTCGTCCGCGATGTCGAGCACCCGGATCCCGGCGGACCGGTAGGGGGGCCAGAACCGCATCAGGCGACGCAGGGTCCTCGGGCTGAGAGAACGTGCCATGCGGGCGAAGCTACCACGAGAGTTACCCGCCGGTAATAAGGTGTTCCGGTCACCCCGGCGGGGCCGCGTCAGCCCGGTCGGAACGACCGCCGCGTCGCGTACGCCGTCGCCGCGGCCACCGCCGCGAGCAGCGCCACCGTCGTCATGGCGACCGCCAACGAGAACCAGTCGGCGAGGAAGCCGATCGCCACCGGCCCGAGCAGGAACCCGCCGTAGCCCAACGTCGAGGCGGCGGCCACCCCCTGCGCACCCGCCAGTTCCCCGGCCCGGCCGATGGCCACCGGGAAGATGTTCGCCAGGCCGAGCCCGGCGATCACGAAGCCCAGCAACACCACCCACACCGTCGGCCCGAGCGTGCCGAGCAGCATCCCGAGCGCGGCCGTCACGCCGCCCGCCACCAACGCCCGCGTCTGGCCCAGCCGTTCGAGCAGCGCCGAACCCGTCAGCCGGCCCACCGTCATGGCCAGCGCGAACACCGAGTAGCCGGCCGCCGCGACCCCCGCGCCGGCCCCCAACGACTCCTGCAGGTGCAGCGCGCTCCAGTCCGCGAGCGCCCCCTCCCCGTACGCGGTGCACAGCGCGATCAGGCCGAGCACCAGCACCAGCCAGCGCGTCCCGGCCGGCCGCGCGCCGCCCTCGGTGGCCGCCGCGCCGTCCGGCTCGGGGCGAGGCGGCATCGGCGCCACCAGCAGCGACCGTGCCGCGATCGCGGCGACCGCGACCCCGAACACCGCGAGCGCCCCCAGATGCCGCGCCGCGCTCAACTGCCCGGCGGCCAGGCCCCCGACCCCCGCGCCCAGCATGCCGCCCAGGCTGTACGCCGCGTGGAAGCTCGGCATCACCGGCCGACCCAGCGCCGCCACCAGATCCACCGCGACACTGTTGACCGAGACGTTCATCGCCCCGAAGGCCGCGCCGAACACCAGCAGCACCAGGCCGAGCGTCAGCGGCGACGCGGTGTGCGGCGGCAGCGCCACGCTCGCCGCCAACACCAGGGCGGCGGTCACCGCCACCGGGCGCGCGCCGAACCGTTGACACAGTCGCCCGGTCAGCGTCATGGTGAGCACCGCCCCGACCGAGACGCCGAGCAGCGCGAGGCCGAGCGCGCTCGACGACGCCCCGGTCTGCTCCTTCACCGCCGGGATGCGCACCACCCAGCCGGCGAACACGAAACCGTCCAGGGCGAAGAAGACCGTGAGGGCAGTCCGGAGTTGACGGAGCCCCGGTTCCGCGGCGACGCGGGGGACCGCCCTCCGTCGCGCGCCCGGGGTCAACGCGGCCCTGAGTTTGTTTATCGGAGGCACAAAGCAAGAATAGGGGCGTGACCCACCCTCGTACCAGGCTCGAGAGGGGCCGGAACGTCCTCGGCCCGGCGCTGGAACTCGTCCACACCGGGCGCGCCCCCACCCGTGCCGTTCTCACCACCGAGCTCGGCGTGACCCGCGCGACCGCCGGCGCCGTCGCCGCCGAGCTCCAGAGCCTCGGCCTGATCACCGTCGACGCCCGCCCCGGCGCCGTGGCAGGCGGCCAGGGCCGCCCGTCCCACCGGCTCGCCATCGCCGACGAAGGCCCCGTGGCCCTCGCCGCCCAGGTCCACGCCGACGGCTTCCGCGCCGCCCTCGTCGGCCTCGGCGGCCGCATCGTCGCCACCGCGCCGGCCTGCGTCGCCGTCGCCGCCGACCCGGCCGAGGTCATCGGCGACGTCGTGCGGGCCGGTGCCCGGCTGCTCGCCGAGACCGGCCGCCGCTGCGTGGGCGCCGGGCTCGCCGTCCCCTCGGCCGTCGCCGAACCCGACGGCACCGCGCTCAACCCGCTCCACCTCGACTGGCCGGCCGGCGCCCCCGTCCGCGACATCTTCAACGACTGCCTCGCCGCGGCCGGCATCCACGCCGCCGGCCACTGCGGCAACGACGTCAACCTCGCCGCCCTCGCCGAGCACCGGCACGGTGCCGGCCGCGGCGCCGACCACCTGCTGTGCGTCGCCACCGGCCACCGCGGCGTCGGCGGCGCGCTCGTCGTGGACGGCCGGCTGCACACCGGCAGCGCCGGCCTGGCCCTCGAGGTCGGCCACCTCACCGTCGACCCCCAGGGGCGGCCCTGCCACTGCGGCAGCCGGGGCTGCCTGGACGTCGAGACCGACCCCCTGGCCCTGCTGGAGGCCGCCGGCAGCCGGCCGGGACCGCAGGGTTCCCTCCTCGACCAGGCCCGCGACCTGGTCACCGGCCGCTACCCGCACGACCCCGCCGTCCGCGCCGCCGCCGGCACCGTCATCGACCGGCTCGGCCTCGGTCTCGCCGCCCTCGTCAACATCCTCAACCCCGACCGCATCATCCTCGGCGGCCTGCACGGCACCCTCCTCGCCGCCGACCCCGACCGGCTCGGCGCCGTCGTCGGCGACCACAGCCTCTGGGGCCGCAGCGGCGACATCCCCATCACCCCCTGCGTCCTCGGCCACAACAGCCTGGTCGGGGCCGCCGAGCTCGCCTGGCAGCCCGTTCTCGACGACCCCCTCGCGGCTCTCGCCGGCTGATCCCTCACTCCCGTCCCGCCTCGACCGGCCGGCCGGCCGCGTCCCCCGCCGCCACCGGCGGCAGCAGCGCCAGCACCGCCCGACGCCACGAGCCGCCGGCCGACTCGTCGTACGGGTCGGGCGTGGCCGGCACCTGCAACCGGAACACCGGCCC
>NZ_SMKI01000374.1 GCF_004348415.1 Streptomyces hainanensis
GTCGAGCCACGGGGCCTTGCTGGCGGCCTTGGCGAACTTCGAGGAGAACTCCCCGAACGACAGGTGCTGCGACTTGGCCTCGATCAGGCCGTGCGTCGCCACGTCCCAGAAGGCGGTGGAGCCGCCGGTGCCGGGGGAGGGGTTCTCGTAGTAGGGCAACCCGTCGTCAACTGGCCGGATGGGCATGCGTCTCCTCTGGCGGGGTGGTGGCCGACGGCGACCTGGCCGGTGGTGTTGGAATCCGTGCGACCGTGTTCGATCACGCTAGAACGGTGCGCGGGCTTTCGACAACCCCTGGGGAAAGTCCGGCCCGCGCCCGGCGGGCACACGGGGCGCGTCGTCGGACCGGGGGCGCGCCGTCGCGTCGCGTGCGTCCGCTCTGTTAATCGTCGGTAACATCCTTGGCATGAGCACAACTTGGTGGGGGTAGTGCGCTGATGAACCGACGACGCACCGGTACCCCACAGGGAGCCGCCATGAGACTTCGCCGCTGGGCGACGACGGCCGCCACCGCGGCCCTCGTCATCGGCGTCACCGCGCTCGCCCCCGCGTCCGCCGCCCAGGAACCCTCGGCGGCCGCCCCCACCTCCTACGTCGCGCTCGGCGACTCCTACTCCTCGGGGGCCGGTGCCGGCTCCTACGACGACGCGAGCGGCGACTGCCGACGCAGCGCCGTCGCCTACCCGGAGCTCTGGGCGGACGCCAACTCCCCCGCCTCCTTCGACTTCACGGCCTGCGCCGGCGCCCGCACCGACGACGTCGTCGAGGACCAACTCGGCCCGCTCGACGCCGACACCACCCTGGTGACCCTGAGCATCGGCGGCAACGACGCCGGCTTCGGCACCACCATGCAGGCCTGCGTGCTCTCCGGCACCAGCGCCTGCCTCGGCGCCGTGGCGACGGCCAACGCCTACATCACCGACACCCTGCCGGGCCAACTCGACACCACCTACCGGGCGATCCGCGACCGGGCACCCAACGCCGAGGTCGTGGTGCTCGGCTACCCACGCCTCTACCAGTTGAACGGCACCTGCCTCTTCGGCATCAGCGAGGAGTCGAGGGCGGCCGTCAACGGCGCCGCCGACAACCTCAGCGAGACGATCGGCAAACGCGCCGCCGACCACGGCTTCACCTACGGCGACGTGCGGCCGGCCTTCACCGGCCACGAGATCTGCTCGACCGACTCGTGGCTGCACAGCCTGACCCTGCCCGTCGGCGACTCGTACCACCCCACCGCCACCGGCCAGCGCGGCGGTTACTACGCGGTCCTCGAGAACCTGGCCTGACGGTCAGTCGGCGGCCGGGCCCGGCTCGCCCGGCCGGCCGCCGACGTCGTCGTCGGCGCCCGCGCGTGCCACGGCCAACGCCGCCGCCGGGTCCCGCTCTCCCCGACCCGTCGGCCACCAGTGCCCGGCGTGCTTCCGGTACGGCCACCAGCGGCCGTCGGGGCCGAGCCGGAGCTGTATGCCCTTACCGACCACGGTCCAGTGGTCGCCGGTCCCGCGCAGCGCCGGGCGTGACTCCTCGTCGGCCCACGCGGCGGCCAGCCGCTCCCTGGCCCGCCGCCGCTCGGGCCCCTCGGGCGCCGTTTCCCGCCCGCCGTCGACCGTGGCCAGGGCCGCGGGACCGCCGAACCCCCAGGCGCGCACGGCGATCTCCAGGGCGCGCGGCGTGCGCCCGCAGCCCCGGGCCAGCCGGCCGACGACCGCCGCCGGCGGCCCGCCGGCCGCCAGCCGCACCGCGTCCTCCCAGACGCTCAGCGGCGCCGGCGGCACGCTGGCGGCGTGCCCGGGCGCCAACGCCTCGGCCAGCAGCCTGGTGGCCCGCGTGGCCGTGTCCTGGGCGATGAACTCCAGCGCCCCGACGTCGAGTCCGCCCTCCGGCGGGGTGTCCGTGCGCAACGAGGGCACGGTGCCAGGCGACCCGACGGCCGGTGGCGGCGCCGGCGGCGGGGGCACCGCCTCGGCCCAGACCTCGACGGCCGGGACGCCGGGCGACGCGGGCTCCGCGGCCGGGGCGGCGCGCGGTGTCCGCTCGGCGTGCGCCGCGCTGCGCCGCTGGAGCTCGTCCGTCAGGCCGCGCTCGCCGCGACCGCGCAGCAGCAGCAACAGGAAGGGGTCGGTGTCCAGCAGCCGCGCCACCTGGTAGCAGAGGGCGGCGGTGTGCGCGCAGTGGTCCCACTCGCCGCACTCGCACTCCGGGTCGAGGTCCCCGATGCCGGGCAGCAGTTCGACGCCGGCCGCCTCCGCGTCCGCCACCAGCTGCGACGGCATGTCCCGGTCGAGCAGCGCGGCTATGTGCCCGGCCTCGCCGGCCACCGTGCGCAGCAGCCGGTCCCACTCCGCGTCCGTCAGCCGCCGCAGCAGCACGTCCGCCCGGTACGAGGCGCCGTCGGCGTCCCGCACCACCGCCGTCAGCCGGCCGGGCCGCACCGAGACCGCGCCGACCGCCCCGCCCCGCGCGGCCCGCCGCCCCTGGCGCAGCCGCGCGGTGTCCAACGCGGTGTCCTCCAGCGCCTTCAGCCAGCTCAGCCCCCACCAGGTCGCGGCGAAGCCCCGACCGGCGATCGGCGGCAGCGCCGCGAGGACCAGTTCCTCGGCGGCCTCGTCCGCGGCGCCGCTCATCGTCCGTCCTCCTCGGTGACGCCTGGGCCGCGCAGGGCGACGAGTTCGGCGAGCTCGGCGTCGCCCAGCTCGGTGAGCGCGCCCTCGCCCGCGCCGAGCACGGCGTCCGCGAGGGCGCGTTTGCGCCGCAGCAGTTCGGCGATCCGGTCCTCCACGGTGCCCTCGGCGATCAGCCGGTGCACCTGTACCGGGCGGTCCTGCCCGATCCGGTACGCGCGGTCCGTGGCCTGGGCCTCGACGGCCGGGTTCCACCAGCGGTCGTAGTGCACCACGTGCTCGGCCCTGGTCAGGTTGAGCCCGGTGCCCGCCGCCCTGAGCGACAGCAGGAACACCGGAACCTCGCCTGCCGAGAAGGCACGCACCATCTCCTCCCGGCGCGGCACCGGGGTGCCGCCGTGCAGCAGCAGGCTCGGCACCCCACGGTCGGTCAGCCGACGCCCGATCAGCCGCGCCATCCGCACGTACTGCGTGAAGACCAGCACGCTGGCGCCCTCGGACAGGATGGTGTCCAACAGCTCGTCGAGCAGCTCCAGCTTCCCCGACCGCCCCGGCAGCCGCGGCTCCTCCTCCTTCAGGTACTGCGCCGGGTGGTTGCAGATCTGCTTGAGCGAGGTGAGCATCTTCATCACCAGACCGCGCCGCGCCAGGCCGTCGGCCCCGGACACGGCCGCCAGGCCCTCGCGCACCACGGCCTCGTAGAGCCCGGCCTGCTCCACGGTGAGTGCGACGGCCCGGTCGGTCTCCGTCTTCGGCGGCAGCTCGGGCGCGATGCCCGGGTCGCTCTTGCGGCGGCGCAGCAGGAACGGCCCGACCAGCCGGGCGAGCCGCTCGGCCGCCGCCGGGTCGGTGCCGCCCTCGACGGCGTCGGCATGGCGGGCGCGGAACGTGCCGAGGCGCCCGAGCAGCCCGGGCGTCGTCCAGTCGAGGATCGCCCACAGCTCGGTGAGGTTGTTCTCCACCGGGGTGCCGGTGAGTGCCACCCGGGCCCGGGCCGGGATGGAGCGCAGCCGCCCGGCCGTGGCCGAGAACGGGTTCTTGACGTGCTGGGCCTCGTCGGCGACCAGCAACGACCAGTCGGCCGCGGCGGCCAGCCGTTCCGCGTCGAGCCGCATGGTGCCGTAGGTGGTGAGCACGAACTCGCCCTCGGCCAGGTCGCCGAGGTCGCGGGAGGCGCCGTGGTGACGGCGTACCCGGGTGCCGGGGGCGAACGCGCCGATCTCCCGCTGCCAGTTGCCGAGCAGCGAGGCGGGGCAGACCACCAGCGTGGGCCCGGCGGTCGCCGGGTCGAGCTGGCGGTGCAGGTGCAGGGCGATCAGCGTGATCGTCTTGCCCAGGCCCATGTCGTCGGCGAGGCAGCCCCCGAGGCCGAGCGACGTCATCCGGTGCAGCCACCCGAGGCCGCGGAGCTGGTAGTCGCGCAGGGTGGCGGCGAGCGCCCGGGGTTGTGCGACCGGCTCGCGGTCGGCGGCCTCGGGATCCGCCAGCCGGTCCCGCAGGGCCGCCAGCGGCCCGACCGCGGTGACCTCGAACCGCTCGCCGCCGTCCTCGGCGCTGCCGGTGAGGGCGGCACCCAGCGCGTCCAGCACCGACACCTTGCGGTCACGGCGCTCCCTGGCCCGCCGCAGCTCCTCGGGCGAGACCACCACCCACCGGTCGCGCAGCCGCACCAGGGGCCGGCCGGACTCGGCCAGCCGGTCGAGCTCCGCCCGGGTCAACTCGACGTCCCCCAGGGCGAACCGCCAGTCGAACGCGAACAGGGCGTCCGGCGAGAGCACGCCGGAACCCGCCGACTCGGGCCGCGCCGGACCGTCGTCGCCGACCACCGCGCGGGCGCTGAGCCGGCGCACCAGGTCGCGCGGCCAGTGCAGTTGGACGCCGGCGGCCTCCAGGGCCCGCGCGGTCGGGAGGTCGAGCAGCTCCGCCAGCTCCTCGTCCGCGAGGTCGACGGCGTCCGGCACCGCCGCGGTGAGCAGCGGCCGCAGCGGCTCCCAGGCCGCCGCGGCCCGCCGCAGCGTGAGCAGGGCGTCGGTGCGGGCGCGCGGGCCGAAGGCGCCGGTGGTCGCCCGGCCACCGGACCACAGTTCGGCCGCGTCCGTCACCGTGCCCGGCTCGCCGAGGCTGTGCAGCTGGACCACGGCGCGGAACCGGGGGGCCGAGTCGCCGGCGGGCTCGGTCGCCTCGACGCGCAGCGAGAGGCGGACGCCCGCGTCGTGGCCGGCGGCGACCGCCGTGGCCCAGGCGCGCTGCTCGGGCAGCCGGCGCGGCTCCGGGGCCGTGAACGCCGGCCCGCCGGCGGCCAGGGCGGCGGCGGGGGTGCGCGGCAGGGTGTCGGCGACGGCGTCGAGGAAGGCGCGCAGCAGCGGCTCGGGACGCGGGAGCAGCAGCGGGTCGGGTGCGTCGGCCGGGGCGGGCAGCGGCACGGCGCGGGCCGACGGCGGCATCGTGGCGGCGAGTTCGGCCAGCCGTGTGGCGTCGGCGGCGTCCAGTGGGCCGAGCCGCCAGGCGTCGTGGTCGGCGGCGCTCAGACCGGGCAACAGACGGCCGCGGGCAGCCAGTTGGAGGGCGAGCACGGCCGCGCCGCCCCAGTAGGCGGCGGTGGAGCCGGTACCGGCGGCCCGGGCACGGGTGAGGACGGGGAGCGCGGCGCGCACCGGAAGGACCACGGCTCGGACCGTGCGCGCCAGGACCGCCCCTCCCGCCGCGCCCTCGGGCAGGGCCACCGTCAACGGCTCGGTGGCCAACTCCCCGAGGGCGGGGGCGACCTCGTCCCGCCGGTCGTGCTCGTCGGCTTCGAGGTCGGCGGGGAAGAAGGCGACCCGGGAGTCGCGGGGCGGGTCGGCCGGCAGGAAGACGGCCGCGTGATGGACGAGGGCGGAGATCTGGGCGGGTGACGCCGGGCTCGCGGTCACAGCGCTGGAAGTCTCCTCAAATTTGACTAGCTCGCGGTGCGCGGCCGAGGGTACCTCATCGCGGAACCGATGCGGAAACCCGCGCCCCGGGCGCCCCCCGAGCGGCCCGCGGGCTCGCCGCTCGGGCACGCCGCGAGCGCTCGGCCGCACCCCCGCCGGTGCGCCCCCGGTCGCGCAGGGGGGCTAGGTACACCATGGACCGGGTGCTGCGGCCATGGCCCTGGAGGGCCCTCGCTACCTAGCGTGAAGGGCGTCCAGCCAACCGCATCCGGAGACCTCATGAGCCCATTCCCGGCACCGACCGCCGAGCGTTCCACCGCCCCCGCCGCCTCCGGCGGCATCGAGGGCGAGTTCCCGCCGCTGCTGCGGCAGATCAAGGGACAGGGCCTGCTGGACCGCCGCCGCGGCTGGTACGCGGTGGGCATGGCGGTCAACGCGCTGGCCATGGCGGCCGTGGTCACGGCGGTGCTGCTCGTCGGCGACACCTGGTGGGTCCTGCCGCTCGTCGTGCCGTTCGCCCTCTTCTCCACCCGCACCTCCTTCTACGGGCACGACGCGGGCCACGCCCAGATAGCCCGCACCCGTCGGTTCAACCGACTGCTCGGCCTCGTCCACGGCAACCTGCTGCTGGGCATGAGCTCCGCCTGGTGGAACGACAAGCACAACCGGCACCACGCCAACCCGAACCATCTCGACAAGGACCCCGACGTCGGGGTCGGCGTGATGGTGTGGGCCGAACACCAGGCGGAGAAGCGCGTCGGCTTCGGCCGCTGGCTCACCCGCCACCAGGCCCGGCTCTTCTTCCCGCTGCTGCTCCTGGAGGGCATCGCGCTGAAGGTCGCCAGCGTGCAGATGGTGCTCTCGGGCAAGGGCTGGGAGCGCCAGGGCCGGGCCCGCGGCGTCGAGGCGGCGCTGCTCGTGCTGCACTTCGCGGCCTACGCCGCGCTGCTGCTGACCGCCATGTCGCCGGGGAAGGCCGTCGTCTTCGCGCTGATCCACCACGCGCTGTTCGGGCTCCACCTGGGTTCCGTCTTCGCGCCGAACCACAAGGGCATGGAGATGCCGGACCCGGACGGGGAGCGCTGGGGCCACCTGCGGCGGCAGGTGCTGACCTCGCGCAACGTGCGCGGCGGGCCCGTCACCGACTGGCTGATGGGCGGGCTCAACTACCAGATAGAGCACCACCTCTTCCCCAACATGCCGCGGCCGCACCTGCGGCTGGCCCGCCCGCTGGTGCGGCACCACTGCCGGGAACTCGGCGTCTCCTACGCCGAGACCGGGCTGCTCGACTCCTACCGGCAGGCACTCGGCCACATGCACCGGGTCGGCGCCCCGTTGCGCGCCGCGAAGCGGGGGGAACGGGGACCGCGGGGATAGCGGTGCCCGCGGCGTTCGACCGGCCCGTCGGGGGGTGGGCCGGTCGGTCGTGATCCGCCGCCACCTGCCGGCCGGTGGGAACCGGACGGAACGGTGGACACTGGATATACGTTTCATCGTGCGGGCGGCCGGCCGGTCGCCCGCAAGCGAGGAGGTGGCGAGATGTCCCGTGGCGCCAAGGTCGCGGTGGGTGCGGTAGGCGTGGGGCTGCTGGTCTGGATCCTGACCAACTTCTGGATCGCCCTGCTGGTGATGGTCGGCGTCCCGGCCGCCGCGTACCTGTTGCTCGATCCGGCGCAGCGGCGCCGGCTGCGGCGGGCCGGCCGCAAGGAGCTCGGTCGCTGAGGCGGTACCCGGTGGCCGCACTGACCAGAGGAAACGGTACGGTCCCTTCCGGATAGCGGTACCGCACGGATGGTTGCCGACGGCCTCGTACTGGGGAAGGCTGACACAGCAGTCGCCTTACGAGAAGGGGGAGCTGGGGATGGCACTGAGCACCACGCTCGACTGGTTGTTGGACGACCTGGCGCAGCGCCTGCCACGGGTGCGGCACGTGCTGCTGCTGTCCAGCGACGGACTGGTGACCTCGGTCAGCCGGGGCCTGAAGCGGAGCAGCGCCGAGCATCTGGCGGCCGTCTCCTCCGGCCTGCACAGCCTCGCGAAGGGGGTCGGCGAGCACTTCGGCAGCGGCGGGGTGCGGCAGACCATGATCGAGTTCGACGACGGTGTGCTGTTCGTCACGGCCGCCGGGGACGGCAGCTGCCTCTGCGTGCTGGCCGGGGCCGACGTGGACGTCGGCCAGGTGGGGTACGAGATGACCCTCCTGGTCAACAAGGTGGGCGAGCACATGGGGCTCTCCGCGAGAGACCTGAACTGACCGCGGCTGCCGAATCGTTCACTCTGGGGAGTTGAATCATTACTCAGGGTTGCCTTCTGGGGGTTGGGCGCCTACTCTGATAACAGAGAGTAGTCGTCATGTTCCGAGGAGGCCCCCGTGTCCACCATCCCGCCC
>NZ_SMKI01000375.1 GCF_004348415.1 Streptomyces hainanensis
CCCCATCTCTCTCCCGCCAACCCCACCGCGCGCAAGGGGACTTTCCCGTGAACGTTCTCCTCATCTCAGGACTGGGGCCCGAGTTCCCCAACACCAGCCTCACCGCCGGCTCCGCCTTCGAGGCCCTCCGCGCCCCGGACGCCCACCGCGAAGGAACGCCAGGAGACGCGCTCGACCTGTCGGCCCTGCGGGTGCCCGTGGACGGGCGCCACGTCCCGGTGCTGCGGCCCCGCGCGGCGGCCCACCGGATCCGCGCCGTCTCCTCCGTCCGGCTCCAACACACCGAGCGCGACGACGCGTCGGCCGCCGCCCCGCACCTCACCACCTTCACCGTCAGCGCCATCCTGGAGGCGGCCGGCGTCGACCACGAGCTGTACCCCACCGAGGGCATCTGGAACGGCGGCCACCCGGAACCCGCGGGCCCCTTCGACGTGGTGCTGCTCTCCACCACCTTCATCTGGGACCACGCCACCATGGCCAGGGCGATCCGCTGGATCGAGGACCGGTACCCGAGCGCGACGCTCGTCCTCGGCGGCCAGTACAGCAACCTCAAGTTCCAACAGATCCTCGCCGCCCACCCGTTCGTCCGCCACGTGGTGCGCGGCGACGCCGAGGTGGCTCTCCCACGGCTGCTCGACGCGCTGCGCCGGGGCGAGCCGACCGGCGACATCCCCAACCTCGTCTGGCGGGACGGCGACACCGGCCGGATCCGGCTGACCGAGGTGCGGTACGCCGACCTGGAGGCGCTGCCGTCGCCCGCGCCCGGCGGCCGGTACCCGGTGATCCCCTACGAGTCGATGCGCGGCTGCCCGTTCAGCTGCAAGTACTGCTCGTTCCCCGCCGCCTCGCCCAAGTGGCGCTACAAGTCGGCCGAGAAGATCGCCGCCGACTTCGCCCGCTACCGCGACGAGCACGGCGCCCAGTACGTCAAGGCGCTCGACTCCACCTTCACCGTGCCGCCGACCCGGCTGCGCGCGCTGCTGCCGCTGCTGGCCGACGCCGGCCTGGCGTGGGAGGCGTACACCCGCGCCAACTCGCTCAAGGACCGGTCGGTCGTGGGAGCGTTGGAGGAGGCGCACTGCCGGGCGCTGGCCATCGGCTTCGAGTCGATGAACGACACCACGCTCGGCCACATGCGCAAGCAGGTGAAGGCGCAGGCCAACCGCACCGCGTTCGAGCTGCTTTCGGAGAGCTCCATCCACCACTGGATCTCGTTCATCGTCGGCTACCCGGGCGAGACCCCCGAACTCTTCGCGGACACCCGGGACTTCCTGGTGAACGAGTACGCCGGGCACTTCGCGCTCTACGTCTTCATGCTCAACGACGAGACCATGCCGGTCTGGCAGGACGCGGAACGGTTCCAGCTGGCGGTGTTCGACGCGGAAGGCGACGCGGACGAGTGGTCGCACGTCGGGATGGACAGCGCGACCGCCCGCCGGCTCCAGCGGGAGACGCTGCGGGACGTGCGGTGGAAGAACGACCGCGCGATCCAGCGCACCTGGCAGCACGAGTACGAACTCCCGCTGCTGCCGGGCCGGTCCACGGCCGAGAACGCGAGGGTGGAGAAGCTGGTCGACCGACTCGGCATGGCCGGCGCCGACTTCCCCGACCCGGTCGAGGTGGCCGACCGCCAGGCCGGGCTGCTCGCCGAGCTGGCCACCCACGGCGTCACCGCGACCGCCGCCGTCGGCTGACGCGCGGCCTTTCTCCCCGTGCACGACCCTTGTCCTGTCATCCGGACGAAACCTAGAGTGCCGCAAGCGCTTTCCAGCGCGCTCTCATGGGACTCCAGCAAGGGTGGTGGACCGGCCATGCCCATCGATCGCAGACGTTTCGTCGTGGGAACCGCCGTAGGAACGGCCGTCGGGACCGCGGCGGGGGTGGGGCCGGCGTTCGCCGGCACGCCCACCGCCGCCGCCGGCGGTACGGACGGCCGGGTCGACGAGGACCGCGCGTTCCTCGACCTGATCACGGCCGACGCCGACCGCCTGGTGCCCGAGGTGCTGGCCGCCCACCCCGGCGACCTGGTCAGCGTCAACGCGCGCCGCACCGCCCGCGCCATCCGCCGGCTCGCCGCCGCCTGGTCCTGGCAGCGCTCCGCCCACCACCACGACGAGACGCTGCTCACCCCGATGGCCGAGATGGCCGAGGCGCTGGCCGACTACCAGCACGACGACGGCCTGTTCGACCAGGGCAACCTGCACTCGCCGCCCGACACCGCGTTCAGCGTCGGCGACCTGTGCGTCGTGCTCACCGTGTTGGGCGAGGACGACGACCGGCGCACCGAGGGCGTACGGGCGACCGTGGGCCGGATCGTGCGGGCCGCCGGGCCGGCCATGGCCGAGGGCGGGGTGCACACCCCCAACCACCGGTGGAAGCTGTGCGGGGTGCTGGCCCAGGTCAACGCCCTCTTCCCGGACCGCCGTTACCCGCGCCGCATCGACCAGTGGCTGGCCGAGGGCATCGACCAGTACCCGGGCGGCCAGTACAGCGAGCGCAGCGCCACCTACGCGTCCGTCGTCACCGGCTATTCGCTGCTGACCGTGGCACGGCTCGCCGACCGGCCGGAACTGTACGAGAACGTCCGCCGCAACCTGCGCGTCACCCGCTACCTGCTGGAGCCCAACGGCGAGGTGGTGACCGTCCACTCGCGCCGCCAGGACCAGAACGCGCGACGGTCGATCGTCGACTACTGGCTGCTCTACCGGGAGCTCGCGGTGCACGACGGCGACCCCGAACTCGCCGCCGTCGCACGGGACATCGAGTCGCGGATCGCCCAACTCCCGGGCGGCGAGGACCCGACGGGCGACGCGCTGGCGCGCTACCTCAACCACCGCGAGCTGGCCGGTCGGTTGCCGGGATCACAACGGCCGCCCACCCGCTACGAGCACCACGACACCGACACGGCACTGGTGCGGCTGCGCCGCGACGGCCGCACCGTCACGATCTTCGGCGGGACGGACTTCGCCGAGATCCCGACGTTCGCCTCGGGGCTCTCCACCAACCCCACCTTCCTCGCCTTCCGCAAGGGCGCGGCGATCCTGGACTCGGTGCGGCTCGCCCCGCAGTTCTTCTCGCTCGGCCACTTCCGCGGCGAGGGCCTGGAGCGCGCCTCAGGCGGCGGCTGGCGGCTGCGCTCCCGGGTGCGGGCCGCCTACCACCTGCCGCTGCCGCCCCAACACCGGCGCCGCGACGGCGACTACGCGCTCACCGACGACCCGCGCTTCTGGTCGGCGCTGGACTTCCCCCACCGGCCCAAGACGTATCTGACGCTGCGCACCGAGGTGGTGGTCAGGGAGACGGGCGACGGCGTCGAGGTGTCGTTCCGGGTGGACGAGTCGGAGGTACCGCTGGCGATCGAGCTGGCGTTCCGGCCGGGCGGCGAGTTCACCGGGCCGGGGCTGACGGCCGTCCAGGGGCAGGCCGGCACCCACCAGTTGGTGTCCGGCGAGGCGAGCTACACGGTCGGCGACGACCGGATCACCTTCGGCCCCGGCAACGGCTCGGGCCCCGGCCAACCGCCGGTGGTCGACCCCGGCGAGCGCTACACCTGGCTCTCCGGCAGCCTCACCCCCACCGGCCCCCGCGTCCTGATCACCGGCCGCACGCCGTTCCACTACCGGCTCACCCTCCGGTGAGGCGGTGGCGCGGTGGCGCGGTGCTGCGGCCAGGCGGTGCGCGGTGACAGGGTGCCGCGGTGCCGTGGTGTCGCGGTGCCGTGGTGTCGCGGTGGCCGCTCGCTCGGCCGGGTACCGGGGAGAGTTGGCGGGAGTTGCCGCGAGCCCGCCCTGAATCCGGCCCGCTTGGGGCAGACTCGTTCGCAACGACGACGAGGCCGGGGGTTGCGAGATGTCGGAGGAGTCACGGGAGTCGGACGGTCTGGGCCGTCTCGTGGCGGAGCATCCGGTGGCGGGGCCGCCGAGCGGCGCGTTCACCGTCACCTCGCTGGTCGTCGGGCTGCTCGGGCTGGCGGTCGGCGTGCCCCTGCTGCTCCTCGGCTTCAGCGGGGAGAGCGGCTCACGGAGCAACTTCGTGGTGGGCCTCCCGCTGGGCGTCGGCCTCGCCGGGCTGCTGCTCGCCTGGCACGGCGCCCAGGGCGTGCGGCGGGCGCGCGAGGGCGAGGTGTTCGCGCTCCACGAGGGTGGTCTGGTGCACCGGCGCGGCTCCGCGACGACGGCGGTGCCGTGGACCGAGATCGACCGGGTGAAGGACACCGGCCGGGAGGGGCTGTTGTTCGCCCGCTACACCGGCCGGAACGTCAACTGCCGCATCCGGCTGCGGGACGGCCGCCGGCTGCGCCTCACCGGCTACACCCGGCAGGCCGCCGAGCTGAGCCGCGCGGTCCGCGAGGCCGCCGGCGCGGCGGGCCCCGCCCGGTAGCGCCGGCCGGCGCCCTCCCGCCGCCCCGTCAGCTCAACTCGTAGGCGTCCGCGATCAGTTCGTAGCTGCGGAGCCGGGCCTCCGGGGTGTGGACGTGCCCGGTGATCATCAACTCGTCGGCGCCGGTGCGGCGGGCCAGCTCGTCGAGGCCCTTGCGCACCGTGTCCGGCGTGCCGTGGACGACGTTGGACAGCCAGCCGTCGACCACCTCGCGCTCCACCGGCGCGTACGGGTAGGACTCGGCCTCCTCGGGCGTCGGGATCAGCCCCGGGCGGCCGGTGCGCAGCCGCAGCATGCTCAACGCGCCCGTCATCACCTGGCGTTCGACCTCGCGCTCGTCGTCGCCGGCCAGCGCGTTGACGCCGATCAGCGTGTAGGGCGCGTCCAGCACGGCGGACGGCCGGAAGGTCTGGCGGTAGAGCTCCAGCGCCGGAATGGTGTTGGCGGCCGAGAAGTGGTTGGCGAAGGCGAACGGCAGGCCGAGCCGGCCGGCGAGCTCGGCGCTGAAACCGGACGAGCCGAGCAGCCAGACCGGCGGCCGGCCCGGGCTCCGCGTCCCGCCGTCGACGCTGCCCTGCACCGGCCCCGGCACGGCGTGGATCCGGGAGTAGGGGTGGCCGTCGGGGAAGTCGTCGTCCAGGAAGCGGGTGAGCTCGGCGACCTGCTGCGGGAACTCGTCGGGCCCGTCCGTCCGGCCCCGGCGCAGCGCGGCTGCCGTGGCGCCGTCGGTGCCGGGCGCCCGGCCGAGGCCGAGATCGATCCGCCCCGGGGCCAGCGCCTCCAGGGTGCCGAACTGCTCGGCGACGGTGAGCGGGGCGTGGTTCGGCAGCATCACGCCGCCGGAGCCGAGCCTGATGCGCTCGGTGTGGGCGGCGAGGTTGGCCAGGATGACGGCCGGGGTGGAGCTGGCGACGCCGGGCATCGAGTGGTGCTCGGCCACCCAGAACCGGTGGTAGCCACGCCGTTCGGTGAGCCGGGCCAGCTCGGCGGTGGTGCGCAGCGCCTCGGCGGCGGTACGGCCGGCGCCGACGGTGGCCAGGTCGAGCACCGACAGCGCCACCGGCGCGAGCCCCCGGCGTACGCCCCTGATTCCGTCCGCCGCCCGTGCCACGTCCGTCTCGTCTCGTTCGGACACCGCTGCCCGCCTCCCTGCTCGCTGCCGCTCACCGTCGTTCGGTCCTCCTGGCGGCAACCAGGGCGGGGCGCGGATCATTCCGCGCCCCGCCCCGGTTCGTGCTCGGCAGCTCGTGGTCAGGGCAGCCCATGCTCAGGGCAGATACCGCTCGATGGCGGCCGGGCCCTCCTCCTCCAAGCGCTGCCGCGCCTCCTCCACCAGCTCGGGCGTGGGCTCGCGGCCGCTGAGGCGCACCAGATCCTCGGGATCGATGGGGCGCTCCGCACCCGTGTGCAGCAGGTGATCGGGCGTGGGCAGATCGTCCTCGGGCTGGGGTTCGGGCTGGGGTTCGGGCTTCGCGCGGGACTTGTCAGCCATGGCTACAACACCTCCCACCCTCCAGGTTAGGAGCCGCCGGGCGAGCCCGCGAACCGACGGGTCATGGCTCGGTAAAATTACTTGACTCGGGTCAACGATTGACCAGACTGAGGCCATGCAGCCTTCGGTGCGTCCGTCCCCCCTGGAGCAGCCCACCCCGGGGCAGCCCGCGCAGCACGACGTGGCGGCCGTCCGCCGGTTCAACCGCTACTTCACACGCCGCGTCGGCGTGCTCTCCGACCGTTACCTCGAACGGAACCGCCCGCTCGGGCAGGCCCGCCTGCTCTTCGAGATCGCGACCGCCACCACCCAGCGCGAGCTGCGCGAGCGGCTCGGCCTGGACGCCGGCCAGCTCAGCCGCATGCTGACGGCGCTGGAGAGCCAGAGCCTGGTCAGGACCCGCCCCGACCCGGCCGACCGGCGCCGCCGGCTGATCGAGCTGACGGCCAGGGGCCGGCGCGAGCTGGCCGAGCAGAACCGGCGCGCCGACGCGTTCGCCGCCGGGATCCTCAACGGCCTCACCGGCGACCAGCGGTCCCGGCTGCTCGACTCGCTGGGCACGGCGGAACGACTCCTTCGGCTCGCCGCGATCACCGTCGAGTCCCCCGTCGACCCGGCCACCGCCGAGGCGCGCTGGTGCCTCGACTCGTACGCGGCGGAGCTCGACGAGCGTTTCCCCGGCGGCTTCGACTCGTCGATCCTGGTCACCGCCGAGCAACTCTCGCCGCCGGCCGGCGCGTTCGTCCTCGCGCGCGACGACAACGGCCCGGTCGGCTGCGGCGCGGTCCGGAGCCTGGGCGACGGCGCCGGCGAGCTGCGGCACCTGTGGATCGCGCCGCACGCCCGCGGCCTCGGCCTCGGGCGCCGACTGCTGGCCGACCTCGAACGGCTGGCCGCCGACCTCGGCCACCGCGTCCTCCGGCTGAGCACCCACCCCACGCTGACCGAGGCCATCGCCCTCTACCGCGGCGCGGGCTACCGGGCCGTCGCCGACTACCCGGGGTTCGAGGACCCGCACGCCACCCTGTGCTTCGAGCGGGATCTGCCCTGAGCGCTCCGCTGGAATTCCGCTAACCCACCCGCGGGTGCGTCATGGCTGATCGCCCCCCCACGCGGCCAGACCGTCCGGGCGGGTACCTCCTGCACGGAGTGCTAGGGCAGGCTTGACGCGTGAGCTCCCTTCCCACGCGTCCCGAGATCCTGCTCCGCCTCGACCCCGAGCTTCGGTTCTTCGTCGCGGCGGCCCGGCGGTCCGAGGAGACCCGGGTCGCCGTCGACGGCGTCTCCTCGCTCGGCCACGTCGTGGAGTCCCTCGGCGTGCCGCTGACCGAGGCCGGCCCGCTGCTGGTCGACGGCCGCGAGGTGCCGAGGTCGCACGTGCCGGCGGACGGCGAGACGGTCGAGGTGGTCCCGGTCGAGCGCCCCCAGCGGGTGCCGGGCGCGCCGCTGCGTTTCCTGCTCGACGTCCACCTCGGCACGTTGGCCCGCCGGCTGCGGCTGCTCGGCGTCGACGCGGCCTACGAGTCCACCGACATCGGCGACGCGGCCCTGGCCGCCCGCTCGGCGGCCGAACGCCGCGTGCTCCTCTCCCGCGACCGCGGTCTGCTCCACCGCCGCGAGCTGTGGGCCGGCGCGTTCGTCCGCAGCGACCGGCCGGACGAACAACTCCGCGACATCCTCGGCCGGTTCGCCCCACGACTCGCCCCCTGGACCCGCTGCACCGCCTGCAACGGCACACTGCGCGCGGCCGACAAGGCCACCGTCGCCACCCGCCTGGAGGGCGGCACCCGCCGCACCTACGACGTCTTCGCCGAATGCGAGGCCTGCGGCCGCGTCTACTGGCGCGGCGCACACCACGCCCAACTCGCCGAGATCGTCGACCAGGCACTGGCGGAGTTCGGCGAGGACACGGCCTAGCGGACGGTGCCCGGGCCCGGCCGGCGGGAGACCGGCGACGGAACGGGTAGACCGACCCCAGCAAGCCGAGTCGACCGAAAGGTATCGAAAACCATGAGCCAGCGCCCCCCATCCCCCGAGATCCCCAAGCC
>NZ_SMKI01000376.1 GCF_004348415.1 Streptomyces hainanensis
TCTCCACGGATCGTCGCCGAGCTGGCCGCCAGACACCCGGAGCGCGGCGTCCCAGGCGGCACCGCCGCCAGGACGAGCCACCGGCCGGCCGGTCGTCTCGGTTCGCGGAATCTCCGTCCCGAAAGGTGGGCGGGAGGCGTAACCTCGGTGGGAGTCGGATCGCCCCGCAGGGGAGAGGCAGGAGTGCAGAGAGATGGCGACACTGAGGTCCCGTACCGTCACCCATGGCCGTAACGCGGCGGGAGCCCGCTCCCTCCTTCAGGCCGCCGGGGTAGATCGGGCGGACTTCGGAAAGCCGATCATCGCCGTGGCCAACAGCTTCACCGAGTTCGTGCCGGGCCACACCCACCTCCAGCCGGTGGGGCGGATCGTGTCCGAGGCGATCAAGGAGGCCGGCGGCATCCCCCGCGAGTTCAACACGATCGCGGTGGACGACGGCATCGCGATGGGGCACGGCGGCATGCTGTACTCGCTGCCGTCCCGCGACCTGATCGCCGACTCCGTCGAGTACATGGTGGAGGCGCACTGCGCGGACGCGCTGATCTGCATCTCCAACTGCGACAAGATCACCCCCGGCATGCTCATGGCCGCGATGCGGCTGAACATCCCGACGGTCTTCGTCTCCGGCGGTCCGATGGAGGCCGGGCAGACGACCCTGGTGGACGGCACGGTCCGCAAGCTGGACCTGGTCAACGCCATCGCCGACGCCGCGGACGACAGCGTCTCGGACGAGGACATCCGCCGCATCGAGGACAACGCCTGTCCGACCTGCGGCTCCTGTTCCGGCATGTTCACGGCCAACTCGATGAACTGCCTGGTGGAGGCCATCGGTCTCGCCCTCCCGGGCAACGGCTCGGTGCTCGCCACCCACACCGCGCGCCGCGCGCTCTACGAGGAGGCCGGCCGCACCGTCGTCCAGCTGGCGCACCGCTTCTACGACGAGGACGACGCGACGGTGCTGCCGCGTGCCGTCGGCTCGCGCGCCGCGTTCGAGAACGCGATGGCGCTGGACGTCGCGATGGGCGGCTCCACCAACACGGTGCTGCACCTGCTGGCCGCCGCGCAGGAGGCCGGTCTCGACTACGGCCTGAAGGAGATCGACGCGCTCTCCCGCCGGATGCCCTGCCTGACGAAGGTGGCGCCGAACGGCAAGTACTACATGGAGGACATCCACCGCGCCGGCGGCATCCCCGCCATCCTGGGCGAGCTGTACCGGGGCGGGCTGCTCCGCGAGGACGTGCACACCGTGCACAGCCCCTCGCTCGCCGACTGGCTGAAGAGCTGGGACATCCGTGGCGGTTCCCCGTCGCCCGAGGCGGTCGAGCTGTTCCACGCCGCGCCGGGCGGCCGGCGTTCGGCGACCGCGTTCTCGCAGTCCGAGCGCTGGGAGACGCTGGACACCGACGCCGAGGGCGGCTGCATCCGCGACCTCGCGCACGCCTACTCGACCGAGGGCGGCCTGGCCGTGCTCTACGGCAACCTGGCGGAGGACGGCTCCGTGGTGAAGACCGCCGGCGTCGACGAGTCGATCTGGACGTTCGAGGGCCCGGCGGTGGTGCTCGACTCCCAGGAGGACGCCGTCGCCGCCATCCTGAACAAGCGGGTCAAGGAGGGCGACGTGGTCGTCATCCGCTACGAGGGCCCGCGCGGCGGCCCCGGCATGCAGGAGATGCTGCACCCCACCTCGTTCCTCAAGGGGCGGGGCCTGGGCAAGAAGTGCGCGCTGGTCACCGACGGCCGGTTCTCCGGCGGCACCTCGGGCCTCTCCATCGGCCACTGCTCGCCCGAGGCGGCGGCCGGCGGCACCATCGCGCTGGTCAGGGACGGCGACCGGATCCGGATCGACATCCCGACCCGGAGCCTGGAACTGCTCGTCTCGGACGAGGAGTTGGCGGCCCGCCGCGCCGAGCTGAACGGCCGCTACGTTCCGGCCGACCGCGACCGCAAGGTCTCGCTGGCGCTGCGCGCCTACGCCGCCATGGTCACCAGCGCGGACAAGGGCGCCGTGCGGGACGTGAGCAAGCTGGAGGGCTGAGGCCCCCGCCGCATCGGCCCCCGTCAGCCCCGGTGGCGTTCGAGCAGCTTCGCCAGCCGCTCGACCGTGGCCGGGGCTTCGCGTCGCAGGGTGGCGGTGTCCAGGCCCTCGTCGCCGAGCACCGTCAGCAGCGCGTTGTCGCCGACCGCGAGCACCACGGCGTGGCCCGCGGTGCCGCGCAGCACGATCTCCTGGAGCCCGCCGGCGCCCACCTCGTGGGTCGCGCGCCGGCCGAGGCCCAGCGTGGCGGCGGAGAGCGCGGCCACCGACTCCGGGTGCACGCCGGACGCGTCGGCGGCGACCAGCAGGCCGTCCACGGTCGCCACCACCGTCTCGGTGACGCCCATCACGCGTTCCCGCAGGGAGCTCAGTTCTTCGGCCAGCGCGGCTGGTTCGGGTGCGGCGGGGTGGCTCATGGCGTGCTCGCTTCCGTGTCGTGACGTGCTGTACGCCCGCTTCAGCGACCTCGGTCGGGCAGGTGCCCGCCCGGAGTGCGGCGCGGTAGCGGGAATCCGAGGGGCAGCGGTGGGGGCGGAGCGCCGCCGACGTCGGTGCGGGGGCCGAGGCCGTCGCCCAACGGGCTGGTGGAGGTGGGGAGTTCGACGGTCACCAGGTGGCGGGCGCGCATCCGGCTCAGGTCGAGCAGCACCGGGAAGACGCCGCGCCCCAGCGCGAAGGCCAGGTCGCGGACCGTGCGGCGGCCGTTGACGAAGCGCAGGATCTCCCGGTAGCGCGGGGGCAGTGGATCGGAGGCGAGCGCGGGGGCGTGCACCCGGCCGCGCACGAGCTCGGTGGCGCTCCCCCAGAGCCGGGGGAGCAGGGTGAGTCGGCGGCCGGTCTCCTGGGAGAGCGCCTGTGGCTCGACGCCGGGCCCCGCGGTGACCTGGGGCGGCAGCGCGGACTCGGCGACGTCCCAGCCGCCCGGGGCGGTGAGCGCGAGCGCGAAGGCGGCGTCGTGCACGGCGGCCGCGCACACCACCTCCAACTCGACCGCGCCGACCAGGCCGTGCTCGACCAGCGTCACGCCGACGGGGTCGCTCGGGCCGGCCGTGGCGCGCGCCGCCGACCAGGCCTCCTCGTCGATCCGCCCGGACTTCAGCAGCAGCGACTCGACGGGCGGCGATCCCGGGGTGTCGATCGCGGTCACCCGGCCGGCGCGCAGGTGGATGGTGCCGCCCGGGGCACCGGAGACGACGACGGCGCCGGTGAACTCCCGGTCGCGCAGCCGCCGTAGCAGCCCGGAGACGTTGCGCGAGGGGGGCGGGGGGCCGGCGTCGGTCATGCGAGCACCTCGCCGGCGCGCTCGGCGATCTGCCGCATGGCCAGGGCCAGATTGGTGCGCTCCCGGTCCAACACCGTCGTCAGCAGCACGGCGTCACCGCGCCGCTCCACCACCTGCGTGACATGGTGCCGGCGTCGGCTGGTGATGATCACGCTCTCCAACTCACCGGTGGCGCCCGCCTGGTTGAGCCGCTCGGCGAGGAGCCCGGTGAGGTCGGACAGCTCGATGCCGCCGCCCGTGCCCTCCCACTCGCCGACGGCGCCGTAGGTCAGCCCGGTCACGGCGTCCACCAGGGCCGCGCCCAGCACCCCCGGCAGGCTGAGGATCTCGGAGAGGGACGTGTCGAGCGTGCGCACCGTTGATCCTCAATCCCTTCACTTGCGATCCTCGGCAGAGTACTTTATTTCGAAACCTACGCAACCTTGACCGTAGTTGATGTTTTGTTACCGCATCTCCGTAGCCTTCGACGAAGGCGACGCGTCCGCGAGAGAGAAGCAAGATGAACATTGAGTCAGCGCTGAAGGAAGCCATGGCGGTCGAGGGGGCCATCGGGGTCGCCCTGGTCGACTACGAGAGCGGCATGTCGCTCGGCACCATCGGCGGGGGCGGCGTACTCGACCTGGACATCGCGGCCGCCGGCAACACCGAGGTGGTGCGGGCCAAGATGCGGACCCTCGCCACGCTCGGCATCGACGACACCATCGAGGACATCCTGATCACCCTCGGCGACCAGTACCACGTCATCAGGCTGCTGCCCACCGACCGCGGCTCGCTCTTCCTCTACCTCGCGCTCGACCGCTCCCGCGCCAACCTGGCGCTGGCCCGGCACAGCCTCAAGCGGGTCGAGAACCACCTGGAGATCTGAGCCGGCGCCGCGGGCCGCCGGCTCACCCCAGTTCGTCGAGGCGGGTGGCGTACAGCGTGTTGCCGATGGTCACCACATAGGCCAGGCCGTCGTCCGTGACGACCGGCGGCGGCGCCCAGGCGTCGCTGCCGGCGCCCGGCGTGCCCGGGTGCGGCTCGCCCACCGCGAGCCGCGTGCCGTCCGCGACCGCCACCTGGTGGAGCCGGCCGTCGCCGTCGGAGAAGTACAGCGCGTCGCCGGCGACGGCGAGCGCGGAGGTGGTCTCCGCGTCCAGGTCGACCGACCAGCGCACCTCGCCCGCCGCCATGTCCACGGCCGTGATGCCGCCGGCCGTGTCGTTGGCGTAGGCGATGCCGTCCGCCACCACGGTGCGCGGCTCGGCGGCCGAGTCGAGCGTGGTGCGGCTCCAGGAGCGGTCGCTCAGGTCGAGCCGGTGGAGCGCCGCGACCACCGGCACGTCCGGGTCCCACTCCTCGAAGTACGCCGCCTCCGCGTCGATCCCCACCGGTTCGAGCAGGCCGGCCACCTCCGGCGGCGGCCCCACGGACGTCGGCCACTGCTCCCGACCGGTCCCGTCGAGCAGCGTCAGCTCCAGCGGGAAGCCCTCGGACTCCGCGCGGCTCAGCGCCAGGACCCGGTTCCGGTCCCGGTCCGCGAGCACGTTGGTGAGATAGCGGCCGGGGACCTCCCAGGAGCCCACCGGGTCCGGGGAGCCGAGGGCGTAGAAGCGCAGGGTGCTGTCGCCGTTCTGCAGCACCAGGCTGTCCTCGGTGGCGGCCGTCGGGTTCATCAGCTCGGGCGCGTCGATCTCCCACAGCTCGTCGCCGCTCGCCAGGTCCAGCGCCACCAGACCCTTGTCCGACGGGGCGTAGACCACCTCCCCGACCATGAGGGCGCCGGGGCCGCCGGCCGAGTCGCGCGGCGGAAGGTGGCGCCAGCGCTCGGTGCCGTCCGGGGCGAGGAGCACGGTCACGTCGGAGCCGGCCGAGCAGAGCAGGTCGCCGGCGGCCGCCGGGGCACAGGCCAGGCCGGCGATCGCCGCGTCCTGCACGCCGAAGTCCCGCCAGTCCACCTCCCACGGCGTGAACGCCGGCGCGGTCGGCGCGTCGGCCGACGGGCCGGGCGCCGAGCCGTCGTCGGGGTCCGCCCCGCCGTCGCCGCGGTCCGCGGCCAGCAGCACGCCGGCGCCGGCCGCCGCCAGCACCGCCAGGGTGGCCGCGCCCACCGCGAGCCGCCGACGCCACCGACGCGACCGCCGCCGTCCGGCCGGAGGACTCCCGCCGTCGTCGTCCCGCCGCGCGCTCCGCCAGACCTCCGAGTCGCGCACCACCGCGGCCTGCGCCCTGGTGTCCGCGAAGGACGCCATCCGCAGCAACGACGCCACCGCCGGCCGCCGGTCGGGATCCTTCGCCAGACACATCGACACCAGGTCGCGCAGCGCCGGCGGCACGTCGCCCAGGTCGGGCTCCTCGTGGACCACCCGGTAGGCCACGGCCAGCGGATCGCCGCCCGGCAGCCCACCGGCCTCGAACGGGCTGTGGCCGGTCGCCGCGAACGCCACCACCGCGCCCAGCGCGAACACGTCGGCCGGCGTCGACACCTCGGCGCCGCCGGTCAGCTGCTCGGGCGCCATGAACGGCGGCGAGCCGAGCACCGCGCCGTCCTCCGTCAGCCGGTGACTGTCGCTCAGTGCCCGGGTGATCCCGAAGTCGATCACCCGCACCCCGTCCTCGGCCAGCAGCACGTTGCCCGGCTTGAGGTCCCGGTGCACCAGGCCGTGGCCGTGGATCTCGGTCAGCGCCTCGGCCAGCTGCGCGCCCACCCTGGCCGCCTCGCGGGCCGGCAGCGGGCCGTGCTCGGCGATCCGGTCGGCGAGCGAGCCGCCGGGCACGTAGAGGGTGGCCAGCCAGGGCGGATCGCCCTCCGGATCGGCGTCCACGACGGGCGCGGTGAACGCGCCGCTGACCCGCCTGGCCGCCGCCACCTCGCGCCGGAACCTGGCCCGGAAGCCGGGATCCTCGGCGTACTCACGGCGAATCACCTTGATCGCCAACTGCCGGCCGGCGACCGTCCTGGCCAGGTAGACCACGCCCATCCCGCCGCTGCCCAGCCGGCGTTCGAGCACGTACTCGCCGAGCCGCTCGGGCGCCGAACCAGGCGCCGAACCGTGGTTGTCCGTCATGGCAGCTCCCCCGGTGAGCCCGCGAATGCCGGGAATCAGCGTACTGGGCCCGCACCACTCGTCCGGGCCACGGCCATAATCGACCGCATGTCCACTTCTGCCGCGCATGCGCCCGACCCGTCCGTCGCCGACGAGGAGAACGCCCCCAGGCCGGAGCCGATCCGGTTCTACGGCACCCGCTGGGTCGACCGCTCCGGCGGCTACGCCCTGCGCCGGGTGCTGCTGACCGGGGCGGCCGGCCTGGGAGCCGTGACGGGCGCGCTGGCCCTGTGGATCCTCTACGCCGGCGTCGCCGACGGTTCCCCCACCTGGCTCGGGTCGCTCGTCCTGCTGGCGCTGCTGCTCTGCACCGCCATCGCCTTCACCCGCGCGTGGGTCGGCTACACGCGGCCCCGCTCTCCCGACGCGATCGAGGAGAGCGCGTTCCGCAGCATCAAGGTCGTCGGCTTCGTCGGCGTGCTGCTGGCCTACGGGCTGCGCGGCACGATCGAGGCGCCGGGCGAGGGGCTGCGGCGCGCCGACTACCAGGCCGCGGTCGCCCGGCACCGGCGGCTGACCGGCAAGCGGTCCGGCAACCCGGCCCGCCGCAGAGGATCTCGGCGCCGCTGACAGGTGTCAGCTCTCATTGACAGGTGCCGGTGTCCGCTGAGAGGCTGCACCCACAGACCCGGGAACGGCGAGGGGACCTCTCGATGAACGACCCGACGCGGGACCACGGCGACGAGGAGCCGGCACCGATCGGCGAACAGCTGCTGAAGGTGCTGGCCGCACTGGGCCACCCCCAGCGCATGCGGATCGTCGCGGCGCTCGCCGAGGAGCGGAACTACGTCAGCCGGCTGGCCCGCGAGATCGGCATGAGCCGCCCCCTGCTCCACATGCACCTCCAGCGGCTCGAGGCCGCCGGCCTGATCACCGGCTCCCTGGAACTGTCCGAGGACGGCAAGGCCATGCGGTACTTCGAGGTCGCGCCGTTCCTCTACGAGCTGACCCCGCGCACCGTCGCCGCCGCGGCCGATTCCCTGCGGCCACAGGCCCTGCGGCCCGAGTCCGCGGCACGGAGAGAAGAAGAGGAAGCACAGTGAACGACTCGATGGTGACGCTGGCCGACGACCCGGCCGGCGTCTGGGCCGCCGGACTCGGCGTCGGGGGCCTGTTCCTCCTGCTCATCGTCGTCGTCTGGCAGTTCGCGGCCACCTGGCGCGCCCGGATGCTCGCCACCCGGGAGGACGAGTACAAGCGGCTCGCCGTCAAGTACGCGGAACTCCTGGAGGACAACACGGAGATACTCCGCCGCTACACCGACGAGCTGACCGAGACCCGCCGCTCGGTCGCCTCCATGGAACGCATGCTGCGCGAACTCGACTGACCGCGTTCGACTTCGACTGACCGTGTTCGACCGACTGCGTTCGACTGGCGGCCGGCCGGCCTGGGGAGATGACCGAACATGACCCCTCACCCCGGCTTCGGCTCGGCCGAGTTCGCGACGTCCTTCAACACCGTGGCCGCCGAGTACGCGTCGTCCCGCCCCGACTACCCGCCCGCCCTCTACGAC
>NZ_SMKI01000377.1 GCF_004348415.1 Streptomyces hainanensis
GGGGTCGGGGGCGCCGGGTCGCGCCGCGGGCGGAGCGTAGGCTCGGGGGAGTACAAAACGCTATGAAGGAGTCCTGATGGAGCTCGGTCTCGTCGGTCTCGGCAAGATGGGCGGGAACATGCGCGAGCGCATCCGCCGGGCCGGTCACACCGTGGTGGGTTTCTCGCACGAGGCGGACGCCGCGGACGTGCACAGCCTCAAGGACCTGGTGGACACGCTCGCCGCGCCCCGGGTGGTCTGGCTGATGGTGCCGGCCGGCGGGGCCACCCAGTCCACGGTGGACGAGCTCGCCGAGCTGCTGTCCCCTGGTGACGTCGTCGTGGACGGCGGCAACTCCCGGTGGACGGACGACGCCAGGCACGCCGAGCAGCTGGCCGCCAAGGGCATCGGCTTCGTGGACTGCGGGGTGTCGGGCGGCGTCTGGGGCCTGGAGAACGGCTACGCCCTGATGTACGGCGGCGACGCCGAGCACGTGGCCAAGGTCCAGCCCGTCTTCGACGCCCTCAAGCCGGCCGGCGACTTCGGCGCCGTGCACGCGGGCAAGGTCGGCGCCGGCCACTTCGCCAAGATGGTCCACAACGGCATCGAGTACGCCATGATGCAGGCCTTCGCCGAGGGCTGGGAGCTGCTGGAGGCGGTCGACGAGGTCACCGACGTCCGCGCGGTGTTCAGGTCCTGGCAGGAGGGCACGGTGATCCGGTCCTGGCTGCTCGACCTGGCCGTGCGCGCGCTGGAGGAGGACGAGCACCTGGCCCAGCTCAAGGGCTACGCCGCCGACTCGGGCGAGGGCCGGTGGACGGTCGAGGCGGCGATCGACAACGCCGTTCCGCTGCCCGCCATCACGGCCTCGCTGTTCGCCCGCTTCTCCTCCCGGCAGGACGACTCCCCGCAGATGAAGATGGTCGCCGCGCTGCGCAACCAGTTCGGCGGGCACGCGGTCGAGAGCAAGTAAGGGCACCGGGGGCCGGCGCCGTGCACGTCACGCATCTGTCACTCGCCGACTTCCGGTCCTACGCCCGGGCCGAGGTCGAACTCGACCGCGGGGTCACCTCGTTCGTCGGGCCCAACGGCCAGGGCAAGACCAACCTCGTCGAGGCCGTCGGCTATCTGGCCACCCTCGGCAGCCACCGGGTCTCGTCGGACGCGCCGCTGGTGCGGGCCGGCGCCGACCGGGCGGTGATCAGGGCCGCGGTGGTGGAGGGCGAGCGCCGCCAGCTGGTCGAACTCGAACTCACCCCGGGCCGCGCCAACCGGGCCCGGCTCAACCGCTCGACCCAGGTCCGCCCGCGCGACGTGCTCGGCGTCGTCAGGACCGTGCTGTTCGCGCCCGAGGACCTGCACCTGGTGAAGGGCGACCCCGGTGAGCGCCGCCGGTTCCTCGACGACCTCGTCACCGCGCGCGCCCCGCGCCTCGGCGGGGTGCGGGCCGACTACGAGCGGGTGCTGAAGCAGCGGAACTCGCTGCTGAAGTCGGCCGCGATGGCTCGACGGCACGGCGGCCGCGGCACCGACCTGTCGACGCTCGACGTGTGGGACCAGCATCTGGCGCGGGCCGGCGCCGACTTGCTGGGACAGCGGCTCGCGCTGGTGGCGGCGCTGCGGCCGCTGACGGACAAGTGCTACGAGGAATTGGCCCCGGGCGGTGGCCCGGTGGGCCTGGAGTACCGGGGGCCGGCCGGCGAGCCGGCCGAGTTGGCGGCGGCCTCGCGCGAGGAGCTGTACGAGGTGCTGCTCGGCGCGTTGGCGGCCGCGCGGCCGCAGGAGATCGAGCGCGGGGTGACGCTCGTCGGCCCGCACCGGGACGATCTGCTGCTGCGGCTCGGCGAGTTCCCGGCGAAGGGTTACGCGAGTCACGGCGAGTCCTGGTCGCTGGCGCTCGCGCTGCGCCTCGCCTCGTTCGGTCTGTTGAAGGAGGAGGGCCCGGAGCCGGTGCTGGTGCTCGACGACGTGTTCGCCGAGCTGGACGCGCGGCGCCGGGAGCGGCTGGCCGAGCTGGTCGCGCCGGGCGAGCAGGTGCTGGTGACGGCCGCGGTCGAGCAGGACGTGCCCGGGGTGCTCGCCGGGGCGCGGTTCACGGTCTCCGAAGGGCGGGTGGACCGTGGGTGACGAGAAGGACGTGGGGAGTTCCGGCGCGGAGGGCGCTCCGCCGAAGGGCGTCGACCTGGCGCGGGTGGCGCTGCGCGCCGCCCGGGAGCAGGCGCGGGCGCGCGGCGCCGAGGTGCGGCAGCGCCGGCAGGCGCGGCAGGGCGGCGGGCTGCGGTCCGGGGCGCGGGCCGGCGGGCGTGATCCGCTGCCGCTCGGCGCGGCGGTGCGCCGGCTGACGGAGGAGCGCGGCTGGGAGATGCCGCTCGCGGTGGGCGGCGTGGTCGGGCGCTGGCCCGAGCTGGTGGGTCCCGACGTCGCCAAGCACTGCGTGCCCGAGGGGTACGACGAGGAGTCCCGGGTGCTGACGGTGCGCTGCGACGCCACCGCCTGGGCGACACAGCTGCGGCTGTTGGCTCCCGAGTTGCTGCGCCGGTTGAACGCGGACCTGGGGCAGGGCTCGGTCAGGTTGATCAGGGTGCTCGGCCCCACGGGCCCGGCGCGCGGCCCCGGGCGGCTGCGCGCGCCGGGGAGCAGGGGCCCCGGGGACACCTACGGATAGGCGGCTCGGACGGGCGCCCGGGCAGTCGCTGGGGCGGGTGGCGAGGGCGTCGTCTCACGGTGCGGAAGTGATCCCGGTCACGTTCGTAGAGGTTGACAGTCGGAGCCGCTGAGGGGCGCCGTGAGCGGATCAGGGGCCCGGTCCGTATATACGGGGTCACCGGATGCCAGTTCAGGGCGGCACATGCGGACTCAGAGCCCGGCAAACCGCCGTTAGGGTCGGCGGTGCCGGTAGACTGAACGGTAGCCGCCCTGTTGCGGACCATGTCGAACGACACAGCCGCTCCCCTATGCCGGAGTTGGCTCGTGCTGTGCCAGAAAGGGCGCTTCGTGGCCGATTCCGGCGATGCCAACAAGAACACTCCCGCTCCCGCCGCGTCGTCGGAGGGGGTTCCGTCCTACGACGCCAGCGCGATCACGGTGCTTGAGGGGCTCGACGCGGTCCGCATGCGGCCCGGCATGTACATCGGGTCCACCGGCGAGCGCGGCCTCCACCACCTGGTCTACGAGGTGGTGGACAACTCGGTGGACGAGGCCCTGGCGGGCCACGCGGACGCCATCGACGTGACGATCCTGGCCGACGGGGGCGTTCGGGTCGTGGACAACGGCCGTGGCATCCCGGTCGGCATGGTGCCCTCCGAGGGCAAGCCGGCCGTCGAGGTCGTGCTCACCGTGCTGCACGCCGGCGGCAAGTTCGGCGGCGGCGGGTACGCGGTCTCCGGCGGTCTGCACGGCGTGGGCGTCTCGGTGGTCAACGCGCTCTCCACGCGCGTCGCCGTCGAGGTGCGCACGGACGGCTACCGGTGGACCCAGGAGTACGCGCTCGGGGTGCCGACGGCGCCGCTGAAGCGGAACGAGGCGACCGAGGAGACCGGCACCACCGTCACGTTCTGGGCCGACGGCGACATCTTCGAGACCACGGACTACTCCTTCGAGACGCTGTCCCGGCGCTTCCAGGAGATGGCCTTCCTCAACAAGGGCCTGACCATCGCGCTGACCGACGAGCGCGCCGCCGCCAAGCAGACGGCCGGCGCCGACTCCACCGCGGTGGAGGAGGAGGGCAAGCCGCGCGCGGTCAGCTACCACTACGAGGGCGGGATCTCCGACTTCGTTCGCCACCTCAACTCCCGCAAGGGCGAGCCGGTGCACCCCTCGGTGATCGAGATCAACGCCGAGGACCCCGAGCGCAAGATCTCGGTGGAGATCGCGATGCAGTGGAACACCCAGTACAGCGAGGGCGTCTACAGCTTCGCCAACACCATCCACACCCACGAGGGCGGCACCCACGAGGAGGGCTTCAGGGCGGCGCTGACCGCGCTGGTCAACAAGTACGCCCGGGAGAAGAAGCTGCTGCGGGAGAAGGACGAGAACCTGGCGGGCGAGGACATCCGCGAGGGTCTGACCGCGATCATCTCCGTCAAGCTCGGCGAGCCGCAGTTCGAGGGCCAGACCAAGACCAAGCTGGGCAACACCGAGGCCAAGACCTTCGTCCAGAAGATCGTCTACGAGCACTTCACCGACTGGCTCGACCGCAACCCCAACGAGGCGGCGGACATCATCCGCAAGAGCATCCAGGCGGCCACCGCCCGGATGGCGGCCCGCAAGGCCCGCGACCTCACCCGCCGCAAGGGCCTGCTGGAGACGGCCTCGCTGCCCGGCAAGCTCAGCGACTGCCAGTCCAACGACGCCGCCAAGTGCGAGATCTTCATCGTCGAGGGCGACTCGGCCGGCGGCAGCGCCAAGGCCGGCCGCGACCCGCAGTGGCAGGCGATCCTGCCGATCCGCGGCAAGATCCTCAACGTGGAGAAGGCCCGGATCGACCGGGTGCTGCAGAACACCGAGGTCCAGGCGTTGATCTCGGCCTTCGGCACCGGCATCCACGAGGACTTCGACATCTCGCGGCTCCGCTACCACAAGATCATCCTCATGGCCGACGCCGACGTCGACGGCCAGCACATCAACACCCTGCTGCTGACGCTGCTCTTCCGCTTCATGCGCCCGCTGGTCGAGGCCGGCCACGTCTTCCTCTCCCAGCCCCCGCTCTACAAGATCAAGTGGGGCCGGGACGAGTTCGAGTACGCCTACTCGGACCGCGAGCGCGACAGCCTGATCCAGCTCGGCCGCGAGCGCGGCAAGCGCGTCCGCGAGGACTCCATCCAGCGCTTCAAGGGTCTGGGCGAGATGAACGCCGAGGAGCTCCGGGTGACCACCATGGACCAGGCGCACCGCGTGCTGCGCCAGGTGACGCTGGACGACGCGGCCGCCGCCGACGACCTGTTCTCGATCCTGATGGGCGAGGACGTCGAGGCCAGGCGCTCGTTCATCCAGCGCAACGCCAAGGACGTCAGGTTCCTGGACATCTGACCCCGGTCGGCCCGCCCGGCTGACCGGGCGGGCCGACCCAGGTCGCGTTACCCCCACCTCAGCAGCCCGAAAGGAACCGGACCCCAGCGATGTCCGACGACACGACCTCCCCTCGGCCGACTCCGCCCGCCGCGCCCGCCCCCCTCGAGCCCGACGAGGCCAGCACCCAGCGCATCGAGCCGGTCACGCTCGAGACCGAGATGCAGCGCTCGTACCTCGACTACGCGATGAGCGTGATCGTCTCCCGCGCGCTGCCCGACGTGCGTGACGGCCTGAAGCCGGTGCACCGCCGGGTGCTCTACGCGATGTACGACGGCGGCTACCGCCCGGAGCGCGGCTACTACAAGTGCGCCCGCGTCGTCGGCGACGTGATGGGCACCTACCACCCGCACGGCGACAGCTCGATCTACGACGCGCTGGTGCGGCTGGCGCAGCCGTGGGCGATGCGGATGCCGGTCGTCGACTCCAACGGCAACTTCGGCTCGCCGGGCAACGACCCGGCGGCCGCCATGCGGTACACCGAGTGCCGGATGGCGCCGCTGGCGATGGAGATGCTCCGGGAGATCGACGAGGACACCGTCGACCTGCAGGACAACTACGACGGCCGCAACCAGGAGCCGACGGTGCTGCCGGCCCGGTTCCCCAACCTGCTGATCAACGGCTCGGCCGGCATCGCGGTCGGCATGGCCACCAACATCCCGCCGCACAACCTGCGCGAGGTGGCGTCCGGCGCCCAGTGGTACCTGGAGCACCCGGACGCCTCCCCCGAGGAGTTGCTCGACGCGCTGGTCGAGCGGATCAAGGGCCCCGACTTCCCGACCGGCGCGCTGATCGTGGGCCGCAGCGGCATCGAGGAGGCGTACCGCACCGGGCGCGGCGCGATCACCATGCGCGCGGTCGTCGAGGTCGAGGAGATCCAGGGCCGGCAGTGCCTGGTGGTCACCGAGCTGCCCTACCAGGTCAACCCGGACAACCTGGCGCTGAAGATCGCCGAGCTCGTCAAGGACGGCCGGATCAACGGCGTCGCCGACGTCCGCGACGAGACGTCGTCCCGCACCGGTCAGCGGCTGGTCATCGTGCTCAAGCGGGACGCCGTCGCCAAGGTCGTCCTCAACAACCTCTACAAGCACACCGACCTCCAGACCAACTTCGGCGCCAACATGCTGGCCCTGGTCGACGGCGTGCCGCGCACCCTCTCGCTCGACGCGTTCATCCGCAACTGGGTGTCGCACCAGATCGACGTGATCGTCCGCCGCACCCGCTACCGGCTGCGGAAGGCCGAGGAGCGCGCCCACATCCTGCGCGGCCTGCTCGCCGCGCTCGACGCGATCGACGAGGTCATCGCGCTGATCCGGCGCAGCGACACCGTCGAGGTGGCGCGCGGCGGCCTGATGCGGCTGCTCTCGATCGACGAGATCCAGGCCAACGCGATCCTGGAGATGCAGCTGCGGCGCCTCGCCGCCCTGGAGCGGCAGAAGATCATCGCCGAGCACGACGAGCTCCAGGCGAAGATCACCCAGTACAACGCGATCCTGGCCTCCCCCGAGCGGCAGCGCACCATCATCTCCGAGGAACTGGCCGCGATCGTCGACAAGTTCGGCGACGACCGGCGCACCGCGCTGATCCCCTTCGAGGGCGACATGTCCATCGAGGACCTGATCGCCGAGGAGGACATCGTCGTCACGATCACCCGTGGCGGCTATGTCAAGCGCACCAAGACCGACGACTACCGGGCGCAGAAGCGCGGCGGCAAGGGCGTGCGGGGCACCAAGCTGCGGGAAGACGACATCGTCGACCACTTCTTCGTCTCCACCACCCACCACTGGCTGCTGTTCTTCACCAACAAGGGCCGGGTCTACCGGGCCAAGGCGTACGAACTGCCGGACGCGGGCCGCGAGGCGCGGGGTCAGCATGTGGCCAATCTGCTGGCCTTCCAGCCGGACGAGCGGATCGCGGAGATCCTCGCCATCCGGGACTACGAGGCCGCGCCCTACCTGGTGCTCGCCACCAAGTCGGGCCTGGTGAAGAAGACCTCGCTGAAGGACTACGACTCGCCGCGCTCGGGTGGCGTCATCGCCATCAACCTCCGGGAGATGGAGGACGGCCGGGACGACGAGCTGATCGGCGCCGAGCTGGTCTCGGCGGCCGACGACCTGCTCCTGATCAGCAAGAAGGCGCAGTCCATCCGCTTCACGGCCAGCGACGACACGCTGCGCCCGATGGGCCGGGCGACGTCGGGCGTGAAGGGCATGAGCTTCCGCGAGGGCGACGAGCTGCTGTCGATGAACGTGGTGCGCGAGGGCACCTTCGTCTTCACCGCGACGGACGGCGGCTACGCGAAGCGGTCCCCGGTGGACGAGTACCGGGTGCAGGGGCGTGGCGGTCTCGGCATCAAGGCTGCGAAGATCGTGGAGGACCGCGGTTCGCTGGTCGGCGCGCTCGTGGTGGAGGACACGGACGAGATTCTGGCCATCACCCTGGGCGGTGGCGTGATCCGTACCCGCGTCAACGAGGTTCGGGAGACCGGTCGTGACACCATGGGCGTCCAGCTGATCAACCTCGGGAAGCGGGACGCCGTCGTCGGCATCGCCCGTAACGCCGAGGCCGGGCGCGAGGCCGAGGAGGTCGACGCGGACGGCACCGGAGAGGGAGTCGCGGAGCAGGCGGCTGCCACGGACAATGAGGAGTAGGCGTGAGTGAGGCCACGGGCTCGCCCGGCGGTGGCTCCCAAGGCGCCCAACCCGGGAACGCCCGTTCCCAGGACGATTCCCAGCATGTGACCCGTGGGGGGCTCACGATGACCAGTGCAAGACCCGCGGACTCCTACGCCCAGGGCCAGGGCTACCACCCCCCGCAGGCGTACCCGGCCCCGCCCGGGGCCGGGTACGCC
>NZ_SMKI01000378.1 GCF_004348415.1 Streptomyces hainanensis
CCTCCACCCCCACACCGGACGGTCGGCCGACGACCCCCACGCGTCCAGCCTGGTCAGCCGCCCGGAGGTGAACCCCACTCACCCATCACCACGAGGAGAAGCATGTCCCTCATCTCCCGCATGTCCAGCCGTCGCCCTGGCGCCGCCGCCGTCGCCGCGGCCGCCACCGTGGCCACCGTCGCCGCCGTCCTCACCGCGCCCACCGCGAGCGCCGCGCCCCAGCCGATCGTCGGCGGCACCACCACCACGGCCGCCGCCTACCCGTACGTGATGCAGGTCACGGACACCACCGGCTACCAGTACTGCGGCGGCACCCTGGTCACGCCGACCAAGGTGGTCACGGCGGCGCACTGCATGGAGGGCGAGGACGCCGAGGACGTCCAGGTGGTCGGCGGCCGCACCTACCGGAACGGCACCGACGGCACCGCCGTCGACGCCGCCGACATCTGGGTGCACCCGGACTACGACGGCGACACGCTCACCGACGACGTGGCGGTCATCACCCTGGCCGAGGAGATGCCCTACCAGACGCTCCCCTATGTCGGTGCCTCGGACACCGACGTCTACGCCCCCGGCAGCTCGGCGCGGATCGTCGGCTGGGGCACCACCCGGGAGAACGGCCCCTCCTCCAACCAGCTCCGCACCGCCGAGGTGCCCACCGTCTCCGACGCGGACTGCGCCGACTCCTACGACGCCGACTTCGTCTCGTCGGCCATGGTCTGCGCCGGCTACCCGCTGGGCGGGGTGGACACCTGCCAGGGCGACAGCGGCGGCCCGCTGGTGCTCGACGGCCGGCTGGCCGGCGTGGTCTCCTGGGGCAACGGCTGCGCCCGCGCCGGCTACCCGGGCGTGTACACCCGGCTGACCAGCTACGCGGACGAGCTGGCCACGCAGCTCGACTCCTGACCCGCTCCGATCGCGAACACCAGCGAACGCCGGTGAGGGCCGTCGGGGCGCCGGAACACGCGCCCCGGCGGTTTCGCCGCGAGACACACGCCGGAGCTCGGCCGCCAGGTCACGCGCCGGGCGCAGCGGTGGGATCATCGACCGTACCGGCACCGTTCACTCAGGGGTCACCCTCTCGTATCCTTAGTCGCGGACGGCCTGTTTACCGTCGCGTTCAACCTGTCCGAAGCCACTGGAAGCCAGCGTGACCAAACTCTCCGTCATCGTCGCCTGTTACAACATGCAGGAATTTCTGCCCGACACCTTGCAGGCGCTCGCCCGGAACGTGGGCGACGACCGGGAGTTCATTCTGGTCAACGACCACTCCAAGGACGCCACCGGCGAGATCCTGGACCGGGCCGCGGCGCGTATCCCCGGGGTCCGGGTGATCCACCACGAGACCAACCGCGGCATCTCCCGGGTGCGCAACACCGGCATCGACGCCGCCCGCGGGCGCTGGCTGACCTTCCTCGACGGCGACGACTGGTACGCGCCGGGCTACCTCACCCAACTGATCGGCGCCGTCGAGTCGTTCGACTGCGACTTCGTGCGCACCGACCACGTCCAGGTCACCGGCACCAGCCGCACCCTGGAGCGGGCGCCGGCGCCGCGCCGCAACACGCTGCTGGACCCGCGCGACGGCATCCTGCCCACGCAGCGGAAGAGCATGGTGGACTACCCCAACGTCTGGTCCATGGTCTGCCGGCGGAACGTCTTCGACGACCTCGGCGTCCGCTTCGAGCCGAACCTGCGCACCTGCGAGGACCGGGTCTTCACCTGGCAGCTGCACCTGCGCGCGCGCTCCTACGTCTCGATAGGCCTGCACGGCCTGTTCTACCGGCGCGGCATCAGCAACTCGCTCACCCAGGTCGGCGACGAGCGGCAGCTGGACTTCATCCCGGCGCACGACCTGATCCTGGAGGAGGTGCTGGCCCACCCCGACGCGGACCGGTTCCTGCCCAAGATCGTGCGCACCTACTGCGCCATGATCGCCTTCCACATCAGCAAGGCGGACCGGCACCAGGGCGACGTGGCCCGCAGGCTGCGGCAGATGTCGGCGGAGGCGCTGCGCCGGATGCCGCAGGAGCTGCTGGACCGGACACTCGACGAGATGGGCCCCGAGCGCGGCCGGGTGCTGCGCCGCCTGCTCGGCCGGACGACGACGCGTAAGGTGGCCGCGGCCTGATGAGCACCGAAGCCACGACCGCCGCCACCACCGCCGCCGCGCGCATCCAGATCTTCGAGGTCTCCACGCTCTACGGCGCCGCCACGCTGGCCGCCGCGCTGGACGCCGGTCTCTTCGGGCCCGACGAGGCCGCCGAGGAGCGGATCCTGCTGGTGAGCAACAACTCCGCGATCCCCGAGACCTCGGTGCTGCTCTCCGAGATGACCGGCTGGGACCGGATCATCACCCGCTTCGACCGGGTGATCAGCTGGAACGACACCATCGAGCCGCACCACCCGGGCAGCTGGACCCCGCGCGAACACGACGTCCCGATATGGGAGCGGCTGCTGCGCACCGCCTGGGAGCTGCCCGACGGACCGATGGACCTGGTCGTCGAGTCGGTGCACGCCAAGCACTCCATCGCGCTCGCCGCGATCTTCGCCGACGCCGACGTGCACGTCTACGCCGACGGCCTGATGAGCTACGGCCCCACCAGGGACCGGCTCAACTGGAACACCGCCTGCCGGATCCAGCGGCTGATCCACCTCGACCTGGTGCCCGGCCTGACGCCGATGCTGCTCACCGACTACGGCGTGCCGGCCGAGACGGTGCCGAACGAGGCGTTCCGGGCCGTGCTCGACGAGATCAGCGCGGCCGAGGGCGACCGGTCCGCGCTGGCCGCCCTCGAGGAGGCGGAGCAGGAGCCCACCGCGGTCATCCTCGGCCAGTACCTGGCCGCGCTGAACATCCTGGAGCCGGCCGAGGAGGAGGAGCTGCACGCGCGCATGCTGCGCGGTGCCGCCGCGGCCGGCTGCCAGTCCGTGGTCTTCAAGCCGCACCCGACGGCGCCCGTCCGCTACTCCAAGGCACTGGAGAAGGCGGCGGCCGAGGTCGGGGTGCGGCTCACCGTGCTCGACTCGCCGATGCTCGCCGAGACGGTGTTCCACCGGCTGCGGCCCGCCCTGGTGGTGGGGTGCTTCTCCACCGCGCTGCTGACGGCCGCCGCCTACTACGGCGTCCCGATCGCCCGGCTCGGCACCGGCACGGTGCTCGGGCGGATCACCCCGTACCAGAACAGCAACCGCATCCCGCTGACCATCGTCGACGCCCTGGTCCCCGACATCGAGGAGCGCCGGGCCGGCGAGGTCGTCACCGCGCGGGCGGGCGTCGGCGCCGAGCTCGGCCCGCTGGTGCGGGCCGTGGGCTACTGCATGCAGTTCAAGCGCTATCCCGAGCTGCGCGCCGAGGCCCAGGAGTGGCTGTCGGCGAACCAGGGCAGGACGGCCTCGCGCTACGTGGTGCGGGCGCGGCTCACGACGCTCGCGCTGCCGGGTGGCATCGGCGCCAGCATCACCGGTCAACTCCCGGGTGGCCGCACGGCGTTGCGCTTCGCCCGGAAGGTGCGGCGCTCCATGCGCCGCGGGTGAGGTCCCGGGGCGGCGGCAAGCCGTGCGAGCCGTCGGCCCGGGTCAGCCGAGCCAACGCCGCAGGCCGAGGCGCCCCCACAACATGCTGGCCCCGTAGGACAGCACGAGGGTGACGGCCACCAACGCCACGAGTTCCAGCGCGGCGAGCGGCGCGCTCAGGTCGGCGGAGACGATCGGGACGACCACCTCCTCGACGAAGAACACGTGAACCAGGTAGGCCCCGAGCGCCGCCCCGGCCAGCCGGGAGAGCCGGGGCCGCCATCTCTCCGGCACGCGTACGCGGTTGAGCAGCAGGATCACGCAGATGGTGGCGACGCCCACGAAGAGATGGGCGTTGGGCAGCGGGTAGTGGATGGTGGTGTCGTACCAGACGGCGCCCGCCATGGAGACGAGCAGCGTGGCCACCAGCGCCCAGCGGTACCGGTGGGAGACGCGGTGCGGCAGGCCGATCAGCAGCGCGCCGCCGACCGCGTAGACCATCTGGTAGGTGCCGAAGCCCCAGCCGAAGGACGGCAGGTCGTCCCGGCCGGTGACCTCGGCCAGGGTGGCGAGGACGGCCGGCCCGGCGGCGACGCCGAGCAGCGCCAGCCCGAGCCGCCAGGGGTGCTTGCCGTTCCTGACCAGCACCATGAGCGCGAGCAGCGCCATGATGGGTATGTAGGCGTACATGAACCACAGGTGGTACGCCGGGCGTATCGAACCGAAGAACGCCTGGACGGCCAGGTCGGACGTCGGATCCTCGTTGCGGTCGCGCAGCCAGGCCCAGGCGACGTAGCCGAGGCTCCAGACGAACAGCGGCACGCTGTTGCGGACGATACGGGCCCAGATGCGCGGCTCGTCCCGTGGTGAGGCGCCCACCAGCACCGCCCAGCCGGCTATGGCGAAGAACAGCGGCACCGCGAACGCCCCCATCGCGTCCCCGATGTGTCCCACCCAGTAGACGCCGGGCCCGTTGGCCCGGTCGTCGTCGGTGGCATGGATGAGGGTGGCCGACGTGTGCGTGAAGATCACCGTGGCCGAGCCGACCAGACGCATCAGGTCGACGTCATGACGGTGTTCGCGAGGTTGCGCGACCGGTTCGCGCTGTGGCGCGGCAGCCGGTGAAGGCGAAGTGGAGACGAGCATCGTTCCGTTCACAAGATTCTCGAAAGCCGAAGGCGTTGGAGAACTTGTAGCAGATTCAACCGAACGAAAGTTCGCTTTCCCGGCTACAGCTTGGTCAACTTCGCCGTGGCGGATGCTCGTTCCACGTTCTCTCGCCCCCCGTGGCGCCCCGGCCCGGGGGGTGGCCGGGCCCGGCTCGGCTCAGCCGAGCCAGCGGCGCAGGCCGAGGCGACCCCAGAGCATGCTGGCCCCGTAGGACAGCACGAGGGTGACCGTGAGCGAGCCGAGCAGCAGCGCGGCGGCGGCCGGCCCGCTCAGGTCGGCGGAGACGAATCGGACCACCAGCTCCTCGACGAAGAACACGTGGACCAGGTAGGCGCCGAGCGCGGCCCCGGACAGCGTGGAGAGCGAGGGCCGCAGCCGCTCGGGGACGTGGACCCGGTTGAGCAGCAGGATCAGGCTGATGGTGGCCGCGCCCACGAACAGGTGGGCGTAGGGAATGGCGTAGTGGATCTGGGTGGCGTACCAGAGGGTGCCCACCATCGCCAGGACCAGGGTGGCGAGCAGGGGCCAGCGCCACCGGGCGGCCAGCCGGTTCGGCATCCCGATCAGCAGCGCGCCGCCGACCGCGTAGATCATCTGGTAGGTGCCGAAGGTCCAGCCGAAGGACGGCAGCCCGTCCCAGTCGGTGATCTCGGCCACCGTGGAGAAGACGGTCGGGCCGGCCGCGACGCCGAGCAGCGCCAGGCCGAGGCCGTAGGGGCGCTTGCCGTCCTTCACCAGCACGGCGAAGGCGAGCACGGCCACGATCGGGATGTAGGCGTACATGAACCACAGGTGGTACGCCGGGCGTATCTCGCCGAAGAACGCCTGGACGGCCAGGTCGGACGTCGGCTCCTCGTTGCGGTCGCGCAGCCAGGCCCAGGCGACGTAGGCCATGCTCCAGACGAACACCGGCACGGTGTTGCGGACGATCCGCGTCCACATCTTCCGCTCGTCCTTGGGCGGGGCGCCCACCAGCACCGCCCAGCCCGCCATGGCGAAGAACAGCGGCACCGCGAACCGGTTGGCCGCGTCCCCGATGTGCCCGACCCAGTAGGCGCCCGCCCCGTTGGCCTCCTGGCCGTCGGTGACGTGGATGAAGGTGGCCGCGGTGTGCAGGAAGATCACCGCGACCGAGCCGACGAGGCGCATCAGGTCGACGTCGTAGCGGTGTTCGCGGGTCCGCTCGGCCGGCCTGGGCGGCGCCCCGGCGGCCGGCGGAGCTGAGGTGGATGCGGACATGATTCCGATCGTGGGGTCTCGGAGTGGCAGCGGTCGTGTACCTCTGGCGCCCGCGAGCCTAACGCGGCCTCGGCCCACGACAAGGGGCGGGCGTGGCTCGGGGAGGAATCCTCACGCCCGCTCCGTCATTCCTCCCCGGCCCGGGCGTCACCGCCCGGGCTCGGTAGCGGCCAGGATCTCCTGGAGGCTGGTCTCGCGCGGCCCGGCGAAGCGGGGCGCCGGCGTGAAGGCCGCGTCCCAGGTGGCCGGGATGGCGCCCGCCATCTCCCGCAGCGAGCTGAACAGCAGCACCGGGCTGGGCCGTTCCGCCACGCCCACGCCGTGGGCATCGATCCCGGCGGCCCGGCAGAGCGCCAGCGCCCTGGGTATGTGGAACTCCTGGGAGACGAGGAGCGCCCGGGTGACACCGAACACGTCGGCCGCGCGGGCGCACGAGTTCCACGTGTTGAAGCCGGCGTGGTCGGTGACGATCCGCTCGGCCGGCACCCCGAGGCCCACCAGGTAGTCCCGCATGGCGTCCGGCTCGTTGTACTCCGCCCTGCCGTTGTCCCCGGTGACCAGCAGCGCCCGCACCCGGCCCGAGTGGTAGAGCTCGGCGCCCGCGTCCAGCCGGTGGGCCAGCCAGGCCGTGGGCTGCCCGTCGGCCCGGAGGCCGGCGCCGAAGACCACCGCGACCGGCGCGGACGGCGCGTCCCCCACGGACCGCAGCCGGTCGTGGGTGCTCGCCTGCACCCAGGTGGCCGGCAGCAGCGCGAGGACCACGGCGACCATCGCCAGCTGGAGCGCCGTGCGCCTGCCCCGGACCGTCCGCGGCAACCCGGGCCGGGGCCATGGCCGGCCTCCGGGCCGGCGCCACCACCGGGACCGCGCCTCCGGTGCAACGCTCGGTGTATCAGACTTCGTCACGCTGTTATCACGTTCCGAGCGCCGGACAAGTTCCCGTACGTCCGATCGGGTGACTAGTGTGCCCTTTCGTGATAAGTGGGCTGAGCGGAATGGACTGGGCGCTGCTCGGGGTCGGCGCGGTCCTGGTGGGGCTGGCCAAGACCTCGATCGGCGGCATCGCCGCCATCACCGTCGCGCTGTTCGCGGCCGTGCTGCCCGCGCGCGAGTCGAGCGGCGCGCTGCTGCCGCTGCTGATCGTCGGCGACATGCTCGCGGTGCGCGCCTACCGCAGGCACGTGGACTGGTCGGCGCTGCTGCGGCTCTTCCCCTCGGTGGCGGTCGGGGTGCTGCTCGGCGTCGGCTTCATCGCCGTGGTGGACGACACCGTGATGCGTCGCACGATCGGCGCGGTGCTGCTGGCCGTCGTCGTGACGCACCTGTGGCGGCGCGGGCGCACCGAACCGAGCACCGGCCGCTGGCGCGCCCTGGTGTTCGGGCTGCTCGCCGGGTTCACCACCATGGTGGCCAACGCGGGCGGCGCGGTGATGGGGCTCTACCTGCTGTCGGCGGGCTTCCCCAAGCTGGCGTTCCTCGGGACCGCCGCCTGGTTCTTCTTCATCGTCAACCTCTTCAAGGTGCCGTTCAGCGCCGGCCTCGGCCTGATCGACCAGGAGTCGCTGCTGCTCAACGCGGCGCTGGTCGGGGGCGTGGTGCTGGGCGCGGCGCTCGGTCGGCGGCTGGTCCGGCGGATCGACCAGACCAGGTTCGAGCGGCTGATCCTGCTGTTCACCGTGGTGGCCAGCCTCAACCTGCTGCGCTGACGGGGGCACTCCCCCAGCACTCCGTGCAGGGGGCACCCCCACCCGAACGAGATCCGGGGGAGGGTGCGGGACCCGGCCGGCCCGGCGACGATGGGGACATGCTGCTCGCCGACGTCGCCCGGACCTCCCGGGAGGTCGCGGCCACCCGCGCGCGGACGGCGAAGGTCGCCGCGTTGGCCCGGCTGCTCGGCGCCACGGCGCCGGCCGAGGCGCCGGTGGTCGTCACCTATCTGGCGGGCCGGCTGCCGCAGCGGAAGCTGGGGG
>NZ_SMKI01000379.1 GCF_004348415.1 Streptomyces hainanensis
CGCCACCGCCGACGCCCCCGTCGCCCCCGCCGACGACGGGCCGCGGCCGACCGCCGCGTTCACCAACCCGATCGTCAGCCAGAACGGCGCCGACCCCTGGGTCACCTACTACCAGGGGCGCTACTACCACCTCGGCACCACCTGGGCCTCCCACTGGGAGATGCGCAGCGCCACCACCCTGGCCGGCCTGCGCAACGCGCCCCCGGTGACCGTCTACCGGGAGACCAACGCCAGCCGCTGCTGCAACTTCTGGGCCCCCGAGCTGCACCGGCTCAACGGCCCGAACGGCACCCGCTGGTACCTGACCTACAGCGCCGGCGTCGCCGCGAACATCGACAACCAGCACGTCCACGTGCTGGAGAGCGCCGGCGACGACCCGCTCGGCCCGTACACCTACCGGGGCCAGGTCGACCCGTACGGCGACAACCGCTGGATGATCGACAGCAGTTACCTGACCATGCCGGACGGCCGGCTCTACCTGCTGCACTCGTTCTGGGAGGGCGGAACCCAGAACCTGTACATCGCGCCGATGTCCAACCCGTGGACGGCGTCCGGACGCGGCGTCCGCATCTCGTCCCCGAACTACGCCTGGGAACGGTCGGGTTCCGGCGTCAACGAGGGGCCGGTGATCCTGCGGCGCAACGGCAGGACGTTCCTCGTCTACTCGGCCTCGCACTGCAACACGCCCGACTACAAGCTCGGGATGCTGGAGTTGGTCGGCTCCGACCCGATGAACGCCGCGTCGTGGCGGAAGTTCGCGAACCCGGTCTTCCAGCGGAACGACGCGGCCGGCGTCTACGGGCCCGGCCACAACGGGTTCTTCACCTCGCCGAACGGCGCCGAGACGTGGATCGTCTACCACGCCAACTCCTCGGCCTCCGACGGCTGTAGCGGCACCCGCACCACCCGCGCCCAGCGCATCTCGTGGAACGCGGACGGCACCCCGAACTTCGGCACCCCGGTGGGCAACGGCGTCTCGCTGACCGGCCCGGCCGGCGAGTAACCCCCACCCGGCGCCACTCCGGCCGCCCCACCGCCCGACGGTGGGGCGGCCGACTCGTGTCGTGCGAGCGCGTGAGCCGGCGGTGGGCCCGGCGGTGTGATCCTCTTCTTAATGAAAATGGTTTCCGTTTCGGTAGACTGGCGGTCGCTCACGTGGATCCACCGGCGCGGATCGGGTACCCGTAGCCAGCCCGGTGCCCGCGAGTGCGGTGCTGAACGTGAGGAACGCAAGGAAGAGAGGCCAGCCATGAAGTCCGGAACACACCCCGAATACCGGCCCGTCGTCTTCCGTGACCGGACCGCCGGGTACGCGTTCCTGACCCGCTCGACCGCGGACAGTGACCAGACCATCGAGTGGGACGACGGCCGCAGCTATCCGGTGGTGGAGGTGGAGACCTCCTCGGCGAGCCACCCCTTCTACACCGGCAGTCGACGCGTGGTCGACACCGAGGGCCGGGTGGAGCGCTTCGAGCGCCGGTACGGCCGTATGAACGACGAGACCCGCGAGAACGAGGGCGAGGAGAGCTGATGCTGCCGGTCGTCATCGTCGGCGGACTGCACGCCGACGCCCGCCGCACCGCCGTGCGGCGACTGCTCACGGGGGTGCCGGGCAGCGTCGCCCTGCACCACGACCTGACCGGATCGGCGTCCACCGGCACGGTGGCCCGCCTGGTGCGGGACGCCGGGGCCACGCTGAGCACCGGCGAGACCCCGCTGGTCAACGACTGCGCCTGCTGCGCGCTGCGCGAGGACCTGGTGCCCGAACTGCTGCGGCTGGCGGACGACGACCGGTGCCGCCTCGCGGTGGTCGAGCTGTGGGACTCGGTCGAGGCGCGCTCCATGGTCGAGGTCATCGCCACCCACGGGGCCGGCCGGCTGCTGCTCACGGGCGTGCTCACCGCCGTCGACCCGGCGCTGGTGCTGCCGTACCTGGCCAACGGCGACGACCTGGCCGAGGTCGGGCTCGCCACCGCGCGGACCGACCAGCGGACGGTCGCGGACACCTGGGCGCGGCAGTTGGAGTACGCGCCGACGCTGGCGCTGGTCGGCGGCGACCAGCCGGCCGACGACCTGGACCGGGCGCTGCTCACGCAGTTGCACCCGACGGCGCGGCGGGTGCTGGTCGCCGATCCGGAGTTCCCGCGGTACGCGTCGGCCGGCTTCGACGTGGAGTCGGCGGCCGCCCGCCAGCACCCGGCGAGCGCGCTGCTGCCGCAGGAGGCGGAGGACGCGGGCGTCAGCACCCTGGTGTGGCGGCACCGTCGGCCGTTCCACCCGGAGCGGCTGTACACGGCGTTGGAGGAGCTGACGTGCGCCGCGCCGCGCAGCCGGGGCCGCTTCTGGCTGGCCGACCGGCCCGACACGCTGCTCTCCTGGGACGCGGCGGGCGGGGCGCTGTGCGTGGACAACGTCGGCCCCTGGCTGGCCGCGGTGCCGGACGCCGCCTGGGAGATGGCGCCGGCGGTCCGCCGGGTGGCGGCCGCGATCGACTGGGACGAGGAGGTCGGGGACCGGGTGCAGCACCTGGTCTTCACGGCGCCCGGGCTGGACCGGGAGGGTCTGCGGGCGCGGTTGCGGTCCTGTCTGCTGACGGACTCCGAGTACGCGGGTGGTCGTGCGGCGTGGCGGGAGCTCGCCTCGGCGTTCGACGAACTGCTCGATCCGGTGTCCTGAACACCGGACGGCCGACCGGCCGACCGGCCGGCGTCCCGCCGGCCGGTCGGCTGTGTCCGTGTGGTTCCCGTGAGGTGTGTCGTGCGCCGTTGCAGCCCCTTGAGTTCGGGGCGCGGGCGCGAGGCGTGACGCACCTCACGGGGCACGCGCGCCGTACTCGTTCGCTTCCCCTGCGCTGTACCGATTTCCGGCGGATGTGATGGAACCGGATGCGGCGCCGCACCGTCTCATGAATGGCACGGACCAATGAGTTGTGACGGGGTGGCGACAGCCCGTCGTGCACGTGCATTCGCGCGTGCATATGCAATTGAACGACGTTAGTATCTGGGTCAGTTGAGTCTCATGTTGACGCGTGAGGCTCTTGTTGCATCACGAGCACGACCCGGGAGAGTCCAGTGCCCGACGCGTACAACGGCATTGCCGCGCACGAACTCCGGGACGTGGTGTGGCTCAAGAGCAGCCACAGCAACTCCCAGGGGACCTGCGCGGAGTTCGCGAAGTTGCCCAGTGGGGACGTTGCCGTTCGCAACTCCCGTTTTCCCGAAGGGCCGGCGCTGGTCTACACGCCGGCCGAAGTCGAGGCGCTGCTGCGTGGCGTCAAGGACGGCGAGTTCGACCACCTGATCCCGTGATCGGTTGACTCGACCGTCCGTCGAACGACCCTGACCGGCCGGCCGAACGGCCGCCGGTCTCGGGTCACGGATCTCGGGGTTCGGGTTCTCTCAGTCGGTCTGGAAGACGGCCCAGACGACCTTGCCGCGACCGCCGGCCAGCATCCGCCAGCCCCAGCCGTCGCTGAAACACTCCACCAGGTGCAGCCCGCGCCCCGACTCCGCCGAGCCGTCCATGCTGCCCGGCTGGCTCGTCCGCGGCAGGGCGCCGCTCGGGTCCTGGACCGCGCAGATCAACCGCCGCGCGCACCGCATCAGTTCCAGCTCGACCAGGGGCCGGGAGACCGTCACCGGCGCGGCCGGCTGGGCGGCCGACTGGGACGGGACGCCGCCGGTCCCGGCGGTCGGACGCGGCCCCGCGCCGTGTCGCAGCGCGTTGGTGACGAGCTCGGACACGACGAGGCCGACCGAGTCGAACTGCTCGGGTATTCGCCAGCCCATCAGCGTGCTGCGGGTGAACTCCCTTGCCCGGCGCACCGATTCGGGGCGCTGGGTGAGACCGAGGGTGGCCGTGCCGGAGAGCGTGCGCAGGTCTACGGGCGGAAAGGGTTGCCCTAACTGGTCCAGCATGGGCGTTCCTCTGGTCCCCATGGCGCGGCACTCCTGGCGTTGCGGCGGCGGCACTGCTGTCGTCGGGGGCCGACGTCGAGTCCGGTCCTCCGAACCCCGCCGGACGCGGTTGAGCGCGGCAGGGCCAAGCTGACGCACCGGTTCCCAGCGCGTAGGACTCATGCTTCCCAAGGCTTACGGCAAATGCAAGGGCAGATGCACGTGCACGAAAAAATTTGATGGACTGTAATCATGCGCACACCGAATGAGACGCATTCGTGGCAGACTTCTGCGGTCGGAGGTGGAGGGCAGTGAGTCTCATGAGTTCTCAACGGATCGCGGAGGGCACCGGCGCGGCCGCCGGGGTCGCCAACCCGCCCGAGGCCGCCGATGGCTCGATGGTCCGTCGCATTCTGCTCGGCTCACAGCTGCGCAGGCTCCGCGAGGCGTGCGGGGTCACCCGTGAGGAGGCGGGCTACTCGATCCGGGCCTCCGAGTCCAAGATCAGCCGGATGGAGCTGGGGCGCGTCAGCGTGAAGCCGCGCGACGTCGCCGATCTTCTCACGCTCTACGGAGTCACCGACGACGCCGAACGTGAGCCGCTGCTCGGCCTCGCCCGCTCCTCGGGCCAGGCGGGGTGGTGGCACAGCTACAACGACGTGCTGCCGAGCTGGTTCCAGACCTACATCGGCCTCGAAGCGGCGGCGGAACGCATCTCCACCTACGAACTCCAGTTCGTACACGGCCTGTTGCAGACCGAGGCGTACGCGCACGCCGTCGTGGTCGGCGGGCACAAGGGGCGGCTGCCCCGGTCCGAGGTGGACCGGCGGATCGCGCTGCGGCTGGCCCGGCAGAAGCTGCTGGTCTCGGAGAACGCGCCGCACCTGCACTGCGTCCTCGACGAGTCGGCGCTGCGTCGGCACCACGGCGGGCGCGAGGTGATGGGCGAACAGCTCACCGCGCTGCTGGAGTTCGCCGACTACCCGAACGTCACCCTGCAGGTCGTGCCCTTCGCCCAGGGTGGCCACGTGGCCGAGTCGGGCGCCTTCACGCTGTTGCGCTTCGCCGAGCGGGAGCTGTCGGACCTGATCTACCTGGAGCAGCTGACCGGTGCGCTCTACCTGGACAAGCGTGAGGAGGTCGCGGCCTACCAGGTGGTGCTCGACCGGCTCGCCGAGTTCGCGCTCAGCCCGGACGGCACCCGGGACCTCCTCGCGGAGATGCGCCGGATCCTCTGAACCGGATCCCGACCCCCATCCCTACGCGCCCGGCGCCGCCTACCTGTCCAGCGCGTCCTGCGCGAAGGGGTTCTTCATGTCCGGCGGCAGCACGTCGACGCTGCGCTCGCCCTCGTCCGCCATCACGTACGCGCCGCCCTTCAACCGGTCGATGAGGCCGCGGGTCCATTCGGCCTGGCTGCGCGAGTTGTGCACCCACAGCCGCATGACCTCTCCGATGTGCCCCCACTCCGCGGGGGTGTTCCCGGGCGGCGCCCAGTGCTGCTCGACCTCCTCGCGCCAGCCCTCCAGGGCCGTCACCCGTTCGCTCAGCAGCTCGATCGCCTCCTCGCGGGGGAGGTCGACGATGAAGCCCACTCCGGCGGTGAGCAGGTCGATGCGCTGGTCGTGGGCGCGCAGCGATTCCCGCAGCATCTCCAGATAGGCGTCCTCGCCGGCGTCGGTCAGCTCGTACTCGGTGCGCGGCGGGCCGCCGGCCGGGCTGGGGGCCGTCTCGTGTGCGACCAGCAGGCCCTGCCGGGCCATCTGCTTGAGCGCGTGGTAGATCGACCCGGGCTTGGCGTTCGACCACTCGTGCGCGCCCCAGAACTCCAGGTCGTTGCGCACCTGGTAGCCGTGCGTCCGGCCGTGCTGGCGCACCGCGCCGAGCACCAGCAGCCGAATGACCGACATCCGTTGCCGCCTTCCCCTTGCGTTCTGTGCTGATCAGTGTCCTGGGCCGCAGTCTCTCACCGTGCCGCTAATCAAGTTTGACTACCCGGCGCCGGTGGGGTTACCCTCGGCCGCTCACTCATCAAATTTGACTACCTGTGCTCATCTCCACCCACATCTCGGCCCACCCTCACCCACCGGGAGGCACGCGTGCCCGATCACGCGATCCTGACCGAGGACCTGACCAAGGTCTACCACCGCACCAAGGAGACCAACACGGCGCTGGCCGGGCTCGACCTCGCCGTCGAACGCGGCACCGTGCACGGCGTGCTCGGCCCCAACGGCGCCGGCAAGACCACCGCCGTCCGCATCCTCACCACCCTGCTACGGCCCACCGGCGGCCGCGCCGTGGTGGCCGGCCACGACGTGACCCGCCAGCCGGACGAGGTCCGCTACCGGATCGGACTGCTCGGCCAGCACGCCGCGCTCGACGAGGAGCTGAGCGGCCGGCAGAACCTCGAACTCTTCGGCAGGCTCTACCACCTCGGCGGCCGTGGCGCGGCCGGCCGCGCCACCGAACTGCTGGAGCGCTTCGGCCTCGCCGACACCGGCAGCCGGGCCGTCCGCCAGTACAGCGGCGGCATGCGCCGCCGGCTGGACCTGGCCGCCAGCCTGATCACCCGGCCCGAGGTCCTCTTCCTCGACGAGCCGACCACCGGCCTCGACCCGCGCGGCCGCACCGAGGTGTGGAACGCCGTCCGCACCCTCACCGGTGGCGGCACCACCGTGCTGCTCACCACCCAGTACCTGGAGGAGGCCGATCAACTCGCCGACCGCATCTCGGTGATCGACCGCGGCCGCCGGATCGCCGAAGGCACCGCCGACGAACTCAAGGCGCGGATCGGTGCCGACCACATCGACGTGGTGGTGCGGAACCCTGCGCGGCTGTCCGAGGCCGCCTCGGTGGTCGGCATGGCCGCCGGGGCCGCCGAGACCCACACCGACCCGGACCGCCGGCTGGTCAGCGCGCCCGTCACCAACCGGATGGCCGCCCTGGCCGAGACCGTGCGCGCCCTGGGCGCCGCCGCCATCGACGCCGAGGACATCGCCCTACGCCGGCCGACCCTCGACGAGGTCTTCCTCCACCTGACCGGCAACACCCCGGACGACCCCGACCACCCCGCCGCCGCCGGCACGCCCGGCGACTCCTCGACCGGTGGGACCCACGACCACTCGGAGGCCTCCGCATGACCGCGACGGCCACTCCCCTCGCACCCCCGACGGGCCGGCTGCGCCGGGCCCTCGTCGACTCCGCCACCATGACCCGCCGCGGACTGGCCCACTGGGCCCGCCAACCCGGCGCCCTCGCCACCGGATTGGTCTTCCCGGTGATGATGCTGGTGATGTTCGCCTACTTCCTCGGCGGTGGCATGGCCGTCGAGGGCGGCGACTACGCGGACTACCTCGTGCCCGGAATGCTGGCGCTCACCATGGCCTTCGGCCTGGAATCGACCATGGTCGCCCTCACCCAGGACATCAACCGCGGCATCCTCGACCGTTTCCGCTCGATGCCGATCGCTCCCTCCTCCGTGTTGGTCGGCCGCAGCCTGCTCGACATGATCGAGTCGGCCGCCAGCCTGCTGGTGATGATCGGCGCCGGCCTCGCCATCGGCTGGCGCTGGCACGGCACCCCGGCCGAGGCACTGGCCGCCGTGGGCCTGCTCCTCCTGCTCCGCTTCGCCATGCTCTGGGTCGGCATCTACCTGGGCCTGGTCGCCGGCCGGCCCGAGATGGTGCAGGCCGTGCAGATCCTCGTGTGGCCGATCGGCTTCCTCTCCAACGCCTTCACCTCACCGGACACCATGCCCGGCTGGATCGGTGCCGTCGCCGAGTGGAACCCGATGTCCGCCACCGCCGGCGCCGTGCGCGACCTCTTTGGCAACCCCGGCTGGACCGGGGACAGCTGGGCCGCCACCCACCCCGTCCCGCTGGCCGTCGCCTGGCCCCTGCTCCTCCTCGCTCTCTGCGCCCCACTGGCCATGCGGCGCTTCTCCCGACTGAACGACTAGGCCCTGTCCGGGCGATCAAC
>NZ_SMKI01000037.1 GCF_004348415.1 Streptomyces hainanensis
CACCTCAGCCCACCTCAGCCCACCTCAGCCCACCTCAGCCCACCGAGCTGTAGGCCACCACGCCCCGCAGCACCGCGTCGACCGCCTTGCGGGCGCTCCCCGGCACCGTGCCCCCGGACGGGGCAGCGGCCGCGATCTGGCCGAGCACGTCGATCACCTGCTTGCACCACCGCACGAAGTCGCCGGCGGGCATGTCCGCGTCCCGCAGCACCACGTCGAGGCCGTTCCCGTGGGCCCAGCGGAAAACCGGCATCGCGAAGCCGAGATCGGGCTCGCGCTGGCCGACACCGGTGGCCTGGCTGATCCGGTGCTCCTCCTCCAGCGCGTCGAGCCGGCCCCAGATCCGCACCATCTCGCCCAGCGCCTGACGGGCCCGGCCGCCGGGCAGCTCGGGCGCCGGCGCGTCGTCGGCGGAGCGGGCCTCGTAGACCAGGGCGGAGGCGCAGGCCGCCAACTCCTCGGGGTCGAGCCCCTCCCAGACGCCGGCCCGCAGGCACTCACTGGCCAACAGGTCGAGCTCGCCGTAGAGCCGACCGAGGCGCCGGCCCTCCTCGGTGACCTCGTCGTCGCGCAGGTAGTCGAGCTCGGTCAGCAGCGCGCAGACCTGGTCGAAGGTCCTGGCGATGGTGTTGGTGCGGCCCTCGATCCGCCGCTCGAGCCCGCGGTTGTCCCGCTCCAGGCGGTAGTACCGCTCGGCCCACCTGGCGTGGTCCTCGCGCTCGTCGCAGCCGTGGCAGGGATGCGCGCGGATGGCGGTGCGCAGCCGCGCGATCTCGGTGTCGTCCGCCGCCGCGGCCCGCTGCCTGCGGTGCCGGCGCGGCTCGTGGTGGGACGCCTTGGAACGCAGCGCCGAGGCCAGGTCACGCCGGGACTGCGGACTGCGCGGGTTGAACGACTTGGGGATCCGCATCCGGTCGAACGCCTCGACCGGCACCGGGAAGTCGATCGACGCCAGCCGCTTGACCTGCCGCTGGGCGGTGAGCACCAGCGGGCGCGGCCCGTCGTGCTGCTCGAAGCCGCGGTGGCCCGGGCTGCGCCCGGCCGGGATCCCCGGGTCGAGCACGAGCGCGAGGCCCGCGAACTTGCCGGTCGGCACGTGGATGATGTCGCCGGGGCGCAGCTGCTCGAGCGAGCTGGCCGCGGCCGCCCGCCGCTGGGCCACGCCCTGCCTGGCCAGCTCCGTCTCCCGCTCCTTGAGGCGGTGCCGCAGCCGCGCGTACTCCTCGAAGTCGCCCAGGTGGCAGGTCATCGCCTCCCGGTAGCCGGACAGGCCCGTCTCGTTCCGCTGGACCTGCCGGGAGATCCCGACCACCGCCCGGTCGGCCTGGAACTGGGCGAAGGAGGTCTCCAGCAGCTCCCGCGAGCGGTGCCGGCCGAACTGGCCGACCAGGTTGACCGCCATGTTGTACGAGGGCCTGAAGGAGGAGCGCAGCGGATAGGTGCGGGTGCCGGCGAGGCCCGCCACGTGCGCCGGGTCCATCGCCCGCTGCCAGAGCACGACGGCGTGCCCCTCGACGTCGATGCCGCGCCGCCCGGCCCGGCCGGTGAGCTGGGTGTACTCGCCCGGCGTGATGTCGGCGTGCTGCTCGCCGTTCCACTTGACCAGCTTCTCCAGGACCACGGAACGGGCCGGCATGTTGATGCCGAGGGCCAGCGTCTCGGTGGCGAAGACGGCCTTGACCAGGCCGCGGACGAACAGCTCCTCGACGATCTCCTTGAACGTCGGCAGCATGCCCGCGTGGTGGGCGGCGATGCCCCGCTCCAGCCCCTCGAGCCACTCGAAGTAGCCGAGGACGTGCAGGTCCTCGTCGGGGATGGCCGCCGTGCGGCGCTCCACGATCTCCCGCACCCGCGCCCTGGCCGGCGCGTCGTTGAGCCGGAGCCCGGCGTGCAGGCACTGCTGGACGGCGGCCTCGCAGCCGGCCCGGCTGAAGATGAACGTGATGGCGGGCAGCAGCCCCTCGGCGTCGAGCCGGTCGATGACCTCGACCCGGCTCGGCGTGTAGACCCGGGAACGGTGCCGGCGCTCCCGCTCCCGGTCGGCCGCCCGCCGCCGGTCACGGCCGTTGCGGTCCCGGTCGCGGGCGCCCCAGGTGCGGGTGTTCTCCAGGCGGGCGATCCGCAGCAGGTCGGGGTTGACCTCGCGCTTGTGCTCCGACTCCTCGAACAGGTCGTACATCCGCCGGCCGGCCAGCACGTGCTGCCACAGCGGCACCGGGCGGTGCTCGGAGACGATCACCCGGGTGTCGCCGCGCACCGTGTCCAGCCAGTCGCCGAACTCCTCGGCGTTGGAGACCGTGGCGGAGAGCGAGACCAGGGTGACGGACTCGGGCAGGTGGATGATCACCTCCTCCCAGACCGCGCCGCGGAAGCGGTCCGACAGGTAGTGCACCTCGTCCATCACGACGTAGCCGAGGCCGACCAGCGCCTGGGAGCCGGCGTACAGCATGTTCCGCAGCACCTCGGTGGTCATCACGACCACCGGCGCGTCCGAGTTCACGCTGTTGTCGCCGGTGAGCAGGCCGACGCGGTCGGCGCCGTACCGCTTGACCAGGTCGGTGTACTTCTGGTTGGACAGCGCCTTGATCGGCGTGGTGTAGAAGCACTTGCGCCCCTGGTCGAGCGCCAGGTGGACGGCGAACTCCCCCACGATCGTCTTGCCGGAGCCGGTGGGGGCGGCGACCAGCACGCCCTTGCCGGACTCCAGGGCCTGGCAGGCCTCGATCTGGAAGGCGTCGAGATCGAAGTCGTACATCTCGCGGAACGGAGCGAGGGCGCTGGCCTGCTCGACGGCGCGCCGCCGAGCCTCTGCGTAGCGCTCGGCGGGGGACTTGTTCTCGGTCATTGTGGTTACGAGCCTACCGGCCGCCTCTGACAGGATGGTGATCTTTTACGGCCGCACGGGTGCGGCCGGGACCCTCGGTCCCGGCCGCGGCCGGGACCGGCTCAGGTGGCGTCGTCGTAGCCGTTGAGCCGCGGCGGGTCGTCGTCGAGAGAGCCCGAGCCGACCCGCTCCGGCGCCTCGATGGAGGCCGGGGTGAGGTCCAGCTGCGAGGCCTCGTCGTCGGACAGCTCGGCCTCCTCGTCCCGCCGGCGCCGGCGCCGGTCGTTGAACAGGGCGATGCCGCAGGCGATGAAGTAGAGGCCGGTGACGGGGACCTGGAGCGCGATCATCGACATCAGGTCGGTCGGGGTGATCGCGGCGGCGAAGACGGCGATGCCGACCACCATCCAGCGCCACCAGCTCAGCATCCGTTTGCCGGAGAGGACGCCTCCGATGTTCAGCATCACCAGCACCAGCGGCAGCTCGAACGAGAGGCCGAAGGCCAGCGCCAGCCGGACCGTGATGTCGAGGACCTCCTCGACGTACACGATGTTGGTCGCGTCGTCGGCACTGAAGCTCAGCAGCACCGGGATGGCCCGGGGCAGCAGCCAGTAGGCGAAGAAAGTGCCCGCCAGGAAGAGCGGCACCCCGACGCTGACCACCGCGCGGCTGTACTTCTTCTCGTTGCGGTGCAGCCCCGGCGCGATGAAGGCCCAGAACTGGTACAGCCAGATCGGCGAGGCGGCGATGACGCCCGTCAGCAGCGAGACCCGGAAGTAGGTGGCGAACGGCGACGTCAGGCCTTGCTGCGCGAGGACGGCGCAGCGGTGCGCGGCGGCGTCCGGATCCTGCTGGTCGGCGCAGATCGGAACCGGATCGGTGAGGAAGTCCATGATGTCCCTGGCGAACACCAGGCTGACGATGGTGACCGCCAGGATGGCGGCGACCGCGATACCGAGCCGGTTGCGCAGCTCACGCAGATGCTCCGTGAGCGGCATCCGCCCCTCGGGGTCCTTCACCGTTCTACTCCGTGCGGCCTTCGGCACCCCACGTCCTCATCTCATAGGGCAGCCGGAACACAGCCGGCCACCACGTTGACCTCGACCCCGCACAGCCGCCGGGGCGTCAGCCCTGGGCCGAGCGGTTCGGCTCGTCGACCGGGCGGGAGCTCGCGACGTCGCCGGGAGCGGCCTGGATCGTCCGCGGCGCCGGCTGCGGCTCGGCCGTGGTCGGCTCGGCGGCGGGGGTGTCGGTGCGGCCGTCGTTCTTCATGGCCTGCGTCTCGCTCTTGAGGATGCGCAGGGACTTGCCGAGCGAACGCGCGGTGTCCGGCAGCCGCTTCGATCCGAAGACCAGCACGACGACGAGGAAGACGACGAGGAGATGCCAAATCGAGAGCGAGCCCATAATCTTCTCCGTCTACCTTCTGTTCGGGAACGAGCTTCTGGCTGAAGCCTTGCCGTGCCGGAGACGGGCATTCCCGACGGTCCCGCACGTGCGGCAATCTTAACGCGCGAGGGTGAACACGAATCAATGCCCGCGCGACCACCTATTGTCGCTCGTCGGGCGGCCCGTCACCGCGGTGAAGGCCTCCGCTCCTGGTGACAAGGGGTGCGGCGGCCCGCTCCAGGTCCTCGGCCGCCCGGCTGACCCGCTCCGCCCCGTCCCCCACGGCCCGGGAGAACCTGCGTACCTCGATCCCCACCAGCACCGCCATCACCCCGAGCACCGCGACCCCGACGAACGCGAGGGCGAGCTGGAACATCGGCCAGAACACCGCTACCCGGCCTCCCCCGCCGCCTCGTAGAGCGCCAGGGCGGCCCGCGCGGCCTGCCGCGCGCTGTCCGCCAGCTCGGGCGGGGACACGATCCGGCCGTCCCCGCCGAGGCGCAGCGCCAGCCGGCGCAGCGTCGCCGGGTCGGGTGTGCGCAGCGTCACCCGCAGCCCGCCGTCCGGCAGCTCCTCGGCGGTGTCGTGCGGGTAGTACTCGGCCACCCAGCGGCCGCCCGGACCCACCTCGACGACCACCTCGGGATCGGTCGGTGCGGGCTGCACCAGGCCCTCGCTGAGGTCGCGCGGCTCCACGGGCGGCGGATCGGCCGGGATGTCGAGCAGCTCGATCCTGGCCACCCGGTCGAGCCGGAAGGTGCGGCGGGCCTCGGACCGCCGGCACCAGGCCTCGACGTAGGTGTGCCCGACGGCGAACAGCCGGATCGGGTCGATCTCCCGGTCGGTCAGCTCGTCGCGGCCCGGCGAGTAGTAGCGGATCCGGAGCCGCCGGCGCTCCGTTATGGCCCGGTCGACGTCGGCGAAGACGCCGCCCTCGGCCTCGAAGGTCACCGAGAGCCGCGAGCTGGCCCCGGCGTTCTCGCCCGCGGCCGCCTCCAGCTTGGCCGTGGCGCGCAGCAGGGCGTCCCGGTCGCCGTCACGAAGCCCGGGAAGGGTCGCCACCGCGCGGGCCGCGACCAGCAGGGCGGTGGCCTCGTCGGCGCCGAGCCGCAGCGGCTTGCCGGTGCCCGAGCCGACGGCCTCCGCGTTGTACCACCAGATGTGCTCGCCGTCGGTGTCGATGTCGAGCAGGTCCCCGCCACGGAAGCTGGTGCCGCACATGGGCAGCACCTGCAGGTCGGAGATCAGCTCCTCCTCGGTGATCCCGAAGGCCCGCGCCACCTCCTCCACCCGGGCACCGGGGCGCTCGCGGAGGTAGGTGACCAGGGACAGCATCCGCCGGGTCCGGTCGATGGCGGTGGTCGCCATTGTCAGTGCCTCTCCTTAGCCCTAGCCCTAGCCCTAGCCCTAGCCCTAGCCCTTGGCGACCGCGCGCAGCCGGTCGACCACGTCGGCCCGCAGCTCGGCGGGCTCCAGCACGATCACGTCGGGGCCGAACTCGGCCAGCCAGGCGCCGAGGCCGTGGCCGTAGGGGATCTCGAGCTCGTCCCAGTCGGGCCCCGCGGCGCCCGCCGCCACGCCGGTGGCCCTGGCGCGCAGCGGGTAGCCGGCGCCGGCGCGCAGCCTGATCCTGGCCTGCCCGGTGGCCTCCTCGCCGGCCCAGCGCGCCACGCTGCCCCGCACGGCGACCTGGTCGGGCACGGCAGCCGTAAAGGCACCCGACCTGGACCTGACCCGCCCGGAGATCCGGGAGAGCCGGAAGACCCGCTCGGCGCCGCGGTCCCGGTCCCAGCCGGCGAGGTACCAGTGGCCGCGCCAGCACTCGAGCGCCCAGGGCTCGACCTGTCGGGTCTGGGCGCGGGCGGCGTTGGACCTCCGGTAGTCGAAGGTGACCGGGCGGCGGTCGCGGCACGCGAGCATCAGCGGTTCGAAGGCGGCCTCACCGGCCGGGACCCGGGGTTCGAGCGCGCCGTACGCCTCGCCCTCCTCGGGAGCCAGCGGCATCCCGGCGGCGCGCAGCTTCTGGAGCGCGCCGCTGGCCGCGCCGGCCAGCCTGGCCTGCTGCCAGACCCGCGCGGCGAGCCCGAGCGCGGCCGCCTCCTCGACGTCGAGCGTGACCGGTGGCAGCTGGTTGCGGTCGCGGCGGGCCACGTAGCCGACGTCACCGTCGAGGTTCTCGACCGTCTCGATCACCATGCCGAGCTCGCGGAGGTCGTCCTTGTCGCGCTCGAACATGCGGTTGAAGGCGTCCTCGGAGCCGACCTCGAGGTACGCCTCGATGGAGGAGCGCAGCTCGCGCTTGCTCAGCGGGCGGCCGCTGCCGAGCAGGCAGAGCGCCAGGTTCATCAGTCGCTCGGCCTTGGCAATCGCCATGGAGCGCCGCCCTCTCCTCTTCAACACCGTGGGCCCATCCCGGGTTTGGACCGCGTTGGTCCGTTCGGGGATGGGCCCACGGTACCGCCTGTGGGGATCAGACCGAGACCAGGTCGCAGACGAAGATCAGCGTCTCGCCCGGCGCGATCCGGCCGCCGCCGGCCCCGGCGTCGCCGTAGGCCAGGTGCGGCGGGATGATCAGCTGCCGGCGGCCCCCGACGCGCATGCCCTGCACGCCGCGGTCCCAGCCCGGGATGACCTGGCCGGCGCCCAGCTGGAAGGTCAGCGGGGTGCCGCGGTTCCAGCTGGCGTCGAACTCCTCGCCACTGCTGAAGGAGACCCCGACGTAGTGCACGGCGACCTTGGCGCCGGCCTGGGCGACCGGTCCCTCGCCCTCCCAGATGTCCTTGATCTCCAGATCGGCCGGCGGCTCGCCACCCGGGAAGTCGACCTCGGGCTTGTCGATGTTCACGTGAAAACCCCTCCAACGGGCTTTGCTTCGGAAAACTGCTCTCCGGCGTGCTTAGGCCCTGCAGTCGGTGCCGGCCGCTCGGGCACGCTCGAAGGGTGTTACGCCGCGCCGACGATGTCGACGACGAAGACCAGCGTCGAGTTGGCGGGGATGCCGCCCTGCTCCTGCTCCCCGTAGCCGAGGTCCGGCGGGATGACCAGCACCACGCGGTCGCCCACGTGCTTGCCGACCAGGCCCTGCTCCCAGCCCTGGACGACCTGGCCGGTGCCGATCTGGAACGCCGAGGCGCTCTCCCGGTCCCAGGAGGAGTCGAACGGCTCGCCGGACTCCCAGGTGACGCCGGTGTACTGGACGACGAGCGCCTGGCCGGCGGTGACCTCGGGCCCGTCGCCCTGGATCAGCACCTGCTCCTGGAGCTCGGTCGGCGGCTCCTGGCCCTCGGGGATGGTGACGGTGGCGGGCTCGCCGGCCGGGGCCTCGACCTCGGGCAGGCCCTCCTCGGCGGGGGCCTGCTCGCCCTCCGCGGCCGCCTGCGGGTCGACGCTGACCGCGCCGGCGATGTCGAAGACCCAGACGACGCCGTCGTCCTCGGGGATCCCGCCCTGCTGGGCCGCCGCGCCCAGCATGTCCACGGAGCCGCCCTCGACCTGGATCCGGCTGCCGACCGTCTGGCCGATCAGCGGCTCGGTCGCGGTGGCGGGCAGCGCGGACTCGGCGCCGGCCTGCACGATGACCTGGGGGCTCGGGCCCTCGTCGGGCGAGAGCTCCTCGCCGGTGGTCGACTTCCAGGTGTTGATCAGCTCCATGTCGCCCTGGAGGGTACGCCCGACGACATTCACCCGGACGAAGTCCCCCTCGGCGACCTCGGCGCCGTCACCCTCGTCGAGCACCCGGGAGATGGTCTCGTCGGCGACGTCGGCGTCCTCGTCGACGGTGATCTCCGGCTGCTCGCCTGGCTTGCCCGACACGGTGGCCACCGGGCCGTCTGACGACGAGGAGCCGGAGCCGTCGTCGGAACCGCACGCGGCCACGGGCAACAGGATGGCCGGGACGGCCAGCACCGCGACGATGCGGCGCACTCGCTTGGTGGTGGGGATCATCAGTCCAACTCGGGTAGGCACGGTCGGGGGCGGGACCCGCTGGTCCCACCCACCCTACGACCTTCGGCACCCGTCCTCGGGCGCCCCACCCGCACACACCGGTCACATGCCGGCGATCAACTTCTCCACCCGCTCGTCCACCGACCGGAACGGGTCCTTGCAGAGCACGGTGCGCTGCGCCTGGTCGTTGAGCTTCAGGTGCACCCAGTCCACGGTGAAGTCCCGGCGCTGCTCCTGGGCCCGGCGGATGAAGTCGCCGCGCAGCCGGGCCCTGGTGGTCTGCGGCGGCACCGACTTGCCCTGGAAGATCTTCAGGTCGTTGCAGATCCGCTGGGCCTGGCCCTTGCGCTCCAGCAGGTAGTAGAGGCCCCGGCGGCGGTGGATGTCGTGGTAGGCGAGGTCTATCTGCGCGACCCTGGGGTGCGACATGGTCAGGTTGTGCTTGGCGCGGTACCGCTCGATCAGCTGGTACTTCATGACCCAGTCGATCTCGGTGTTGATCTTGTCGAGCTCCTGGCTGCGGATGGACTCCAGCGCCCGGCCCCACAGCTCGAGGACCTGCTCGGTCAGCCCGGTGCGCATGCCGCGCCGCTCGCAGAAGTCGAGCGCCTTCTCGTAGTACTCCTGCTGGATCTCCAGCGCGGAGGCCTCGCGCCCGGTGGCCAGCCGCACCTTGCGCTGGCCCGTGATGTCGTGGCTGACCTCGCGGATGGCCCGGATCGGGTTCTCCAGGGTCAGGTCGCGCATCACGGTGCCCGCCTCGATCATGCGCAGCACCAGGTCGGTGGCCCCGACCTTGAGCAGCATGGTCGTCTCGGACATGTTGGAGTCGCCGACGATGACGTGCAGCCTGCGGTACCGCTCCGCGTCGGCGTGCGGCTCGTCGCGGGTGTTGATGATGGGCCTCGACCTGGTGGTGGCCGAGCTCACGCCCTCCCAGATGTGCTCCGCGCGCTGGCTGACGCAGAACACGGCGCCGCGCGGGGTCTGGAGCACCTTGCCGGCGCCGCAGATCAGCTGGCGGGTGACGAGGAACGGGATCAGGACGTCGGCCAGCCGGGAGAACTCGCCGTGCCTGGCCACCAGGTAGTTCTCGTGGCAACCGTAGGAGTTGCCGGCGGAGTCGGTGTTGTTCTTGAACAGGTAGACGTCGCCGGCGATGCCCTCCTCGTGCAGCCGACGCTCCGCGTCGACCAACAGCCCCTCGAGGATGCGTTCACCGGCCTTGTCGTGCGTGATGAGCTCGACGACGTTGTCGCACTCCGGTGTGGCGTATTCCGGGTGCGAACCGACATCCAGATACAGCCGTGCGCCGTTGCGCAGGAAAACGTTGCTGCTACGGCCCCAGGACACGACGCGACGGAAGAGGTAACGGGCCACCTCGTCCGGGGACAGCCGGCGCTGGCCACGGAACGTGCAGGTGACGCCGTACTCGTTCTCCAGCCCGAAGATTCGGCGATCCATGAGTGAACATTACGCCTGATGCCCGGTTCTGAAACCGGGTTCGCGCGCGGCGTTTCGATCATTTTGCGATTCCGACGGCACGGCGTCCCGGCCCGACGATCCCCCGGGAGCTGCGAGAACACGGCGGGTGGCGGTCGCCACCAGCAGGGCGAGGACGCCGGCGGCCGCGGTGACCGAGAACCCGGCGGCCTCGCCGCCCCACTCGATCACCGGGCCGACCACGGCCTGCCCGATGGCCGCGCCGACCCCGAACATGGTGACCAACCAGGAGAACGCCTCGGTGACCGTGCCCACCGGCGCCTGGCGGTCGATGACGACGAACGAGCAGGCCAGCGCCGGAGCGAGGAACACGCCCGCCACCCCGCAGAGCAGGGTCATCAGGGGCACCGAGCCCGGCGCCAGGGCCAGCGGCAGGTAGCCGAGGGCGAGGCCGGCGAGCAGCCATCGCAGCCGGGGTTCCGGGGCGCCGCTCCAGGGCACGGCGCCGTAGCCGAGCCCGCCGACCAGGGCGCCGGCGCTCAGCGCCGAGAGCAGGTAGCTGGCGATCAACTCGTCGCCGCGGGCGTCGGCGTAGGCGACGGCGGCCACCGAGGTGGAGCCGAGGGCCACCCCCACGAAGAAGAAGCCAGCGAGCAGGGCGAGCAGCCCCGACGAGCGCAGTGCGCCGAGCCAGTGCGCCTCGCGCCGGTCCCCGCGCCACCGTCGGGAGGGGGCCGAGGTCGCCACCGCGAACGCGCCGAGCAGCCCGAGGACGTTGATCACCAGCAGCGCGGCGGTCTCCGACCAGAGCGCGACCACGAGCGTCACGGCGAGCGGGCCGGCGGTGAACATGACCTCCTGGGCCACCGCGTCCAGCGCGTAGGCGCGCTGCACCCGCCCCTCGCCGGCGAGCACGCTGGGCCACAGGGCGCGCAGCGCGCCCTCCAGGGGCGGGGTGGCGAGGCCGGCGACCACGGCGCCGAGGACGGCGAGCGCGACGGGGTCGGTGCCGGCGAGTGCCAGCAGGCCCATGCCGAGCGCGGACAGGACGGCCGAGGGGAGCAGCACCCGGGGCTGCCCATGGACGTCGACGAGCCGGCCGAGCAGCGGCTGCCCCACGGCGTTGGCGACGCCGTAGGCGGCGGCCAGCGCGCCGGCCAGCGAGTAGCCGCCGCCCTCGGCGCGGATGAACAGCACGATGCCGAGCCCCGCGGTCGCGTTGGGCAACCGGCCGACGAGGGTGCCGACGAGCAACCTGCCCACGTGCCGGGCCCGTAGCAGCTCCAGATACCCCATGGCCATGACCGCACCCTCCGCACGTGTTACGTATAACTTGGGCCTGAGTGTACGTACGATTGCGGAACTCCGGGAGAGCGGATCCCGGTCGGACAGGAGCGGGAGCGCGGCGGGGTGAGCGAGACGGGGCGGCAGGACCGGCCGACCAGCCGGGACGTGGCGCGCCGGGCCGGTGTGTCCCAGGCGACGGTCTCGCTGGTGCTCGGCGACCGTTGGCGCGGGCGGGTCTCCCCGGCGCGCGCCGAGGCGGTGCGCGCCGCGGCGCGCGAACTGGCGTACCGGCCGAATCTGGCGGCACGCAGCCTGCGGCTCGGCCGCAGCAGGACAGTGCTGCTCGTGGTACCCGCGCTCACCAACGAGTTCTTCGCCCGGGTGCACGCGGGCGCCGCCCGGGTGGCCGGCGAGGAGGACGTGGGGCTTGTGCTCTACCACTCCCCCGAGGTGGTGCTGCCGGCGCGCGACCCGTTCGCCTCGGCCAGCGCCTCGCTGGCCGGCGTACTGGCCTCCTCGATGGCCGCCGAGTCCCTGGCGGAACTCGGCGGGGGCGGGCTGCCGCTGGTGATGCTGGACAGCGAGCCGGGCCGCGGCGGCGCGGTGGGCACCGTCAACCCGGACATCGCGGCGGCGATGCGGCTGGTCGTCGACCACCTGCTGGCGCTCGGGCACCGCGCGTTCGGCCATGTCGCGGCGGCCGTGGACTCCTGGACCTTCGCCGTCCGGGCCGGGGAGCTCGCCGGGCGGCTGGCGGGCACGCCCGGCGCCCGCCTGGTGGCCACCGAGCGGGCGCCGCTCACCATCGAGGGCGGGATGCGGGCGGCCGAGCGCGCGCTGGCCGCGGAGCCCCGACCCACGGCCCTGGTCTGCGACGACGACCTGTTGGCGGCCGGCGCCGTCAAGGCGGCCCGGCGGATGGGCCTGCGGGTGCCGGAGGACGTGTCGGTCACCGGTTTCGACGACCTGACGCTGGCCACGGCGCTCGAACCCGAGCTGACGACGGTGCGGCTGCCGGCGGAGGAGTTGGGCGCGACGGGCATGCGCACCCTGCTGGCCGCGCTGGGCGGCGAGACGCCGGGGGGCGCGCGGCTGCCGGTCGAGCTGGTCCCCCGCGGCTCGACGGCCCGGCCACCGCGGGCGGCCGGGCCCGACGGCCGTTAGTCCTCGGTGCTCTCCTCGCCCTTGCCCTCGTCGTCGCCGGCCGGGGCGTCCTCGGTGGCGGCGGCCGACTCCTCGAGCAGCCGGGCGAGCTGCGCGCCGAGCACCCGCTTGAACTTCCGCTGCTGCGGCCTGGTGCGGTCCAGGACCGCCACCTCCAGCTGGTCGGCCGTCAGCGCGCGCTCCGTGCCGTTGCTCTCCCTGGTGAGCGACTCGACGGCGAGCCGCAGCGCCTCGCCGAGGCTCATGCCCTCCCGGTGACGCTGGCTCAGATAGCTGCTGATCTGGTCGGCGTTGCCGCCGACCGCGACCGAGCCGTGCTCGTCGATGATGGAACCGTCGTGCGGCAGCCGGTAGATCTCGTCGTCCGCCGGGGACTCGCCGACCTCGGCGACCAACAGCTCGACCTCGTACGGCTTCTCGGCGGCGCTGGAGAAGATGTTGCCGAGCGTCTGCGCGTAGAGGTTGGCCAGCCCCCGGGCGGTGACGTCCTCCCGGTCGTAGGTGTAGCCCCGCAGGTCGGCGTAGCGGGTGCCGCCGATCCGCAGGCTCTCGTACTCGTTGTACTTGCCGGTCGCCGCGAAGGCGATCCGGTCGTAGATCTCACTCACCTTGTGCAGCGCGCGCGAGGGGTTCTCGGCGACGAACACGATGCCGTCGGCGTACTGCAGCACGACCAGGCTGCGCCCGCGCGCGATGCCCTTGCGGGCGTACTCCGCGCGGTCCGCCATGGCCTGCTGGGGTGAGACATAGAACGGCGTCGACACCGGCGTTCGTCCCTTCAAAGTCCGTTGGAAGTCTTCGCGGCAGTCTGCCCGGCGCCCCCGGAAGCGGTCCGGCGCGCCGGGCGGCTAGAGCACCGGTGCCTGGGGCCCGTTGGGCAGTTGGAGGCGCCCCTCGACCACGGAACCGGCGACCTCGGAGATCTCCGTCTCGGAGAGCCTGCGGAACCCATCCTCGGTGATCACCGTGACGATGGGGAAGATCCGCCGCGTCAGGTCGGGTCCCGAGGTGGCCGAGTCGTCGTCGGCGGCGTCGTAGAGCGCCTGCACGACGGCCGTGACCGTCTGCTCCTCGCTGAGGTCGTCGCGGTGCAGCTTCTTCAGCGAACCGCGCGCGAAGATCGAGCCCGAGCCCACCGTCGCGAAGCCCAGCTCCTCGGTGCGGCCACCCGTCACGTCGTAGGAGAAGATCCGCCCCTTCTGGCGCTCCAGGTCGTAGCCGGCGAACAGCGGGACGACCGCCAGGCCCTGCATGGCCATGCCCAGGTTGCCGCGGATCATGGTGGACAGGCGGTTAGCCTTGCCCTCCAGGGAGAGCACGTGGCCCTCGACCTTCTCGAAGTGCTCCAGCTCCAGCTGGAAGAGCCTGACCAGCTCGACGGCGAGGCCGGCGGTGCCGGCGATGCCCACGGCCGAGTACTCGTCGGCCGGGAAGACCTTCTGGACGTCCCGCTGGGCGATCATGTTGCCCATGGTGGCGCGCCGGTCGCCCGCGAGCACCACGCCGCCCGCGAAGGTGGCGGACACGATGGTGGTGCCGTGCACCGTCTCCAGGTCGCCCTGCACGGGTGGCAGCACCCGATTGCCCGGCAGCCGCTCGGGGGCGTGGTCGGAGAGGAAGTCCAGGAAAGAGGACGACCCCGGCCGCAGGAAGGCCGCCGGGAGTCGCCCCTGGTCATGGGAGTTGGCTGCCACAGGGTTCCTTCCAGGTAGTAACAGTCCGCTGCCCCGGTCGGCGGCGCGGCCGGGGCAGAGGCGCGGTACGCCACGGACCCTACCCGTCAAACACTCATGATCCACATGGATCGCGGGAACTTCGCGGCACAGCCGCCGCGGTCTACTGACCGCCCTTCTGGACGAAGCTGCGCACGAAGTCCTCGGCGTTGGACTCGAGCACCTCGTCGATCTCGTCCAGGACGGAGTCGACGTCGTCCGTGAGGGCCTCCTGGCGCTCCTTGAGCTCCTCGGAGACCTCGGCCTCCTGCGCCTGCTCCTCTGTCTCCTGGCTGGTGCGCGACGACTTCTGCTGGCCGCCGCCGGTGTCCTTGGTCGCCATCTCCCTCACCCCATGATCAGATTCGACGTATCAGACGTATCAAGATCAGACCCTACTAGCCGGGACCGACATCGGCTCCCCGATCGCGTCGTCGCCATGGGGACCCACCTCCATGATTCCCTGATCGGCGGGAAATCAGCCTCCGGAGAGGGATCGGACCAGTTCCTCCGCGGTGGAGCAGCGGTCGAGCAGGCCTTTGACGTGCTCCTTCGTGCCCCGTAGCGGGTCCATCGTGGGCACCCGCTGGAGCGAGTCCCGGCCAGGGAGGTCGAAGATCACCGAGTCCCAGGAGGCGGCGGCGACGTGGTCGGCGTACTGGTCGAGGCAGCGCCCCCGGAAGTAGGCCCTGGTGTCGTCCGGTGGGGCGCCCTGGGCGCGCAGCACGTCCTCGTCGGACAGCAGCCTGGAGATCCGGCCGCGGGCGGCCAGCCGGTTGTACAGGCCCTTCTCGGGCCTGACGTCCGCGTACTGCAGGTCGACGAGGTGCAGCCGGGCCGCCTCCCAGCCCAGGCCGTCGCGCCGCCGGTAGCCCTCCATGAGCTCCCGCTTGGCCACCCAGTCCAGCTGGCCGGCCAGGCTCATCGGGTCGGTCTCGAGGCGGGTGAGCACGTCCTCCCAGCGGGCGAGCACGTCGGCCGTCTGCGGGTCGGCGTCGACGCCCCAGCGCTCCTCCACGTACTTCCTGGCCAACTCGTAGTACTGCATCTGGAGCTGGACCGCGGTGAGCGACCGCCCGTTGCGCAACGTGACCAGCTGCTTCAGTGACGGGTCGTGGCTGACCCGGTGCAGGGTGCGCACGGGCTGGTCGACGGCGAGGTCGACGGCGATGAAGCCGTCCTCGATCATGGAGAGGACCAGCGCGGTGGTGCCCAGCTTGAGGTAGGTGGAGATCTCCGAGAGGTTGGCGTCGCCGATGATCACGTGCAGCCTGCGGTAGCGCTCGGCGTCCGCGTGCGGCTCGTCCCTGGTGTTGATGATGGGGCGCTTGAGCGTCGTCTCGAGCCCGACCTCGACCTCGAAGTAGTCGGCGCGCTGGCTGAGCTGGAAGCCGTGCTCCGAGCCGTCCTGGCCGATGCCGACCCGGCCGGCGCCGCAGACCACCTGGCGGGAGACGAAGAAGGGCGTCAGGTGGCGCACGATCTCCGAGAACGGGGTCTCCCGCTTCATCAGGTAGTTCTCGTGGGTGCCGTAGGAGGCGCCCTTGTTGTCGGTGTTGTTCTTGTAGAGCAGGATCGGCTGCGCGCCCGGCACCTCCGCGGCCCGGCGGGCCGCCTCGGCCATGACGCGCTCGCCGGCCTTGTCCCACAGCACGGCGTCCAGCGGGTTGGTCGTCTCGGGCGAGCTGTACTCCGGGTGGGCGTGGTCCACGTAGAGCCGGGCGCCGTTGGTCAGGATGACGTTGGCGAGGCCGATGTCCTCGTCGGTGAGCTGGCTGGCGTCCGCGTTGTCCCTGGCCAGGTCGAAGCCCCTGGCGTCCCGCAGCGGGTTCTCCTCCTCGAAGTCCCACCGGGCCCGCCGCGCCCGGTGCATCGCCGCCGCGTAGGCGTTGACGACCTGGGAGGAGGTGAGCATGGCGTTGGCGTTCGGGTGGCCGGGAACGGACACGCCGTACTCCGTCTCGATGCCCATCACTCGCCGTACAGTCATGCGGCCCTCCTTGCCCGGTGGCGGTCCTGCGCCGAACCGTCGCTGCCTACGAGCCTAGGCGACACGGGGTGCGGTGAGGAGGTCACTGCGGGTTTCCATCGGACTGACTTGGAAGCACTGCCGTGGCGGGCGCCCGGCGGGCGCCCGCTGGGAAAACGCCCGGCTGCGGGGCCGCCGTGGCGTGCCCCGCAGCCGGACGCCGACGCGTCGGACGCGTCTTACAGGTACTGACCGGTGTTGGCCACCGTGTCGATGGAACGGCCGGTGTCGCCGCCCTGCTTTCCGGTGACCAGGGTGCGGATGAAGACGATCCGCTCGCCCTTCTTGCCGGAGATCCGGGCCCAGTCGTCCGGGTTGGTGGTGTTCGGCAGGTCCTCGTTCTCCTTGAACTCGTCCACGCAGGCGGCGAGGAGATGGGAGACCCGCAGACCCTTCTGGTTGTGGTCGAGGAAATCCTTGATGGCCATTTTCTTGGCCCGGTCGACGATGTTCTCGATCATGGCGCCCGAGTTGAAGTCCTTGAAGTAGAGGACTTCCTTGTCGCCATTGGCGTACGTCACCTCGAGGAAGCGGTTCTCCTCGGTTTCGGCGTACATCTGCTCGACGACGGTCTGGATCATTCCGGCGACCGTGGCGTCCGCGCTGCCGTTGTGCTCGCCGAGGTCGTCGGCGTGCAGCGGGAGCCGCGGCGCGAGGTACTTCGAGAAGATGTCCTTGGCGGCCTCGGCGTCGGGGCGCTCGATCTTGATCTTCACGTCGAGCCGGCCGGGGCGCAGGATCGCCGGGTCGATCATGTCCTCGCGGTTGGAGGCGCCGATGACGATGACGTTCTCCAGGCCCTCGACACCGTCGATCTCGGAGAGCAGCTGGGGGACGATCGTGTTCTCGACGTCCGAGCTGACGCCCGAGCCGCGGGTGCGGAAGAGGGAGTCCATCTCGTCGAAGAAGACGATGACGGGCGTGCCCTCGCTCGCCTTCTCGCGGGCACGCTGGAAGACGAGCCTGATGTGCCGCTCGGTCTCGCCGACGTACTTGTTGAGCAGCTCGGGACCCTTGATGTTGAGGAAGAAGCTCTTCCCGGCCGGCTGGCCGGTGACCTCGGCGACCTTCTTGGCCAGCGAGTTCGCCACGGCCTTGGCGATCAGGGTCTTGCCGCAGCCGGGCGGGCCGTAGAGCAGGACGCCCTTGGGCGGGCGCAGCTCGTGCTCGCGGAACAGGTCGGGGTGGAGGTAGGGCAGCTCGACCGCGTCGCGGATGAGCTCGATCTGCCCGCCGAGGCCGCCGATCTGCGAGTAGTCGAGGTCGGGGACCTCCTCGAGGATCAGTTCCTCGACCTCGCTCTTGGGCACGACCTCGTAGACGTAGCCGGAGCGGGGCTCGAGCAGCAGGGCGTCCCCGGCGCGGAGCGTCACGTCCATCAGGGGCTCGGCGAGCCGGACCACGCGCTCCTCGTCCGTGTGGCCGACGACCAGGGCGCGCTCGCCGTCCTCCAGGACCTCCTTGAGGGTGACGATGTCGCCGGCGCTCTCGAACTCCATCGCGGAGACGATGTTCAGCGCCTCGTTGAGCATGACCTCCTGGCCACGCCGCAGTTCGTCGAGGTCGATACCGGGGCTGACGTTGACCCGGAGCTTGCGGCCGCCGGTGAAGATGTCGGCGGTGTCGTCCTCGTTGCCACGCAGGAAGACGCCGAAGCCGGAGGGCGGCTGGGCCAGCCGGTCGACCTCTTCCTTGAGGGCGACGATCTGGTCGCGGGCCTCCCGCAGTGTGTTCGCCAGACGCTCGTTCTGCGCGGAGACGCCCGCCAGGTTGGTCTGCAGCTCGACGATCCGCTCCTCGAGGATCCGAGTGTGGCGCGGAGAGTCGGCCAGCTTACGGCGCAGGACGGTGATCTCCTGCTCGAGATCGGCTACCCGTCGGGCCGGGTCGTCGGACCCTCGACCGGGCCGGTCGCCGCGGTTGATGTCGTCGTTCTGGGATACCACGGTCCTCACCTCCTCCAAGGGGAGCTGGACGCTTCCAGACCCTACCTGGACCGGTGCAGTTCGAAACCCCTAGATCAAAAAGACGGTCGGGGTGTGTCCGATCTTCACCCTTGCGCACTCCCTCACGCCAGGGGAATACCCACCCGACACCACGGGAAAGCGGCCCGCTGTATGGTCGTAAGCGGTCAACACCCGTCAGGGACGGCTGTCTTTGACACAGTTCGACGCAGCTAGTACGACGCAGTTACACGAGGAACGGTAGGCCAGATGACCGTGCGGGACGAGGCGGCCGAGGAACTCGAGGTCTGGATCGACCAGGACCTCTGCACCGGCGATGGGATCTGTGCCCAGTACGCGCCCGAGGTGTTCGAACTCGACATCGACGGGCTCGCCTATGTGAAACCGCCGGTGCCGATCGGCCAGGAGGCGGAGTTGCTGACCGAGCCCGGCGCGACCGCCCGGGTGCCGCTGCCGCTGCTGCGCGAGGTGGTGGACTCCGCCAAGGAGTGCCCCGGCCAGTGCATCCACGTGCGCCGGGTCGCGGACCGGGCCGAGGTGTTCGGCCCGGACGCCGACTGAGCCGACTGACACGTCGCGCCTCAGACGCTGTTGGGCGCGGGCGCCGGCTCGAGTTCGAGGCGGCCGCCCCGCCAGGTCCAGCTGACGTCCCGGCGCTGGTCGGGGCAGCAGCGCGGCACGGCCTCCGAGGAGTAGCCGAGCAGCCGCACCGCCACGTCCGAGCCGCGGACCTCGAGGTTCTCCACGGTCATCCGTTCGCCCGGGTCCACCAGGGTGCCGGCCACGGTGGGCGGGGCGCCGGCCTCGGCCGGCGCGGTGAGCAGGTACACGCCGTTGGGCGGCGATCCCGAGCCGGCGTCGCAGCGGACCACCGCGACGGTCTCCGGCTGGTCGTCCGCGTCCAGGTCCACCTCGACGTGGTCGGTGACGAGGATGTCGAGCGGGCCGCAGTCGACGGGGTAGTCGGCGGCCTCCGGGTCGGGTGCCGTCGCCGGGGCCGGCGGCCGGGCGTCGTCCCCCTCGGTGGCGGGCGCCGAGGTGCCGGGCGCCGCGGCGGGCGCGGTGGCGCCGGCCGGTTCGATGAGCGAGGCCGCGCCGGTCACGGCGACGAGCACGGCCGCGGTGACGAACCAGTGGGTGGGGCGGGTGCGGGTGTGCGGAAGGTCGTTGCCTGCCGGAAGCACGCGGAGGACTCCAGGGGAGACGTGAGGGGGGAACACGGGGGTTGGACACGATGCCGGGCCCTGCCCGCCGGCAGGTGCACGGCATCGTGCCACAGGACGCCCCGCCGGTGAACGGCGGGGGCCCGTTCCCGACGGTCCGTCAGCCCTGCTCCGCGCCCTCGCCGCCGCTCTGCGCGCCGGGGCCCGTGTAGTCGGTGCCGTAGGCGCCGGGAGCCGGGCGGCGCCGGCGCCGGGGCGGCACCACGCCGTCGGCGAGCCGGCGGGCGGTGAGCAGGAAGCCGGTGTGCCCGATCATCCGGTGGTCGGGGCGGACGGCGAGGCCCTCGACGTGCCAGGTGCGGACCATGGTCTCCCAGGCGGTCGGCTCGTTGAACGCGCCGTGCTCGCGGATGGTCTCGACGGTGCGGGCGAGTTGGGTGGTGGTGGCGACGTAGGCGCACAGGATGCCGCCGGGCACCAGCGCCTTGGCGACCGGGTCCAGGCACTCCCAGGGGGCGAGCATGTCCAGGATGACCCGGTCGACCTCGGTGTCGGAGAGGTGGTCCTGGAGGTCGCCGACCGTGACCCGCCAGGCGGGGTGCGGGCCGCCGAAGTAGCGGGTGACGTTCTCCTGGGCGATCCGGGCGAAGTCCTCGCGGCGCTCGTAGGAGTGGAGCATGCCCTGGTCACCGATGGCGCGCAGCAGGAAGGTGCTCAGCGAGCCGGATCCCACTCCTGCCTCGACGACCCGGGCACCGGGGAAGATGTCGGCCATGGCCAGGATCTGCCCCGCGTCCTTGGGGTAGACCACGGCCGCGCCGCGCGGCATGGAGAGGACATAGTCGGGGAGCAGGGGGCGCAGCGCGAGATAGTCGACGTTCCCGGTGGTGCGCACGACCGTGCCCTCGGGGGCACCGATCAGCTCGTCGTGGGGGAAGGCACCCTTGTGGGTGTGGAAGCTCTTCCCCGCTTCGAGCGTGAAGGTGTAGTGGCGTCCCTTGGGATCGGTCAGCTGGACCTGGTCCCCGACCTTGAAGGGCCCGCGTCGGCGGGCCGCACCGGTCGGTTCGGACATGCGGGCCAGCCTAGTACCTCGGGTGGCGGCCTCGTCGCCCGGGTGGTCGGAGCCCGCCGGCTCAGGAGCCGGCGGCCGGCGGACGGCCGGGGAAGGCGGCGGGGCGGGCCATGGCGTCGATGAAGGCGCGCTCGACGTCGCTGGTGGACAGCACGCCGTAGATCTCGCCGGTCTCCTCGACCACCAGGTACTCGGTGGCCGGGGTGGCCCGCAGGTGGTCGAGCAGCCCCTCGCCGGTGAGCCCGGCCGGTACCCGCATCCCGTCGGTGAGGTCCTGGGCCAGGGTGCTGACCGGGACCCAGGGCCGGCGGTGCTGGGGGACGCCGGCGATGCCGGCCTCGCGGACCACGGCGACGGGGGTGCCCTGGCCGTCGACCACCACCAGGGCGCGGGCGCCGGTGTCGTTGGCCCGGCGCAGCGCCTCGGAGAGCGGCGTCTCGCCGGTCACGGGCACGGCGCGGCGGGTCAGGGCGCGGGCGTTGAGCCCGGGCAGCCGCTCGCGGAGCCTGGCCATCCGCAGGCTGTTGCCGGCCCCGGTCCAGATGATGGCGGCGAGGATGGCGGCGAGCAGCGCGTCGGTGAGCGTCTCGAGACCGGTGAACGAGTCGCGCTCGCCGGCCGAGCCCAGGTGGGTGGCGAGCGGGAAGCCGATCAGCACGGCGACGGCGAGCACCCGGCCGGTCCAGGCGGCGGCCACGGTGCCGGTCATCGGGGAGCCCGACACCTTCCAGACGACGGCGCGCAGCATGCGACCGCCGTCGAGCGGGAGGCCGGGGAGCAGGTTGAACACGGCGACGATCAGGTTGGAGATCATCAGCCCGGCGAGCAGCACGCCGGGCACGGTGTCCGCGTCGACGACGAGCATGCCCAGGTAGAAGACGCCGGCGAGGACCAGCGAGAGCAGCGGGCCGACGCCGGCGAGCACGAACTCGCGGCCCGGGGTCTGGGACTCCTTCTCGATCTCCGAGACGCCGCCGAAGAACTGGAGCTGGATCCGGCGGACCGGGAGGTCGAAGCGGATCGCGGCCACCGTGTGGGCGAGCTCGTGGACGAGCACGGAGGCGTAGAAGGCCACGGCGAAGAACAGCGAGACCAGGTAACGGCCGTTGCCGAGTTCGGGCAGCACCCGGTCGAGCTGGTTGCCGAAGAACCAGGTGATCAGCGCGGCCACGAGGAACCAGCTGGGGGCCACGTAGACCGGAACGCCGTAGACCCTGCCCATCAGGAATCCGCCGCCGGTGCCCTCCGGACGCCGCGGTTCCCGACCGTCGGCCGGCCGGCCCTCGACGTGCGGTGTCCGGTCCGTATCCGAGTCTCCCACCAGTTCCCCTCGTTGCCTTGTGTCCTCGCACGCGACCGCCGCCGCCAGGTCGATCGGCCGTCCGTACGGGCTCTGCCGTCGATGGTATGCCGCCCCGGTGTCAGTGACGCGCCGTAGGGTTCGCTCCATGCCGCCGAAGAATGGGTCCACCGCAACGCCTCCCAACTCACTGTCGCCGTCGAGAGCCGCGGATTTCATGCAGTGTCCCCTGCTGTACCGCTTCCGGGTGATCGACAAACTGCCCGAGGAGCCGAATGCGGCGGCCACCCGGGGCACGGTGGTGCACGCGGTGCTCGAGCGGGTCTTCGACATGCCGGCCGGGCAGCGGGTGGCGCCGAGGGCGAAGGCGCTGGTGGTGCGGGAGTGGGAGCGGCTGCTCGCCAAGCGGCCCGAGTTGGCGGGGCTGTTCCGCGCGGCCCCGGAAGGGGCCGGGGACCAGGCGGAGGGCCAGGAGAAAGCCGAGGAGGTTGAGGAGGCCGAGGAGGTCGCGGCGGACGAGCTCGACCGGGCGCGGCTGGCGACCTGGCTCGCGGAGGCCGAGGCGTTGGTGGAGCGCTGGTTCTCGCTCGAGGACCCGACGCGTCTGGAGCCGGCCGAGCGCGAGTTGTTCGTCGAGACCCGGCTGGAGTCGGGGCTGCGGCTGCGCGGGGTGATCGACCGGGTGGACGTGGCGCCGACCGGCGAGGTCCGGATCGTGGACTACAAGACGGGCAAGGCGCCCGGGCCGCGGTTCGAGAACGAGGCGCTGTTCCAGATGAAGTTCTACGCGCTGGTGCTGTGGCGGCTGCGGGGCACCGTGCCACGCCGGCTCCAGCTGGTCTACCTGGGCAGCGGCGAGGTGCTGACGTACGACCCCGACGAGTCCGATCTGCGGAGCGTGGAGCGGAAGTTGATGGCGCTGTGGGAGGCGATCAGGCTGGCGACGGAGTCGGGTGACTGGCGGCCCCACCGCACCCGGCTGTGCGGCTGGTGCGACCACCAGGCGCGCTGCCCGGAGTTCGGCGGCACTCCCCCGCCCTATCCGCTGATGATCCAGCCGGCGCTGCCGGTGGAGCTGCCGGGTCAGGCCCGGCCGGGGGCGGCCGAGTCGGTGTCGTGAGCGAGAATGGTGCCCGGCGCGCCGCGCCGCCGGTCGCGCCCCCGGGCGCCGGCCGGGTCTCGCCGACGATGGGTTACCTATGCCGATCCGCGTTCTGCTGGTGGACGACCAGCCGCTGCTGCGCACCGGATTCCGGATGATCCTGGAGGCGGAGGCCGACGTGGCCGTCGTCGGCGAGGCCGGGGACGGGGTACAGGCGCTTGAGCAGGTGCGGGCGCTGCAGCCGGACGTGGTGCTGATGGACATCCGGATGCCGCGGATGGACGGTGTGGAGGCGACGCGGCAGATCACCGGGCCGGCGAAGGACGGGCCGGCCAAGGTGTTGGTGCTGACCACCTTCGATCTCGACGAGTACGTGGTGGAGGCGCTGCGGGCGGGTGCGAGCGGCTTCCTGCTGAAGGACGCGCCGGCGGCCGAGCTGGTGCAGGCGATCCGGGTGGTGGCGGCCGGCGAGGCGATGCTCGCGCCGAGCGTGACGCGACGGCTGCTCGACATGTACGCGGAGAAGCTGCCGTCCGGTGAGACGCCGGTGCCCAACGCGCTGAGCACGCTGACCGAGCGCGAGCTCGAGGTGCTGAAGCTGGTGGCGCGTGGCCTGTCGAACGCGGAGATCGCCGCCGACCTGTTCGTCAGCGAGACCACGGTGAAGACCCACGTGGGCCACGTGCTGACCAAGCTCGGGTTGCGCGACCGGGTGCAGGCGGCCGTCTACGCCTACGAGAGCGGCCTGGTGCGGCCGGGCCTCTGAGCCGACGGGCGGCGCCCGCGGGAGGTCAGGAGGTCCTGCCGATCTCCCCGAAGCGGAACACGGTCGAGGCGTCGAGCGACCACTGGAGGCCGCTGACGCTCTCGGCGGCTACGGCGAACTGGCGGCCCTGCCAGATCGGGATGAGCGGCAGGTCCTCGGCGACGATGTCCTGGATCTCCTCGTAGTCGGGGACGGTCTCGGCGCGGTCGGGCTGCCGCTCGGTGCTCGGGATCAGCTCCTCGGTGATCCGCTCGTCGTGGTAGCCGTTGTTCAGCACGTTGTCCGGGCCGAAGAAGGGCTCGACGAAGTTGTCGGGGTCCGGGTAGTCGGGCACCCAGCCGCGGACGTAGGCGCCGTACGAGCCGTCGGCCACGCCGCGGGCGAACGCGTCGGCGTCGACGCTGCGCACGGTGGCGTCGAAGAGGCCGCTGGCGTCGAGTTGGGCGGCGAGGTGCTCGAAGGCGGCCTCGGTGTCGGGGCCGAAGCGCGTCGGGGTGACCCACAGGGTCAGCTCGACGGGCTCGGTGATGCCCTCGGCGCGCAGTGCGGCCTCGGCGCGCCCTCGGTCCGGCTCGTCGCCGTAGGTGTCGTAGAAGGCGGTGTTGTGGCCGGTGATGCCGGCGGGGACCACCGAGTACAGCGGTTCGACGGTGCGCTGGTAGACGTCCCTGGCGAGGGCGGAGCGGTCGACGAGCCAGGCGACGGCCTCGCGGACGCCCTGGCGGCCGGCCACCGGGTCGTCGAGGTTGAAGACCAGGTACTGGGCCTCGGCGCTCGAGCCGTCCACGACCTTGAGCCCGTCGCCCCGCCCGGAGCGCGCCGCGGCGCCGAGTTCGGCGATGTCGGTGGCGGCGAGCCCGCGGTAGGCGACGTCGACGCCGCCGTCGGCCACGGCGTCTCCCAGGGCGCCCTGGTCGCCGTGGAAGAAGCGCAGGGTGAGCCCGGAGTTCCGCACCTCGGCCGGCCCCCGGTAGTCGGCGTTGACCCCGAAGACGGCCTCGTTCTCGCCGTAACTCTCCAGGGTGTAGGCGCCGGAGCCGACCGCGCGGCCGTCGGTGCGGAGCGCGTCCGCCGGGTACTCGCGGTGGTTGACGATGGAGCCGGCGCCGGAGGCGATCTTCTGGGGGAAGGCGGCGTCCGGCCGGTTGAGGTGGAACGTGACGGTGTGCTCGTCCGGGGTGTCGATGCGGTCGATGGAGCTGAGCAGCACGGCGGGGCCGCCCGGGTCGTCGATGCGCAGCGTCCGCTCGAAGGAGAACCGCACGTCCTCCGCGGTGAGTTCGTCGCCGTTGCTGAAGGTGAGGTCGTCGCGGAGGGTGCAGGTGTAGCGCTGGCTGACACGGTCGGTGAAGCCGCACTGCTCGGCGGCCTCCGGTTGTGGCTCCACGCCGCCGGGCGGGAAGCTGAGCAGGGACTGGAAGACGTTGTTGAAGACCAGCCAGGAGCCGGGGTCGTAGCCGCCGGCCGGGTCGGTGGCCAGCACGGCGTCGGTCATGCCGACCACGACGGGCTCGCCGGTGCCCGGGCCGTCGTCGCCGCCCAGGGCACAGCCGCCGAGCAGGCCGGTGAGGGCCACCGCGACCGCCGGGAGGGCCGGTCGGGGAGCGCGAAATCTCACGTCCGCCGCCCTCGTCCCCGTCTGCTCACAGACAGACCCTAACGTCACATCCCGGTCCGTCGGGTCGAGGTGAGGAAGCTCACGGGCCGACCGGCGACGCCTCGGGCCCGAGGCCGACCTGGTCGACCCCGGCGAGCGGGCCGGCGCCGGGCGGCGCGGGGACCGGCAGGCGGCGCAGGAAGGCCAGGTCGACCTCTTCGAGGGAGCCGACGACGGTGCGGGTCGCGGCGGGCGGGATCGGGGCCACGGACGGCACGGCGACCACCCGGCAGCCGGCGGCCTCGGCGGAGGCCACGCCGGTGGCGGTGTCCTCGACGGCGACGCAGCGGGTCGGGTCGACGCCGAGCCGGGCGGCGGCCGTCAGGTAGGGGTCGGGGTGCGGCTTGGTGCGCGGCACCTCGTCGCCGGCGATGGTCAGCGTGAAGTGCTCGGCGCCGAGCGAGCGCAGCATCCGGTCGATGACGGTGCGGTGCGAGGCCGAGACCAGCGCGGTGGGGATGCGGTGCGCGGCCAGCTCGGTCAGCAGCCGGCGGGCGCCCGGCATCAGCGGGACGCCTCCGTCGAGGCGGCGCAGGAAGGTCGCGTTGAGCAGGTCGCGCACCTCGTCGAGCGTGATGTCGGCGCCGGTGACCTCGATCAGGTAGCCGGCGCTCCTGGTCATGGGGCCGCCGACCACGACCTGGCGGTGCTCGTCGGCCAGGACGTGCCCGAGGGCGCCGAACACCTCCACCTCGGCGTCCCACCAGAAGCCCTCGGTGTCGACCAGGGTGCCGTCCATGTCGAGCAGCACGGCGCCGGGGGTCGGGGCGAGGGCCGGTCCGGCGTCGACGACCTGGTAGGAAGACGTCATCCGCACACCTCCTCAAAGGGGCAGGAAGGCCGGCCGTCCACGGGAGACGACCGGCCTGTTCCGGACCGATCAGTCTACTTTGCCGGAGAAAATCCGACGACCGCGCGAGGCGGTCGTCGGACTATTACGCCCGATCGGGTTAACGGGCGTTGAAATAGTTGGCTTCCGGGTGATGAAGGACGATCGCGTCGGTGGACTGTTCGGGATCCAGCTGGAACTCCTCGGAGAGGGTGACGCCGATCCGCTCGGAGTCCAGGAGCTGGGCGATCTTGGCCCGGTCGGCGAGGTCGGGGCAGGCCGGGTAGCCGAGGGAGTAGCGGCAGCCCTGGTACTCGGTGCGGAACATCCCGTCGAGCTCGGCCGGATCGCCGCCGGCGATGCCGAGCTCGCCGCGGACCCGGGCGTGCCAGTACTCGGCCAGGGCCTCGGCGAGCTGCACGGAGAGGCCGTGGAGCTCCAGGTAGTCGCGGTAGGCGTCGGCGGCGAACAGCTCGGCGGCGGCCTGGCTGACCCGCGGGCCGACGGTGACGGTCTGGAGCGCCACGACGTCGGTCTCGCCGCTCTCGGCCGGGCGGAAGAAGTCCGCCAGGCACAGGTGCCGGCCGCGGCGCTGGCGGGGGAAGGTGAAGCGGGTGCGTTCCTTGCCGTCCTCGTCGAGGATGACGAGGTCGTCGCCCTCGGCGTGGCAGGGGAAGTAGCCGTAGACCACGGCGGCCTCGAGCATCCCCTCGGTGTGCAGCCGGTCGAGCCAGCCGCGCAGCCGGGGGCGGCCCTCGCTCTCCACGAGCTCCGCGTAGTCGGGGCCGCCCTCGCGGGCCGCCTTGAGGCCCCACTGCCCCTTGAACAGGGCGCCCTCGTCCAGCCAGGCGGCGTAGTCCTTGAGCGGGATGCCCCTGACCACCCGGGTGCCGAGGAAGGGCGCGGTGGGGATCGGCACGTCGGTGGCGGTGGCGGAGCGGGCCGGGGGCGCCGGCTCCTCGGCCG
>NZ_SMKI01000380.1 GCF_004348415.1 Streptomyces hainanensis
GCTCGGGGAGCACCCGTGGGACGGCGAGCCGACCCGGGTGGCCCGGTCGTTGGTGCGGGTCGCCGACGCGTTCGGGGGAAGCGCGGCCATGCGGCGGGCGCTGCCGTGGGGGGACGAGAAACCCTTGGCCGTCCACCGGTCCCGGCTGGCCCTCGCCCAGGCCGCCGGGGTGGTGCTGGTCGACGGCCTGACCCGGCTGGGCGTCAGTGCACCCGAGCATGTCTGAGACAGAAAGTCAGAGAGTTCCATGAGTCGTTCCGCCCACCCGGCCGGCCCCAGGCACGGCGACGTGCTGCCCGAGGGCCACTACGCGGCGCCGCCCGCCGACCTCAACGTGCTGGACGAGAAGGTCTGGGCCAGGACCGTCGAGCGAGACGAGGAGGGGGAGGTCCGGATCGGCGGTGTCGGGGTCCGGGCGTTGGCCGAGGAGTTCGGGACGCCCGCGTACTTCCTCGACGAGACCGACTTCCGGGCCAGGTGCCGGGCCTGGCGGGAGGCGTTCGGGGCGGACGCGGACGTCTTCTACGCCGGCAAGGCGTTCCTCTCGCGGGCCGTGGTGCGCTGGCTCACCGAGGAGGGGCTGAACCTCGACGTCTGCTCCGGCGGCGAGCTGAGCACCGCGCTGGTCGGCGGGATGCCGGCGGGCCGGATCGCGTTCCACGGCAACAACAAGTCGGCGGCCGAGATCGAGCGCGCGGTCGAGGCCGGGGTCGGGCGGATCGTGGTCGACTCGTTCGAGGAGATCGAGCGGGTCGCGGCCGCGGCCCGGACGGCCGGGGTGCGGCAGGGCGTGCAGATCCGGGTCACCGTCGGCGTCGAGGCGCACACCCACGAGTTCATCGCCACCGCCCACGAGGACCAGAAGTTCGGTCTGTCGCTGGCGGGTGGGACAGCGGCGGAGGCGGTGCGGCGGGCGCTCGCCGAGGACAGCCTCGAACTGCTGGGGCTGCACTCGCACATCGGCTCGCAGATCTTCGACATGTCGGGGTTCGAGGTGTCGGCCCGCCGGGTGGTCGCGCTGCTCGCCCAGGTGCGGGACGAGCACGGCGTCGAGCTGGCGGAGATCGACCTCGGCGGCGGCCTCGGCATCGCCTACACCTCGGAGGACGACCCGCAGGGCCCCGCGGAGATCGCCAAGGCGCTGCGGGAGATCGTCGGGCGGGAGTGCGAGGTGGCCCGGTTGGCGGTGCCGCGGATCTCGGTGGAGCCGGGGCGGGCGATCGTGGGGCCGACCGCGTTCACCCTCTACCGGGTGGGGACGATCAAGCCGCTGCCCGGCCTGCGGACGTACGTCAGCGTGGACGGCGGCATGTCCGACAACATCAGGACGGCGCTGTACGACGCCGAGTACTCGGTGGCGCTCGCCTCGCGCCGTTCGGACGCCCCGCCGATGCTGGCGCGGGTGGTGGGCAAGCACTGCGAGAGCGGTGACATCGTGGTCAGGGACGCCTACCTGCCCGCCGACACCGGCCCCGGCGACCTGATCGCCGTGCCGGCCACCGGCGCCTACTGCCGCTCCATGGCCAGCAACTACAACCACACCCCGCGCCCGCCCGTCGTCGCCGTGGCGGACGGCCGGGCCGGCGCCATCGTGCGGCGGGAGACCGAGGAGGATCTCCTGCGGCTCGACGTGGGGTAGAGAGAAGCGTCCGCATAGTGAACCGGGATGCGGGGATCTTTCGCGGGTGCGTGAGACTGGACACGACACGAGAGCTGAAAGGCGAGGTCGAATGGTGAGCGATCGGCCGTTGAAGGTGGCGCTGCTCGGATGTGGAGTCGTCGGCTCCCAGGTGGCCCGCCTGATGACGACGCACGCCGACGACCTCGCCGCCCGGATCGGTGCCCCGGTCGAGCTGGCCGGGGTGGCCGTGCGGCGGCCGGCCAAGGCACGCGGCGGGGTCGCCCCGCACCTGGTCACCTCCGACGCGGCAGGGCTGGTGGGGCGCGGTGACATCGACGTGGTGGTGGAGCTGATCGGCGGCATCGAGCCGGCCAGGGGCCTGATCAACGCCGCGTTCGACGCCGGCGCCAGCGTCGTCACCGCCAACAAGGCGCTGCTCGCGCAGGACGGCCCCGCGCTGCACGCCGCGGCCGAGGAACACGGCGCCGACCTCTACTTCGAGGCCGCCGTGGCGGGCGCGATCCCGCTGCTGCGACCGCTGCGCGAGTCGCTGGCCGGCGACAAGGTCAACCGGGTGCTCGGCATCGTCAACGGCACCACCAACTTCATCCTGGACCGCATGGAGTCCAGTGGCGCCGGCTACGGCGAGGCGCTCGAGGAGGCCACGGCGCTCGGCTACGCCGAGGCCGACCCGACGGCGGACGTCGAGGGCTTCGACGCCGCCGCCAAGGCCGCGATCCTCGCCGGCATCGCCTTCCACACCCGGGTGCGCCTCGACGACGTGCACCGCGAGGGCATCACGGAGGTGACCGCCGCCGACATCGCCAGCGCCCGCAAGATGGGCTGCACCGTGAAGCTGCTGGCGATCTGCGAGCGCGCCGAGGACGGACGGTCGGTGACGGCCCGGGTGCACCCGGCGATGATCCCGCTCGGCCACCCGCTGGCCTCGGTGCGCGAGGCGTACAACGCGGTCTTCGTGGAGGCCGACGCGGCCGGCCAGCTGATGTTCTACGGCCCGGGGGCCGGCGGCGCGCCCACCGCCTCCGCGGTGCTCGGCGACCTCGTCGCGGCCTGCCGCAACAAGCTCGGCGGCGGCCGGGGCCCCGGCGAGTCGGCGTACGCGGCGCTGCCGGTCAGCCCGATGGGTGAGGTGGTCACCCGCTACCACATCAGCCTCGACGTCGTTGACAAACCGGGCGTGCTCGCCCAGTGCGCCACGGTCTTCGCCGACCACGGGGTCTCGATCGACACCGTGCGCCAGACCGGCAAGGACGGCGAGGCGCAGCTCGTCGTCGTCACCCACCGGGCACCCGACGCCGCGCTCAGCGGAACCGTCGAGGCGCTGCGCAGAATGGACACCGTGCATGGCGTCGCGAGCATCATGCGCGTCGAAGGGGAGTAGGACCACCGCATGAGCAGCAGCATCGTCAGCAACACCAGCCGCCAGTGGCGCGGCGTGATCGAGGAGTACCGCGACCGGCTGCCGGTGACCGACGCGACGCCCGTGGTGTCGCTGCGTGAGGGCGGCACCCCGCTGGTGCTCGCCCAGCGGGTCTCCGAGCGGGTCGGCTGCGAGGTCCACCTCAAGGTGGAGGGCGCGAACCCGACCGGCTCCTTCAAGGACCGCGGCATGACCATGGCCATCTCCAAGGCCAAGGAGGAGGGTGCGCAGGCCGTCATCTGCGCCTCCACGGGCAACACCTCGGCCTCCGCGGCCGCCTACGCGGTGCGGGCCGGGATGGTCTGCGCGGTGCTGGTCCCGCAGGGCAAGATCGCGCTCGGCAAGATGGGCCAGGCCCTGGTGCACGGCTCCCGGATCCTCCAGGTCGACGGCAACTTCGACGACTGCCTGACGCTGGCCCGCGGCCTGTCGGAGAAGTACCCGGTGGCGCTGGTGAATTCGGTCAACCCGGTGCGCATCGAGGGCCAGAAGACGGCCGCGTTCGAGATCGTCGACATGCTCGGCGACGCCCCGGACATCCACGTGCTGCCCGTCGGCAACGCCGGCAACATCAGCGCGTACTGGAAGGGTTACCGCGAGTACGCGGCCGACGGTCCCGCGACCCGTACCCCGCGGATGTGGGGCTACCAGGCGTCCGGCTCCGCGCCGATCGTGCGCGGCGAGCCGGTGAAGGACCCGTCCACCATCGCCACCGCCATCCGGATCGGCAACCCGGCCTCCTGGGAGCAGGCGGAGCGCGCCAGGGACGACTCGGGCGGCCGGATCGACGAGGTGACCGACCGACAGATCCTCGCCGCCTACCGGCTGTTGGCCGCCGGCGAGGGCGTCTTCGTCGAGCCCGCGTCCGCGGCCTCGGTGGCCGGGCTGCTGAAGGCCGCCGAGCAGGGCCTGGTCGACCCGGGCCAGCGCATCGTCTGCACGGTCACGGGCAACGGCCTCAAGGACCCGGACTGGGCCGTCGCCGGCGCACCCCGTCCGGTCACCGTGCCGGTCGACGCGGACGCGGCGGCCGAGCGCCTGGGTCTCGCGTAACGCGCGCGACGCCCGAGGTCACGGGCGTCGCGCGGGGTCGGCGGGGTGAGCGGCGACACCACCCCGCCCTGTATCGCGTCTGAACCTTCCTTCGATAGGCTGGTATTCGTCCTCCGCAGTGGGGTACCACTCGCACCAGACACGCAGCGCCCCGGACAATCAGCACCGTCCACCGGCGCGGTGCGAGCAGATCCTGTGGGGACACGCCGCACATCTCACCAAGGAGAGTCATCGAGCGATGGCCCATCCCGCCTTCCGCGCCGCCGCCGTACGGGTCCGCACCCCGGCGACCAGCGCCAATCTGGGCCCTGGGTTCGACGCGCTGGGTCTGGCCCTCGGGCTCTACGACGACGTCGTGGTCCGGGTGGCGGACACAGGGCTGCACGTCGACATCGCCGGCGAGGGCGCCGACACCCTCCCCCGCGACGAGCGCAACCTGCTGATCCGCACGCTGCGCACCGCCTTCGACGCGCTGGGCGGCCAGCCGCGCGGCCTGGAGGTCGTCTGCGCCAACCGCATCCCGCACGGCCGCGGGCTCGGCTCCTCGTCGGCGGCCATCTGCGCCGGTCTCGTCGCCGCCCGTGCGGTGACCACCGGCGGCGAGGCCCGGCTGGACGACGCGGCGCTGCTCGAGCTCGCCGCCGAGATCGAGGGCCACCCCGACAACGTCGCCGCCTGCCTGCTCGGCGGCTTCACCCTCGCCTGGGGCGAGGGCGGCGCGGTCCGCGCCATCCGGATGGACCCGTCGCCCGGGATCGCGCCGGTGGTCTTCGTGCCCGCCAGCCCGCTGGCCACCGAGACGGCGCGCGGCCTGCTGCCGCGCAGCGTGCCGCACGTCGACGCGGCCACCAACGCCGGGCGCGCAGCGCTGCTGGTGGAGGCCATGACCAGGCGTCCCGAGCTGCTGCTGCCGGCCACCGAGGACCGGCTGCACCAGGAGTACCGGGCGTCGGCGATGCCGGAGAGCATCGACCTGGTCAACCGGCTGCGCGCCGACGGCGTGCCGGCGGTCATCTCGGGCGCGGGGCCGACCGTGCTCGCCCTCGCCGAGGAGGGGGCCGCGGACAAGATCTCCCGTCTGGCCGGCGACGGTTGGACGGCGAACCGGCTCGAAATGGACACCGCGGGAGCCTGCGTGCTACCGCTGGCCGGGGCCGCTCAGTGACGCGACCGGACGCCGCGCGCGCGGCGCACCGAGTCGCCGTCGACCAGGCGATCGCGTGCGATCGCCGCAGATCGGCCGGGACCGCCGGAGATCCCGAATCGATCAGCGAGAGGGGGAATGAAGGCAGGATCCGGTAGTGTTAATCTCATGTCTGCACCAAGCGCCCTGGTGGGCGTCGTGCGGAATTCCGGGGTCCCACATCCTGGGGCCACCTCTTTCTTCCGGGAGCCTCCATCACCAGCCTGAGCAGCCTGCCTGGCGGTGTTGAGCCCGCTCCGGAACGGTGCGGCGGTTAGCTGTGACGTCACCCCGCACCAGCATGAACTGATCTTCCGCCGCGATCACAGGCGGGATTACCGCACCGGCCGGCCCGCCGCACAGGGGCCGCAGCCGGACAGCACGACCGGTCGCCGAGCCAGACAGGCCGACGTCCGCTCCAGGGAAGGACCCTTCGTGAGCGACACCACCGATCTGATGGGCGTGAGTGCCGACACCGCCGACAAGTCTGCCGGTGCTGCCACCGCGTCCGCCACGGACGCTCCTGCCGCCACCGCCGCGCCCAAGCGTCGGCGCTCCGGTACCGGCCTCGACGGCATGGTTCTGGCCGAGTTGCAGCAGGTCGCCGCCAAGCTGGGGATCAGGGGCACCGCGCGGATGCGCAAGAGCCAGCTGATCGAGGTCATCAAGGAGAAGCAGGCCGCCGGAAACGGCGGCTCCGCGGGCGCCGGCGCGGACAGCAAGTCCGCCGACGCCGCGCCCGCCACCGAGAAGCCCAAGCGCCGCACCACTTCGCGGGCGCGCACGGGTGACGAGGCCACCGCTCAGCAGCAGATCGAGATTCCGGGCCAGGCCGCCGAGGCCAAGGCCGAGCCCAAGGCCGAAGGCAAGGGCGAGAGCAGGACCAGGGCCGCCGTCAACGGCACGGCGACGGCCGTCGAGGCCGAGCGCGAGGCGTCCTCCCCGGCCGCCGACACGGCTTCCGGCGAGCGTGGCGGCAAGGGTGACGGATCGTCCGCCGAACGGCCCAAGCGGGAGCGCGGGCGTCGCGACAAGGGCACCGGCCAGGGCCAGGGGCAGGGCGGCCAGGGCCAGAGCGGCGGCCAGGGCGGTCAGAACCAGGGGCAGGGCCAGGGCAAGGACGGCCAGAGCAAGGACGGCCAGGGACAGGGCCGGGGCCGTGACCGGGATCGCGACCGTGACCGTGACCGAGCTGGTGACCGCGACCGTGACCGTGACCGAGGTGGCGACCGTGACCGTGACCGGGATCGGGACGACGACTTCGACGGTGGTCGCCGCGGTCGCCGCGGTCGCTACCGGGACCGCCGCGGTCGGCGCGGCCGCGACGAGGTCGTGGAGCCGCAGGTCGCCGACGACGACGTGCTGATCCCCGTCGCGGGCATCCTCGACATCCTCGACAACTACGCGTTCGTCCGCACCTCCGGCTACCTCCCGGGCCCCAACGACGTCTACGTCTCGCTCGCCCAGGTCCGCAAGAACGGCCTGCGCAAGGGCGACCACGTCACCGGCGCCGTCCGGCAGCCGCGCGAGGGGGAGCGGCGCGAGAAGTTCAACGCGCTGGTCCGGCTGGACTCCGTCAACGGCATGGCCGCCGAATCCGGCCGCGGCCGCGCGGAGTTCAACAAGCTGACCCCCCTCTACCCGCAGGAGCGGCTCCGCCTGGAGGCCGAGCCGGGCGCGCTGACGACGCGGATCATCGACCTCGTCTCGCCCATCGGCAAGGGGCAGCGTGGTCTGATCGTGGCCCCGCCGAAGACCGGCAAGACCATGATCATGCAGGCGGTGGCCAACGCCATCACCCGCAACAACCCCGAGTGCCACCTGATGGTCGTCCTCGTCGACGAGCGTCCCGAAGAGGTCACCGACATGCAGCGCTCGGTCAAGGGCGAGGTCATCTCCTCGACCTTCGACCGGCCCTCCGAGGACCACACCACCGTCGCCGAGCTGGCCATCGAGCGGGCCAAGCGGCTCGTCGAACTCGGCCACGACGTGGTCGTGCTGCTCGACTCCATCACCCGCCTCGGCCGCGCCTACAACCTGGCGGCCCCGGCCTCCGGGCGCATCCTGTCCGGTGGTGTCGACTCGGCCGCGCTCTACCCGCCGAAGAAGTTCTTCGGCGCGGCCCGCAACATCGAGGACGGCGGCTCGCTGACCATCCTGGCCACCGCGCTGGTCGAGACCGGCTCGCGGATGGACGAGGTGATCTTCGAGGAGTTCAAGGGCACCGGCAACATGGAGCTCAAGCTCGACCGCAAGCTGGCCGACAAGCGGATCTTCCCGGCAGTGGACGTCGACGCGTCCGGCACGCGTAAGGAGGAGATCCTGATGGGCAGCGACGAGCTGGCCATCGTCTGGAAGCTGCGGAGGGTGTTGCACGCGCTCGACCAGCAGCAGGCGATCGAGCTGCTGCTGGACAAGATGAAGCAGACGAAGTCCAACGCGGAGTTCCTGATGCAGATCCAGAAGACGACGCCGACGCCGAACGGCGACTGACGGACGGCTTCACCGTGGTGTGGGTGGGCG
>NZ_SMKI01000381.1 GCF_004348415.1 Streptomyces hainanensis
GGGTGGGGGTTGTCGCGGTGCCACAGGAGCGAGTGCGGGTAGACGGGCGTCGGGTCGGTCACCGGGATGCGACGCAGGTCATGGCCGGCGGGCCAGACGAGGCGGGTCTGCTCGCTCATGAAGGTGGCCAGCGCCGGGGTGTCGGCGATGGTGTCGAGCAGCGCGTCGGAGCCGAAGTTGGGGCCGGTCGCCTCGATGGTGAGGCCGAACTCGGCGACGAGGTCCTCGTAGTAGGCGCCCCACTCGGTGCCGGGGACGATACCGGGCATCCAGATCCGATGGCCGACCAATTCCGCGATCGTCACCGACCTGGCGCCCGCCAACACATGGGCGGGGCCGGTGAGGAGCTGGAGCGGCTCGTCGAGCACGCGGACCGAGGCGATGTCCTCGGGCAGGGGCCTGCCGGGGGCGGCGACGGCGCGGAACGACGCGTCGACGCTGCCGGACCGGATGGCGGTGACGGCCGCCTCGATCTCGAACAGCATCACCACGTCGAGGTCGATCCGCGGGTGCGCGAGATGGAAGCCGCGCATCAGGCCCGACGCCGCGCCGCGCGAGGCGATCACGTCGACGCGCAGCGGGCGGTGGCCGGCGCGCACGGATCCGACCGCACGCTCCGCGACCCGCAGCAACTCGCGCGCGTGGGGCAGGAACGCCTGCCCGTCGATGGTGAGTTCGGCGCCGCGCGGGGTCCGGGTGAACAGCCGTACGCCGAGGTCGCGCTCCAGCGCGGCGACGCGCTTGGAGACGGCCTGCTGGGTGACCGACAGGTCGGCGGCGGCCTTCTGGAACTGGCCGGCTTCCGCGATGGCGACGAAGGTGCGCACTGTTTCGAGATCCACGCCAACCCACCCTAGGGAACAACCTCTGGTTGTGCATAGGCGCCAGAATGGTTGTTTGACCTGCTGCCTCGCCAACCGGTTGGCTCCCACCGATCAACTTCGCTTTGTTCAGTTGGGACGTCGAGGGAGCACACCAAGCATGATGGGCAGAAGACGGCTGGGCCGACCGTTCGGGTGGCTGTGGGCGGCGTACGCGATGAGCGCGTACGGATCCGGGCTGGGGTTCGGGGCATTGCCGCTGATCGCCGTGCTGGTACTGCATGCCAGCCCCGCCGAGGTGTCCGCGCTGTCCGCGGTGGGGCCCGCGGTGGGCGCGCTGATCGCGGTGCCACTCGCGCCGTGGGTGGAGTTCCGGCGCAAGCGCCCGGTCATGATCGCGATGGACCTGACCCGGTTCGTGGCCATGGCGACGATCCCGGTCGCCTACGCCTTCGGCCGGCTCGGCTTCGTCCAACTGCTCGTGATCTCCGCCGTGGTCGCCGCGGCCAAGATCGCGTTCAACGCGGCCAGCGGCGCCTACCTCAAGGCCCTCGTCCGGCCGGATGACCTGCTCGTCGCCAACGCGCGGTTCGAGTCAACGAACTGGAGTTCCGTTGCGGTCGGGCCGCCCCTGGGCGGCGCGGCCATCGGCCTGTTCGGTCCGGTCACCACCGTGCTGGCCGACGCGCTCAGCTACCTGGGCTCCGCACTGTGCATCACCGCGATCCGCGACCGGGAGGACGCGCCGCGACCGACCGACAGGAACCAGGTCCGGGCGGGCGCGTTGCTCGACGGGTGGCGACACATCATGGGCCATCCCGCTCTGCGGGCGCTCTACCTCAACAACATGCTCGTCTCCGGTCTGATCATGGCCACCGAGCCGGTGCTCGCCGTGCTCCTCCTTCGTCAACTCCACTTCGCCCCCTGGCAGTACGGCCTCGCCTTCGCCGCCCCCTGCCTCGGCGGACTCATCGGTTCCCGACTGGCCCGCCGGGTCGTGGCCCGCCACGGGCAGTACGCCGTCTTCCGGACCGTCGGCACCCTGCGCGCCATCTGGCTGATCGGCCTGGCCTTCGTCCGTCCCGGCGGCGTCGGCCTCGTCACCGTGATAGCCGTCGAGCTGGCGATCATCATCAACATGAGCCTGTACACCCCGGTGCTCGCCACCTATCGGCTCGAAAACACCCCCAGGCATCTCGTCGCCCGCACCCTGTCAGCGTGGTCCATCGGCCAACAGGCGGCCATCGCCGTCCTCACCGCGCTCACCGGGCTGCTCGCCGACATCACCAGCCCGCGCACCGCTCTCACGGTCGCGGGACTGCTCATCCTGGCCACCCCGCTCCTGCTTCCCCGACCCGATCAGATGTCGCACCACGAGTCGGAACCGGCCCGCAGCCACTCGTGAGGCACCACAACCCGCCACGGAAGCCCGCAGGCGACCAGACGCACAGCACCAGCAAGGAGAAGACCCACATGAGCACCGCCCCCGTTTTCGACTCCCCGCACACCGCACTTCTCGTCATGGACCACCAGCCCGCGATCCTGGCCTCTCTGCCCGAAGACAGGGACCGCGACGCCCTGCTCGGTCGCGTGGCGGGAGCCATCGCCGACGTTCGCGCCAACGGTGGCACCATCGCCTACGTACGCGTCGGCTTCACCGAGGCCGACTGGGACGCCATACCGGCCAGCAACAAGTCGTTCGCCCCGCTCGCCCAGCACCGCCTCATGCACCACGAGGACCCCGCCGCCGCCATCCACGAGCGCCTGGCACCGCGGGACGGCGACATCATCGTGCGCAAGGTCCGCTACGGAGGCATGTCCACCACGGACCTCGACCAGCGGCTACGCGAGCGCGGCATCACCACACTGGTCGTCTCCGGCATCAGCACCAGCGGCGTCGTCCTGTCCACCGTCATCGACGCGGCCGACCGCGACTACCGGCTCTACGTCCTCTCCGACGGCGTCGCCGACCCGGACACCCAGGTCCACGACTTCCTGCTCCAGCGGATCCTCCCCGCACGGGCCCACATCATCGACACCACCGAGCTGCACGCCCTGCTCCGAGCTGCCTGACCTGCACCACGAGCCGCCCCCACCCACGGCCGCCGCACCCACCCGGCGCGGCGGCCGGCCGCGGTTCGGCGGGCCGGGTGGCCGGAGGAGCACGAGACGTCGTTCGACACCACGATGCCTCCGCCGTCACCTCGCGTTCCGCGTCTGGTACCGCGGACAGGTCGGTCGGCTCGGCCACGAACTCGTCCGGTGCGTCGGTGTGCGGTGTGACCGTGCCGGAGCGGTGGTCGTGGAAGCCGCCGAACGTATGGGCGGTGCCATGCGTTTCGACGTGTTCCGCGATCCGCTCCTGGAACGTCGCCAACGCGGACGCCGCCGCGGCCGGGACCGCCGGCCCCCGCGCACAGCTCGCTCCCCGCGGCCCCACACTCGCAGGTCAGGGGCGGCCTCCGGCATGTTCACCGCCCTCCTGCCATGCGGTCCATCTCTCCGCCGCACCGCTGCCCCCGACCCGCGCGAAGGCCGTGCCCCCGTCGAGCGTCCGGTGGGCTGGCACGAGGACCTTCATACGGCGCCCCCGAGACGGCGACGGCTTGGCTGTCGCGAATCCACTCGCCTCACGCGCGTCGAGGAAGGACTGCGGGTCGCCCGTCTATTGACGGCCACTCACCGCACGGTGACTATGTGAGAGCGCTCTCTGTCGTGGACATGTGCAGGAGGAAACCTGATGCGGCCCTCCCGTTGGCTCGCCGGCATCGTTCGGCTCGGACTCGTCGGCGCACTCGTCTTCGGACACGCCGCGACCACCGACGGACCCGCGGAAGCCGTCACCGCGGTGACGGACGACCAGCCGTCCACGCTCGGCCGTCCCCTCATCGGCGGCGCCGACCCGAGCGTCATCAAGGTCGGCGACCTCTATGTCTCCGCCAAGGCCGTGGACGGCGGCATCGCCGTGCGGACGGCCTCCACCCTGGAGGACGTCGCCACCGCGCCCAGGCACCAGGTGTGGCAGGACACCGGCAACCTCGGCGAGGTCTGGGCCCCGGAGATCGTGCATCACGACGGTCGCTACCGCATCTACTTCGCCGCCGGCCGCGGGGCGGCCCACCGGATGTACCACATCAGCTCGGCCAGCCCGGACTCCGGCTACTCCGCCGCTGTCAAGGTCGCCCTGCCCGATGACAAGTGGGCCATCGACGGTGTGCCCTTCACCTTCGGCGGCCAGCGCTGGTTCGTGTGGTCCGGCTGGTCCGGAGACACCAACGTCGAGCAGAACCTGTACATCGCCCGGATGAGCAGTCCGACCGCGTCCACCGGCGGCCGTTACGTCATTTCGCAGCCCCGCGAGTCGTGGGAACGGGTCGTGGGCAACCCGTACATCAACGAGGCGCCCCAGCCGATTGTCGACCCCAACGGGCAGTTGCACGTCGCCTACTCCGCGAACGGCAGTTGGAGTGACAACTACTGCATCGCCGACCTGCGGCTACGGGCCGGCGGCGACCCGACGTACGTGTGGGACTGGTACAAGAGCAACGGCTGCCTGTTCGGCTCGCACGCCTCGACCATGATGTCGGGCTGGGACCCCACGCTGAACGTCGACGGTCCCGGGCACCACACGTTCGTCCTGCCGCGCGGCGACGTCGCCGCCGGCCCACCGTCCGGCAACCGGTTCCCGACCATGTTCCACGCGGTCGCCAAGGGCAGGCCGTACTCGTGGTCCAACCGCTACTGGTACAGCGGCACGGCCGTCTGGTGGTCGAACACCACGTACCGCCGAGCCAACGTCCCCGGTCCCACCACCAACGTCGGATACAGCCTCAAATTCTTCGAATGAGAACCGCGATCACGTTGACGGCCCGACGCGGCGGTCAGTCGGGGACGTACGGAGAGTGGTCGCCTGTCCTGTGATGTTCGACGGGGCGGTCGGTTCACGCCTGGAACTCGGTGAGATCGATGGTGTGAACGCGCAGTGGACAGCCGTATACCGGGTGTGTCGTCTCTCGCTCGGGCACCATGCCGAGCTTTCGGATGACGTTCTCGGAGGCGTCGTCACCCACCCGGTTGATGCTGATGACACGGTCGAGGCCGCGGTCCTGGAGCGCGAACTCCAGCGTGGCGTGGGCGGCTTCGGACGCGTATCCCTGGCCCCAGAACTGTGAGCCGAGCCGCCAGCAGATCGTCACGGCGGGCAGTACCTCCGGCAGGAACTCGGGCACGGACAGACCCGTGAATCCCGCGAGTTCACCCGAGGCCAGCAACTCGACGGCGAAGAGTCCGAAGCCCTCCTCGTCCCACTCCTCCTCCCACTGTTCGATGGCCTCCGCCGTGTGGTCCAGGTCGCGCACCGAGCCGTCGTCGGTCCAGCGCATGACTCGTGGGTCCGCGTTGATGTCCGCCATCGGCGCGAAGTCGTGGTCATACCAGCGACGGAGGAGCAGGCGGGGTGTACGGATCTCGGTCATGGCGCCCATCCTGCCGAAGGCAAGGGCCCCATAGGTAATCCGGCGCTCACCCGTGCTGCCGCTCCACGCCCCACCCGGCTCGGCCTACACCGGCGACACCCGCTCCCACGGGGCCGGCGGGCCCGTGGGGCCCGGCCGAGCACCGAGCCCCGCAGCCGGCCGGATCCCGGCTCGGTCAGTCCTCCCCGCCCACGCTGACGGACCCGGTAGCGTTCCCGTCCCACCTGACCGCTCCCGCGTTCGCGAGGTCCTGCCCGTGAATCGCGGCGGCCCCGGACTGGGAGCCGTCGATGTCGATCTGCGGGACATCGCCGACCGCGTGGCTGGCGGCGGGTACGGCAACGGTCAGGGCGAGCCCCGCGAGCACGGTGGCCGCGACGTTTCGAAGGCGCATGATTCCTCCAGGTATTGAGGGGTCGTCCGTACACCCCACCGCACGGCGGCCTCGCGGGACGGCCGACACCCTGACGCAACGGCCGGAGTCCCCCGCCCTGCCCTCTGTGTCGAAGCGCGACAGCTGTCGCATCGACACGCGGGCTGTAGAACAGCAGGGGGCCGTCCGCGTCGGTGATGACCATGGTCTTGACGGCGTTCTGTTTGCTCTTGCCGGAGACGAACGTATCCCGGTCCTTGCGCCCCACGGCCGGGCGACGAACCCGAATCTCGGCGCCATCGATGATCCCGGTCGTCCCGCCGGCACCGAGATGGTCGGTGACTTCTGCCAGGGTCCGCAGTCGGACACCGGGGCTGATGGTGCACCCACGCTCGGCGAGCAGGGGCCGCACCTTGCCGATGGCGCGGGTGATCGTGGAACGGTCCAGCGTGGCCCCGTGACGGAGAGGTACGAGGGCGGCCAGGAGCCGGTTGACGCACACCAGTTGGTGCTTCGCGCCGGCACCCACGCCTGCTTCCGCGGCTTGGACGCCAGCCTTCCCTGGTGGCGTTCATGCCACAACGGGCCTACCTCGGCAACGAGTTCAGCGATCACCTCGGCCGACAGGCCCGTGATCTTCCGGTCACCGATGATCGCAGTACGCATCGCGTCCTTGCCACACGACCATGATCAACGATCACGAGATCGACGCCTCACCGCTCTCGCCGCGGACGGCGCGAACGCTCCACCCCCGCACCCACCGACTGCGCGAAGTGACAAAGTCGTCGTCGTTGGTCCACCGCGTTCTTCGCCGCATCACGAGGACCGCGCCGTCGCGACCGAATATTGTCGGCGAACGCTGCTCGGGAAATCCGCAGCAGGGCCCCGAGAAAGGGAGAAACATGGCCGACCGCAGTGCACGGGCCAGGAGCGACCCGCGTCGCCCGGCGCGGTGGAGATCTCGGATCGCGGTCGGGGTGGCGCTGGCCGCCCTGACGACGACGCTGACCGTCGGTACCTCGTCCTCGGCCCAGGCGTACGAGGGCTATTGTCCCAGTGGATTGACATGGAGTTACTTCTTCAACGGAAGCTACACTCCCGAGTTTGTGGCCGGTGAGTACGTCATCAATTCGGTGAGGCCCGACTTCCTCGTGAGTGAGGAGCGCGTGGTCGTCAACGGCACGAACAGGGAGATCACGGGAAGCTTCACCTCGTCGGTATCGAGGACGTTCGGTCTGACCTTCACGGTCGGCACCAGTGCCTCGCTGTTCGGCTTCCTGAACGCCAACGTCAGCGCGAGCATCACCCAGAGCACGACGACCACGACCGGTGTCACGGCCACCACGCCCGTTCCCCCGTATGGCCGGGTGATCGGCCAGTACGGCGTCGAGGCGTACGCCGTGGATTACACGCTCCGCGAGTACCGCTCCATCGGTGCCCTTCCAGAAGCCGGGGGCCTCTGCTACCTGCACGGCTCGACCGCTGGCACGAGCGTCGCGCCGACGGCCTACACCGGCTGGCGGGTCATGCCCGGCTGACGCACCCGACGCACGTTCCCTTTCCGGCCTCCGGCGCCCCGGCGGCGGAGGCCCCCCCGATTGCCGGCGCCCGCTTCGCCGGGCTCGAGGGCCGGGGTGACGCTGGGGGCGACGCAGCCGGGTCCCCGGAGGCGTGCGCGCAGGCACGTTGCCGTTCGGCAGATCCGCGGCGTTTCCGCGAGAACTCGTGCAACCGTCCGCTGTGTCGAAGACGAGCGGATGTGGCCTGGCACGGTCGGTGACGCACTCGCCCGTTTCGAGTGGGCGTTCAGGCAACACGGTCGTTTTCTGAACGCGTCCCAGGTCTTGCGCCCGGACTGGAGGTGGAGTATGCCCGCGATGATCTGGCGGAGGCCTCGGCCAGCCTCAGCACGTCGGCCAGGTCCGCGCCGTCGCCTTGCCACCGCCAGCGGCCTTGCACCCGCCGAACCAGGAACAGGCCGTACGCGGGGCCGGCGCCACCCGCGCCAACGTGGAGCAGAAAGGCCCGGTACTCGTCCGGAAGTCGCACCCCTGTCTGTGCTTCGAGTTCGGCAAGCTCGCCCCGGGTGAGCGGCTCCTCCATAACCCACCCGTGCTCGGAGGCCCCGAACACCTCGCCGCCCCCGGGCCC
>NZ_SMKI01000382.1 GCF_004348415.1 Streptomyces hainanensis
ATAAGAGACAGGGGCAGGGCCCGGAAGGTGACGACGGCCAGGGCCGGGCCGGTCACCAGGGCCAGGCCGGGGGAGTCCTCGATGTGGCGGGCGATCTCCTCGGCCGTGTCCAGGCCCCGGTCGATCGCGGAGCGGAAGGCGTCCGCCCCGAAGGTCCGCAGGGACAGCCACAGGCGCAGCGCGCGGAACTCCCGGGTCTGCTGGACACCCCACTGGAGGTAGTCCACCCCGTCACCGGCCACCCCGTCACCGTCCGCCTCGTCGTCGGCGGCCAGGTAGGAGGGGAGTTCCACGCCGAACGCGCGGCGCAGGTGGGCGGGTTCGCGCAGCAGCACGCAACTGGTCTCGGCCGGCTGGAAGAGCCACTTGTGGGCGTCCACGGTCAGCGAGTCGGCCAGTTCCAGGCCGGCCAGGGCCCGCCGTCCACGGCGGGTCAGGGCCGCGGGCGCGCCGTAGGCGCCGTCCACGTGCAGCCACAGGCCCTCCTCGCGGCAGAACCGGGCCAGCTCGGGCAGCGGATCGACGGCTCCGGTCGCCGTGGTGCCCGCGGTGGCGACCACGAGGAACGGACGCAGACCCCGCCGACGGTCCCTGGCCACGCGCTCGGCGAGCGGGCCGACGGCCAGCCGCTGGGCGCGGTCGCTCGGCAGCGTCCGCACCCGGTCCGTGTGAAGCCCCAGCACGTGCAGGGCGCGTGGGACGGAGAAGTGCGTCTGGTCGCTGACGTACGCCGTGGCCGCGTGGGCCTCGGTCCCGGCGCGCGCGTCGCGGGCGGCGGCGAGCGCGGTCAGGTTCGCCAGGGAACCGCCCGGCACGAACAGCCCGGACGTTCCCTCGGTGAGGCCGAGCAGCTCCACCAGCCAGCCGACGGCGGCCGACTCGATCGCGCTGGCGGCCGGCCCCGTCAGCCGCCATCCGGTCGGCACCGCGAACCCGGTGGCCAGGGCGGCGCCCAGCACGCCGGGGAAGGTACCGGGGCTGGGCACGAAGGCCAGGAAACCCGGATGGTCCGGATGGGCGTTGCCCTCGCGCAACAGCGGGTGCAGCTCGTTCAGCAGCGCGACCGGATCGTCCGCCGGCGCGGTGGGAACCGGCTGAACCCGAAGGTGTGCCGCGGCCGCGGCCCCGTTCGCGGACACCGGCGCGTCGCCGCGGGGAGCCGCGACGTGATCGATCAGCATCTCCAGCGCCGCCAGGCCCATCGCCCGCATGCTTTCGACGGTCAGCAGCAGCGACGACTCGGGCCCCTGGTAGGGCGGCTGTCGCGCGGTGACGGTCTCGGTTTCCCGTCGCGAAATCGTCAGTTCCCTCACCTGCTCCCGGTACGCCCCGCCACGCCGGGCGTGGCCGCCCGCGCGAGGCCGTGAACTCGCACAGTGCGACGATACGGCCACGCAGCGGGAAGGGAAACGGGCCGAACGTCGCACCCGGTGGGCCCGCCGCCCCGGCGACCTGATCGGCATCTCCACCTGGGACGAGACGCTGCTCGCCGCCGTCGAGTCCATGCGGCCCGCCAGGGCGCCGGGCGCCGCCAGGGTGGTCCAGCTGACGGGCGGCGCCGGAGACCCCCAGGGCCGGGTCCGGGCCACCCGCCTCACCGCCGGGCTCGCCGAAGTGACCGGCGCCACCCCGCTGTTCGTCCGCGCCCCCGGCGTGGTCGGCTCGACGGAGGCCCGGCTCTCGCTGCTCAACGACCCCGCCGTGCGCGAGATCAGCCAGGCGTGGCAGCGGCTGACCGCCGTCCTGGTGGGCATCGGCAGCCTGGAGCCCTCGCCGCTGCTCCGGCTCAGCGGCAACGCGGTGACCGAGGAGGACATCGCGCGGCGGTGCGTGGCCGCTGGATCACCGCCCTCGTCACCGGCATCACCACGGCCCGCCGCCTGCTCGACGGGCCGTGAGCCGTGAGCGCGAGCCGGCGCGGCCATCGGGAGGGCCCGGGCGGCCTGTTCGGGTGGCCCGCCGCCGTGGCGGCGCGCGAACGCGGGGGCGGCGGTGCAGCATTCAGCGGTCGTTACCGTCGACGCGCCCCCTCGGCGTGCCTCCCCGGAGGTGGAGACCGGCATGCAGGACACCCCGCCCGGCGCACCCGGCCACCCCCCCGACCTTGACGCCGACGAGCTCGCCGCCCTCGACGCCCACTGGCGCGCGGCCAACTACCTGACGGTCGGCCAGATCTACCTGCTGGCCAACCCGCTGCTCGCCGAACCGCTGCGCCCCGAACACGTGAAGCCCCGGCTGCTCGGGCACTGGGGCACCTCGCCAGGACTCAACCTGGTGTACACCCATCTCAACCGGGCCGTCTCGGCGCGCGACCTGGACGCCGTCTGCGTCTGGGGCCCCGGGCACGGCGGCCCCGCCGTGCTGGCGGGCTCCTGGCTGGACGGCAGCTACTCCGACGCCTACCCGGACGTCACGCGCGACGCGGCCGGCATGGCCCGGCTGTTCCACCAGTTCTCCTTCCCCGGCGGCGTCCCGAGCCACGCCGCGCCCGACACCCCGGGATCGATCCACGAGGGCGGCGAACTGGGCTACTCCCTCGCCCACGCCTACGGCGCGGCGCTGGACAACCCGGAGTTGCTGGTCGCCTGCGTGGTCGGCGACGGCGAGGCGGAGACCGGCCCCCTGGCGGCCGCCTGGCACTCCACCAAGTTCCTCGACCCCGTGCACGACGGCGCCGTGCTGCCCGTCCTCCACCTCAACGGCTACAAGATCGCCAACCCCGCGGTGCTGGCCCGTGTCCCCGAGGCCGAGCTCGACGACCTGCTGCGCGGCCTCGGCCACCACCCGCTCCACGTCACCGGCGAGGAACCGGCCACCGTGCACCGGCTGATGGCCCACGCCATGGACACCGCCCTCGACCGCATCGCCCACATCCAGCGCGCCGCCAGGGCCGGGGACGCCACCGGGGAGCGCCCCCGCTGGCCGCTGATCGTGCTGCGCACCCCCAAGGGCTGGACCGGCCCGGCCGAGGTCGACGGGCTGCCGGTCGAGGGGACCTGGCGCGCCCACCAGGTGCCCCTCGCGCACGTCAGGGAGAACCCCGTCCATCTGCGGCAGCTGGAGGAGTGGTTGCTCTCCTACCGGCCCCGGGAGCTCTTCGACACCCGGGGGCGACCCCGGGAGCCGGTGCTCGCCCACACCCCGCACGGCGACCGCCGGCTGGGCGCCAACCCGCACGCCAACGGCGGGCTGCTGCTGCGCACGTTGCCGGTTCCGCCGCTTGAGCGGCACGCCGTCGCCGTCGACACGCCGGGCGCCACCGCGCACCAACCCACCCGGGTCCTCGGCGGCCTCGTCGAGCAGGTGCTCGAAGCCACCGCCGAGCGCCGCGACTTCCGTCTCGTGGGGCCCGACGAGACCGCGTCCAACCGCCTACAGGCCGTCTACCGGGCGACCGGGAAGGCGTGGCAGGCCGAGACCGTGCCCACCGACGAGCACCTGGCCCGCGACGGCCGGGTGATGGAGATCCTCTCCGAGCACACCTGCCAGGGCTGGCTGGAGGGCTACCTGCTCACCGGCCGCCACGGACTCTTCTCCTGCTACGAGGCGTTCGCCCACATCGTCGGCTCCATGGCCAACCAGCACATCAAGTGGCTGCGCGCCGCCCGCCGGGTGGAGTGGCGCGCGCCCGTCGCCTCGCTCACCTACCTGCTCACCTCGCACGTGTGGCGGCAGGACCACAACGGCTTCTCCCACCAGGACCCCGGCTTCGTCGACCACATCCTCAGCAAGAGCCCCGAGGTCGTGCGGGTCTACCTGCCGCCGGACACCAACACGCTGCTCGCCGTCGCCGAACACGTGCTGCACAGCCGCGACCACGTCAACGTCGTCGTCGCCGGCAAGGACCCCACCTTCGACTGGCTCGGCCTCGACGCCGCCCGCGCGCACTGCGCCCGCGGCGCCGGGCTGTGGGAGTGGGCCGGCACCGAGCGCCTCGGCGAGGAGCCGGACGTCGTCCTGGCCTGTGCCGGCGACGTGCCCACCCTGGAGGTGCTGGCGGCGGCGGCGCTGCTGCGCCGCCACCTGCCAGACCTCGCCGTCCGGGTCGTCAACGTGGTCGACATCGCCCGCCTGATGCCGGCCGAGCAGCACCCGCACGGCATGTCGGACCACGAGTTCGACGCCGTGTTCACCCGCGACCGGCCGGTCGTCTTCGGCTACCACGGCTACCCGTGGCTCATCCACCGGCTGGCCTACCGGCGCGCCGTCCACCCGCACCTCCACGTGCGCGGCTACACCGAGGAGGGCACCACCACCACGCACTTCGACATGGCGGTCCGCAACGGCATCGACCGCTACCGCCTCGTCATGGACGTGCTGGACCGGGTGCCGGGCCTCGCGGTGCGCGCCGGCGGGGTGCGGCAGCTGATGGCCGACGCCCACCACCGGCACCACGACTGGATCCGCGCGCACGGCACCGACCTGCCCGAGGTCGCCGGCTGGACCTGGCCGGGCTGAGCGCCCGTCAGGCGTGGGGGACCGGCTCCGGCTCGGTCATCGCGTCGATCCGGAGGCCGCGGGCGGTGGTGGCCTCCCGCTCGATCATCACCTCCACCAGCACCGGGCGGCTGGTGGCGGCCGCCTCGCGGCGCGCCCACTCGATGGTGCCGGCGAGGTCGCCCGGCTCGTGGACGCGGCGGCCGCGGCAGCCGTACGCCTCCATGATCCGCACGTTGTCCGTGCCGTACTCGTCGTAGTGGATGTCGACCTCGGTCTCCATGCCCAACGCGTCGGCCTCGGCCTGCCGGATCAGGCCCAGGTACTCGTTGTTCAGCATGATGATCACGAACGGGATGTCGTACTGCGCGGCCACCGCCAGCTCCTCGACCAGGAACTGGAAGGAGTAGTCGCCGACCACCGCCACCACCTCGGCGTCGGGCACGGCGGACTTCACGCCGATGGCCGCCGGTATCTCCCAGCCGAGCGGTCCCGCCTGTCCGCACACCTGGTAGTGCCTGGGCAGGTGGGCCCGCTGGAACTGGCCGCCCCAGATCTGGTAGAGGCCGATCGCCGTGACGAAGTAGGCGTCGGGCGGGAAGACCGCGTTGATCTCCCGGTAGACGCGGGGCGCCTTGATCGGCACGGTGTCGTAGTCGTCCCGGCGGGTCAGGGTCCGCCTGAGTTCGCCGACCCTGGCGACCCACGCGGCGTGGTCCCCGCGCGTGCCCCGCTCGCGCGCGGCGTCGAGCAGCGCGTCGAGGAAGAGCCGGGTGTCCGAGACGATGCCCAGGTCGGGGCCGAACACCCGGCCGATCTGGGTGGGTTCGATGTCGACGTGGATGAACCTGCGCCCGCCCCGGTAGACGTCGAGGGCGCCGGTGTGCCGGTCGCCGAACCGGGCGCCGAGGGCCAGCACCAGGTCGGACTCCAGGAACGACTGGTTGCCGTACCGCTGGCTGGTCTGGATGCCGGTCATGCCGGCGAAGAGCTCGTGGTCCTCGGGGAAGGAACCCTTGCCCATCAGGGTGGTCTGCACCGGGACGCCGAGCAGTTCGGCCAGCTCGCGCAGCGGCTCGTGGGCGTCGCCGAGGATCACGCCGCCGCCGGCCAGGACCAGCGGCCGTTCGGCGGCGAGCAGCATGTCGAGCGCGCGCTCCACCCGCGGCCGGTGCGGCTCGACGCGCGGCACGGGCAGCGGGGCGTCGAGCTCCGGGTCCCACTCGATCTCCTGCCGCTGCACGTCGAGCGGCAGGTCGATCAGCACCGGGCCGGGACGGCCCGAGCGGGCGATCCGGAACGCCTCGCGGAAGATCCACGGGGCCTGCGCGGCCTCCTTGACCTGGACCGCCCACTTGGTGACCGGCGTGGCGATCGCCACGATGTCGACCGCCTGGAACGCCTCCTGGTGCAACTTGTCCGAGACCGCCTGGCCGGTGACGCAGAGGATCGGGATGGAGTCGGCCTGGGCGGTGTAGAGGCCGGTGATCATGTTGGTGCCGGCCGGGCCCGAGGTGCCGACGGCCACCCCGACCCGGCCGTTGGTGCGGGCCCACCCGTCGGCCATGTGGGTGGCGCCCTCCTCGTGGCGGACGATCAGATGCCTGATGTCGCTCTTCTCCAGCGCCGCGTAGAGCGGCAGGATCGCCGCTCCCGGGCAGCCGAAGGCGACGTCGACGCCCTCGGAGACGAGCACGTCGACGACGGCCCGCATGACGGGGACTCTGGCCATGGTGTGACTTCCTCTCGGGCGTGGATCGGGCACTGGCCGGACACGGGAGGCGGGGGCGGCCGCCGCCCCCCGTGCGGCGGCGGCGCGGAGCAGCGGACCCAGCACCCGCGAGGCGTACCCCGCGACCAGCGCCATGACCCCGGCCGCCGCCAGCGCCACGGCGGCGCCCCCGACCGCCGCGACCAACACGCCGGTGGCCAACGGCGCGACGGTGGCCACCGCGCCGGAGGCCGTGTTGAGCACCGTGCCGACCCGGGACTGGAACGCCGCGGGCGTGACGGCGATGGCCCGGGCCGCCAACAGCACCGCCAGCGTGGGGACCAGCAGTGACACGGCCGCGAACAGCACGCCGTAGGTCCACGGCCGGGTGGCGGCCGTGAGCCCAAGGGCCACCAGGACCACGGCCCACGAGACCAGCGCGGCGAGCCGGGCGGCCGGAATCCTGGCGGCCAGCCGGGGCGCGAGCAGCGCCCCCGCGACGCCGGCCGCGCCCGACACCGCGAGCACCGTGCCGATGGCGGCGGTGCCGGCGCCGTGCCGGTCCAGCGTGAAGACCGCCCCGTAGTAGAGCGCGGCCAACACCCCGTTCACCCCGGTCATCCACCACAGCACGGCCCGCAGGAACGGTTCGGCCCAGACGAAGCGCAGTCCCTCCCGCAGGTCGGCGACGACGGCCCGCGCCCCGCGCCGCGCCTCGTCACGGCCGTCGTCCCGCGCCTCGTCACGGCCCGCGGCACCGGGAGCCAGCGAAGCGCGGGTGCCGCGGACGCAGCACACCGCGACCGCGTAACTGACGGCGTCCACGAGGAACGGCAGCCAGCGCGCGGTCCCGAACAGCGCGCCACCCAGCACGGGCCCCACCACCTGCGCCCCCTGCTCGCCGGCCTGGAGCCGGGCCACGGCGCGCGGGTAGCCGGTGGGCGGGACGACGGCCGCCACCCAGCCCTGCGCGGCCGCCGCGTAGCAGGCGGTGGCGACCCGCTCGACGGCCACGGCCGTCACCAACGCGGCCAGCGGCGGCCGTGGGAGAGCGGCCAGCAGCGCGATGGCCCCCATCGCGGCGGCGGCGGTGAGCGCGCACCAGGTCATCACCGCCCGCCGGGAGCCGCGGTCGGCCAGGACGGCGGCGAAGGGGCCGGCCAGCAGCCCCGCGGCGAGGGACGCCGAGACCACGGCCCCCGCGACGGCCGCGGTGTGCCCCAGGGCGAGCAGCAGCAGCGGCAGCACCACGCCCGAGGTCTGGGTGCCCAGGGAGTCGCTGACCGACGCGGTCCACAGGAGCCGGAAGTCACGTGACGAAGGCGTGTCCGTTCTGTGGGCCTCGACCATGCCACCTCTCTCCGTCACGGGGAGACGGACACTAGGAAAGCCGGGGTGGGCCGACAAGGACGCGCGTAGACTCCGCGCCAGTTCCGGGGCCCCCGTGTGCTGAAGTGATGGATGATTTGCGAAGAGCCTCCTCCGGGGCCGTGACGAGGGCCGGGTCGGCCCGCCGCCCGCCCCGGCCCGTTTGCGCACCTCCCCGGAGGGCTTCCCGCCGCGGAGTCCGCCCGCCGTTCGCACGCGGCGTGGCCGCGGAGGCGGTGGCGAACTCCCGGCGCGGGTGGGGGTGGTGG